>CAYGAJ010000061.1:0-11566 GCA_964347815.1 uncultured Gemmatimonadota bacterium | reverse complement strand
TCGAGGAGCTGGAGGGGTTCCTGACGGAGGAGGGCGAGCCCGACCGGATCGTGATTGACACGGTGGGCCCGCTGGTCGATCTGCGCGAGGCCGGAAACGGTGCGGAGCTTCTGGTCGACATGCTGAGCGGTCTGCGCAGCACCGTGATGCTGACGTTCGCCGCCGAGAACCCGGCGGCGCTGGACAGCGCCTTCGACTTCGTCTCGCAGCGGGCCGCCCTCATCCTGCATCTGACGATGAGCAGCTCGGGGCGGCGGCAGTTTGTGGTGCGCAAGACGCTGGGGCGGCACGACGCGGCGGGACCGATCAGCTTTGACATCCGAGAGGGCGAAGGAATCGTGTCGGCCGAGTCGGCGCGGCGCGAGCGGTCGAGCGACGTGAAGCCGGAGGTGAGAAAGCGCGTACTCCTGCTCGATGTAACTCGCGAGCTGCCGGACGAGCTGCGCCTCTGGTTCGAGAAGTCGTTCGACCTGTTCTACACCGGCGATCCGGTGGATGCGTTTCCCGAGCTGGCCCGGCGCGAGTTCGGGCTGGTGGCGGTGCATGTCGATCGCCGCACTGTAGACCGCGGACTTCATGTCATGTACCAGCTGCGACGCGCGGCGGGTCAGCCCCCGATCCTCGTGCTTTGCGGCTACGATCTCCGGGCCAGCGACCGGGCCCGCGCTCTGCGTGCCGGGGCGGACGACTTCATATCGGGCGGGCTGAATCCGGAGGAAGTGGCGTCGCGGATCGAGGCGCTGCTGAGGCGCGGCCGCGCGATCATGAACGGAGTCGAGGCCGCGGACGGCCAAGCTCCTGGCTCGCCGGCGTCGGCGGGCTCGAACCACGCGGATGTTCGCGAGATCGTTCGGCGGCGGCTGGAGGGGCCGGGCGCCGCGATATTCTCCCTGGTCCTGCTGCGACCCGTGAACGGCTCCGGACTGGAAGAGCTGGCGACGCACGTCGCGGCGCGCATGCGTCAGAATTCCGGTGACCGCATGGCCCTGACCGATGAGCGGGTCGAGGTCTACCTGGAGGGCGCGCTGGCCATCCACGCCCAACGCTTTCTTACCCGTGTGCGGACCGAGCATTGGAACAAGATCGCGGCCGTCGTCTACACCTCCCCGACCGACCGCCAGGAGTTGCTGAAGCTCGTCGACCGGCAAGATGGCTGAGTCACGCTGGTCCTACTGGGGGGGCTTCGCCGTGCTCGCCGCTGCCTCCCTCGCCATGCTCTTCCTCTTCGTCTTTGGGTTCTTACCTCAGCGCTTCCTGCTCGAGCTCGACTTCGCCGAGAGTGGCTTCGCCTACCCCGTCATCCTGCCGCCCTTGCCCGAGCCGCCGCCCGCGCCGGCGCCGCGGCGCCCGATCGCGCGCGGACCGGCAGAGCGGTTCTGGGCCGAGTACCTGGCGCGGGTTCAGGCGGGCGATGAGAACGCGGCTCTGGGTCTCATCGCAGACTACCTGGATCGGAACCCGGACGACGCTCAGGTGCGTGTGGAGTACGCCCGAGCGCTGTGGCGCCAGGGCCGCCTCGACGCGGCGGCGACGGCGTATCGCCAGGCCCTGAATGCGGGTGCCGGGGTGGAGCTGCGCATCGAGCTGGCCCGTCTGCTCGTCGCGGCGCGCCGCTGGGAGGAAGCGCTGTCACTGTACGCCGACCTGCACGTGGCGCGGCCGGGTGACCTGGAACTGCGGCGTGAATACGCGCGTACCGCGACCTGGGCCAAGCGTTACGCGCTTGCCCGGGCTCATTACGAACAACTCGTCGCTTTGCGACCGGACGATCCTGACCTGAAGCTCGCGTTGGCCCGGGTCCTCTACTGGTCGGGTGAGCCGCGAGCCGCTGCCGACGTGCTGGCGCTGCTGCCGCCGGGGTTCAGCACGGCCGGCGTCGATTCGTTGCGAGCGGCGGTGGCGACGGCGCTTCCGCGTCCCGACACGGCGCACGTCCCGGTGGAGGACGTCCGCGTGCCGGCGGACGTCCCGCCGCTGGAGCGGGCCCGACGACTGATGCTGGCGGGCCAGGTGGACTCGGCCCTGGTCGTGTACCGAGAGCAGCTGAGCCGGGGCGCCGCGGACGACTCGCTGCTCCTCGAGATGGCGGACGTGTTCGAGTACCGGGCCGGCGTGATGGACAGCGCGATCGCCTATCTGCGCGCCTACCTGGACCGACGACCAGATGATCCCGCGGTGCGGCTGCGTCTAGCACAGCGTCTGGCCTGGTCCGGCCGCTACGCCGAGTCGGAGTCGGAGCTTCGCCAGGTGTTGGACGCGCGCCCGGAAGATGCCGGCGCCTGGGCGCTGCTGGGTGACCTGCAACGCTGGCGCGGCGATCGGGAGGGAGCGCGGGCGGCCTATCGTCGGGCGCTCGAGATCGATCCGGCTGAGCCGTCGGCGCGCGAGGGCCAGGCCATCATGCGGGCTCAGGTCGATGCGGCGCTGGCGGCGCAGGGGCGGATCGGCCCGGCAGCCGGCGTCGAGTATTTCGCCGACTCGGACGAGTTCAGCCTGGCGCGGGTTCGTGGCGGCTGGCTGGGCGGCGGCCCCCGTCGGCGGGTCGGGGCCGAGCTGGAGGTCGAGCGTCTCAGCGGCTTCGGGCCCGCAGGAGAGCGCTCCGAGTTGACGGCGGCGTCGTTGCGAGCCACGGGCGATGGGTGGTGGCAGGAAGGCCGGCTGAACGTGTCGGCGTCGTTCGGTGCCTGGGTGCCGGAAGGAGAGGTCGGCGCGGAGCCGATCGTCCGGGTCGCGCTCTCGACGCCGAACCGCGGTGGCGCGTCGTACCGTGTCGAGTTCCGGCACGAGCCCGCCTATCGCGAAACCGCGACGCTCGAGGCGTCTTTGGCAGAGGTCGCCGTCGACCTCGCCGGCCTCGAGACCTTCCGGCCGCTGGGAGAGCGGTGGGAGCTGGCAGCTCGCGCGCGTCTGGCCCGGTTCTCGGGGTTTGGTCACGAAAACTTCAGAACCGACGCCGCCGTCGATCTCCTCTTCCGGCCTGACGATCGCTGGGTCCTGGGACTCGAGTCACGCGCTCTGCGTTTCAGCGAGCCAGCGCCGCGGCCCGACCGCCGCCTCTACTGGGATCCGGAGTGGTCGTGGTCGAACCTGGCCGTGGTCGGCTGGCGGGGCGAGCCGGCCCAGGACTGGGAGCTGGAGCTTTGGGCCACGCCGGGGATCGCCTGGCTGGCCGAGCGGGACCGCGATCGGACGGTCGTGTCCGAGCTGGCCGCGCGGCTGGAGGCGCGTCGCCGCCTGGGCGTGTGGACGCTGGCGGGCTTGGCCGGGTTCAGCCAGAGCCGGGTCGATGGCTACCGCACGTTCCGTCTCGACCTCGGACTGACCCGGAGCTTCGGGCGGTGATCGATGAGTAACCGCCGGCGTCCTTTGCTGCTGCTGCTGGCCGCGACGGTGGTCTTCGCCATCGGAGCGTTGCTGCTGATTTGGGCGGCGCGGGCTCCGCTCGAGGTGCAGACGTTCGTCGTGCGTCTCTCGGTGGTAACGCTGGTTCTGTTCCTGATCATCCTGATCGCCCGTTACTTCACGCTCCTCTGGTTCGGCTACCTGCATCACGTCGAGTCGGTAAGCGCCGAGGTGCCGAACGGCGTCGACTATCCGCCGGTCTCGCTGATCGTTCCCGCGTACAACGAAGGGAAGGTGATCGAGGGGGCGTTGGGGAGCCTTTTGAAGCTGGACTATCCACGCTACGAGATCATCGTGGTCGACGACGGCTCGAGCGACGACACGCTGGCGAACGCGTCGCGGGTGGCCGGCGAGTACTCGAACTGTCGGGTGCGGGTGAGCACGAAGAAGAACGGCGGCAAGGCCAGCGCGCTGAACGCTGGCCTGGCGATGGCCGAGTACCCGCTCGTGCTTTGCATGGACGCCGACGCGCGGCTCGAGCCGCAGACGATCAAGGCGGCAGTCGTGCACTTTCGCGATCCATCGGTCGGCGCCGTCGCCGGGAACGTCAAGGTCGTCAACCGCGTGAACATCTGGACGCGGCTGCAGGCGCTCGAATACGTAGAGGGTCTGAACATGGCGCGCCGTGCCCAGGGGTTTCTGAACGCGGTCAACATCGTGCCTGGCCCGGTAGGGCTGTTCCGGCGCGATCTGCTGATCGCGTTGGGCGGTTATGACCGGGACACGTTTGCCGAGGACACCGACCTCACGCTCAAGATCCTGACCGCGGGTTGGAAGATCCGATACGAGCCACGGGCCGTCGCCTGGACCGAGGCCCCGGAGCGATTGGTCGACCTGATCCAGCAGCGCTATCGCTGGACACGAGGGATCTTGCAGGCGCTCGGCAAGCACAAGCGCACGTTCTTCTTCCCGATGCCCGACGTGCCGCTCTGGCTCTCGTTGGTGCAGATGGGCTTCGAGGCGGTGTTGTGGCCGGCGATGAACGTCTACGGCCACCTGTTCTTCGCTTATGTGGCGGTGGCGTTCGGCATGGGCGAGATGTTGCTGGCCTGGTGGGTGCTGTTGACGCTGCTCGATCTGGTGGCCGCCCTGGCCACCGTAGGCATGGAGGAAGAGCAGCTCACGCTGGTGCCGTACGCGCTGATCTATCGCTTCTTCTTCATCCTGTTGATCGATGTCGTAAAGCTGTGCTCCACGGTGGAGGAGGCTCTCAACCTCCGCATGAGCTGGGGCAAGTTGGAAAGGGTTGGGCGCATATGAGCGTCATCCAGCTGATGGTCACTATCATCATCGTGACGATCCTGGTCACGGTGATCCTTGGTGTCGTCTCTTACGTCGCCTACTGGCTGCGACGGGTCAGACGGCCAGCTCCCGCGCAGGAGGTGGAACTCGACCCCCGGTTCTTCTACCGCCATTTTCCCGAAGAGCCGATCGCCGAGGTCGAACCGGATGCAGCGCTGGAGGCGGCGCAGGGCGGGGACGGGGCTGAGCCGGCCGGCGCGAGGCCGCCGCTAGTCAGCCACTAGCCCGCGCCGAGCCGACCGCGGATGCCGAGGCCGCCGGTCCACGCGCCACCCCGCCCCCGCACCCCGCTCGCCTGGGGCGGGGCGATCCTTTTGCTCGGCACGCTGACCGCCGGCCTCATCGGCGCGGCGGTTCTTCTCTGGAACTTCATCGACATCGATTCGGTGCTGGAAGCTTCGGAGGGCCCTCCGCCGCCCGTGACGCTGCCCGCGCCCGAAGTCCGACTGCCGCCGCTGCCGGAAACACGCCCGTGGGCGGCCTACGTTTACGCGTCGGAGCGCGCGGCGGCGTTCTTCCCCGATTCCACTTACTACGGCGCGCTGGTCGAGCGCTGGAACTCGGCCCTGGCCTCGGTGGGTGCGGTCGTGAACCGCGTGCCGCAGCCCACCTCGATCGATGAGCTGCCCGACGGCGTGCTGCTCGTCGTGCCCGCCGCGGTCTGTCTGGACGAGACGGAGCGCACGGCGTTGCGCCGCCATGTTCGGCGGGGCGGCCACCTGTTGGCGACCTGGGCGCTGGGTGCCCGGGACGGCGACTGTGCTTGGGTCGGCTACGAGTTTCTCCGGCGGCTCGTCGGCGCCGAGGTCGTCGGCACGCTCGAGCCGGGGCCGGTCACCTATCTCGTGGCTCCGCATGGCGGTGCGGTGGCGGCCGGCCTTCCACCGGGAATGCGGATCGAGGTGGCAAACGAAGGCTGGACGATGCTTCGCTCGGGATCCACGGACGTCTACTGGTCGGATGCGGCTCTCAACCCGGCCTCGGCGCCGGGGGGCGGTGCCGCCGCCGCCGCTTCGCGGCGAACTATGGCGTCGGGAGCGCGAGTCGCCTGGGTCGGCTACCGGCTGGACGCGGGCGCCGGAACCGCGGATCAGGCGGTGCTCGATCGGATGGCCCAGAACGCCGCGCTCTGGGCTGCAGGTCACGCGATCGTCGAGCTGGAGCCGTGGCCGGATGGCCATCGGTCCGCCATGACTTTGACGCAGGATGTAGAGCACCGATTCGAGAACAGTCGGAGATTGGCGGAGCGCCTCCGCGCCAGCGACGTCCCCGTCACCTTCTTCGTCGTCACCGAGCTGGCTCTCGAGCACCGACGGTTGGGGCCAACCCTGCGTTCGGCGGGTGAGGTGGGAAGCCACGGCGTCGACCACCGGCAGATCGCCGGCCGCGGATGGGGCAACCAGGTCGCCGGCATCCGCAAGGCGCGAGCCGACATCGAGGGGTGGAGCGGCGCGGAGCCGCTCGGCTTCCGGCCGCCGCGTGAAGTGTTCGATCACGAGACGTTAGAGGCCTGGGGCCGACAGGGCGGTCTCTATTTGGCGGCTTCGAACGGTGCCCGCAGCGCCGCTCCCGAACTGTTCGAGGTGCGGTCCGGCTCGGTGGTCGTGCTGCCTCGTGTCGTCGACGATGACTATGCCGTGATGGTGATGCGCGGTCGAAGGTCACCCGACTCGCTGCGCGCCGCCCTCGCCGCTGCCACGGATAAGATCCGCTGGCTGGGCGGGTTCAACCTGGTGACCACCCACACTCAGCTCATCGACTCGGATCGCCGCGTCGACGCCGTGGTCGCGGCGGCGTTGGGCGCTAGGGCCTCGGGCGATGTCTGGATCGCCCGGGGCGCCGACGTCGCGAAGTGGTGGCTCGGACGCTCGCAGCTGCAGCTTCACGTCCAAGAACGTCCGGACCGCAGCCTCGAGTTTGCCGTCCGAAACGACGGCGCCGAACCCATCTCGGCCGTCCGCCTTCGCGTCCATCTGCCCGAGGATGGGTCGCGCTACGCCGCGCCGGAGCTGGGTGACCAGACGCTCGAATCGCAATACGAAGGGTCGGGCCTGGTCGTGTCTCTCCCCACGGTCGGACCCGGCCAGTCGCTAACGATCCTGCTTCCCAGACGGCCGCCCGACGCGGCGCCCTGACCGGCGGCCCGCCGGCGGAAGAGCCCACTCGAGCCCGGCAAGACGGGCGGCAGCCGAAGAAAATATTGACAGGCGAAGGGCGCCAATTAATATGGCTCCCGGCTTTGACCGCGTGGCACCGGTCTTACCACCCCACCGCGACGCTCTCTCGCAAACGCCGCGTGCTCGGAGTAGGCCGGTCCGAAGCGCGGCTCTAAAGAGTAAGATCAACCTTTTTGCGGGAGGGCGACCATGACTCGCCGTCGTGCATCTGTCATCGCTGTTCTAGCTACAGTGACATGTGTGCTCTTTGCCGACGCCTGTCGCGAGGCACGGGGCAAGGGGTTGTCCAAGGCGACGCTCGGCGCCGAGGCGCGTCTTGGTGAGGGAACCGTAACCAGCTTTGCACGATTCAACCGCAAGCGCGAGCCGCTGGCGATCGGCGTGGTCTTCTCCGCGGGCACGCTGAACAGTCTGCCGACCGAACGATCGGATGAGCACCGCTGCTTCGACCACAACGGCGACGGCGTCATCCAGTCGGACCCGGAATGCTTGCCCACGCATGAACGGGTGATCCCGCTGCCCACCGAGGCGAGCCGCCGCTCCGACATTCCGTTCAAGTGGGTTCTGCTGAACTGGAACCCGACCGGGCACGCGCCACCGCACGTCTATGGCCTGCCCCATTTCGATCTTCACTTCTATATAGAGCCGATCGAAAACATCTTTGCGCTGATGCCTGGCCCGTGCGGCGAGGAGTTTCTGCGCTGCGACCAGTTCGAGCGTGCCGTGCGGCCCGTGCCCGCGAACTTCTTACCTCAGGACTACCAGAACGTCGGTGCCGCGGTGCCGGCGATGGGGAACCACCTCATGGATCTGTCGGCGCCCGAGTTTCACGGCCAGAAGTTCGCACGCACCTGGGTGTTCGGCTCGTACGACGGGCGCATCACCTTCTACGAGGAGATGGTCACCCGCGACTTCCTTGCCGGTCGACCGAATGTCTGTTTCGACATCAAGTCGCCGCCCGCAGTGGAGGTTTCCGGTTACTATCCGACCCAGTCGTGCTTCCGGTTCGATGCCGAGACGAACGAGCACTCGGTGTCGATGGAAGGGTTCGTGTACCGGGAGGCGTCAGCGCCGTCTGGGACGGACTCGTGAGCCCGAGCGTGGCCCTCGGGCTCTGCCCGCTGGTCCAACGCTAGTCGCGTCAGACCGGCGGCGCCCCGCGATCCTGAGAGATCGCGACCGGGTGTCGCCGGTCCCGCGCTTTAAGACCCAGAGTTGGGCCGGGCGTGCTGGGCACGGCCTGGTCAGGGCCTCGGGACGATGCTCGCCCGACGTCACCTTCGGTGAGGGGGATCCGGGGGCGGCTCGTGTTTGACGCGTGAGACCACCGGCACCGTCAGGGTCTCGCAGGCGTTGCTGAAATCGATGGGGACCGCCACCCATACCGGGACAATCCTCCCTCTGTTGCGGGCAGGAATGAATTCGAGGTCGCGGGCGGCGGACAACGCCGCGCGATCGATCTCTTCCTGACCGCAACTCTCGTGTAGCACGGCGTTGCGGACTGTCCCATCGACGTCGATGAACACCCAGAGTTGGACGGGGCGCGCCTGGCTCAGCCTGTTCAGGACCTCGGGACGATGCAGACACAGCGCATGCGCGGCCGCCTCCCGGTCTTTGATCTCAGGTTTCTGGGTGAAGGGAGTGAAAACGGGTTGGTCCTCCAACCTCTGCGCTTGCGATACCTGAGGGGACATCAGGATCAGCGCCAGGGCGGCGGGTAGCCAAACACGAGCAGCTCGAGACATGGCCAGACTCCGATGAGAATATCCGGCGTGCGCCGGATCGGGTCAAGCGGCTCGCAGGCTCCGCCGCCCCCGTTGCCTGCCGCGTCGGCATCTAACTCCTGGGCGGTACCGCACCCTCCTTTCCAGCGATTCGCCTCAAGAGGCCCAGCCGGCCGATGTGGTAGCACTCGTGCGACTGTAGCTGGGCCAGGCTCCTCGCCAGGTCGCCCAAATCCTCATCCTCCTTCGCTTGCAAGGCGGCGCTGAGCCGCTCGTGGGCGATGCCGTATTCCTCGATCAGCTGATGGAACGGGACGGCATGCTCCGCGGTCCAGCCCGGATCCAAGGCGGACACTCCGCGGTAGCTTCGCGTGCGTCGTCGGTCCAGAGGGCTTGGGCCTCCAGCATCGTCAGCATCACATATGGGCCCGGCTGTCAACCGGGCGCTGCGCTGGGCGGCCCGGCCCCGACCTGGCCGTTGCGCGAGCCACCCCCGACGGGGAGATTGAGCGGCCAGACCCCGATAGGAGGTGCAATGCAGACCTCGTGCAAAGCCTTTGCGCTCATTCTCGCTTTACTCGGTCCGGGTGCGGCCCTGGCTCAGGAGGCCGGGCGAGTCGCCCGCGTCGAGGTGACGCCGAGCCACGCCTCGGTGGTAGCCGGCGAAACGTTCCAGTTCAGCGTGACGGCCCGGGACGCGGCGGGCCGGCCGGTGAGCGACGCGCCGGTCGTCTGGATCGCGACGCCGTTCGACATCGCCGGCTGCGACAGCAACGGCGTGGTCGAGACGTTTAGGCCGGGGCGGGTCTACGTGATCGCGTTCGTGGGGGGCACGCCGGGTATCGCGATGCTCGACATCGCGGAGAGGCCGCCGGCGCGGCTTTCGATCGGCGCGCCCGGTGGCGGAATGGTGTTGGAGGGCGGCGTCCTTCAGCTCGAGGCCAGCGCACACACCGAGATCGGCGATCCGCTCGAGGTGGGTCAGGTGGCGTGGCGCTCGCTCCAACCGAATACCGCCCGCGTGGGCCCGGGCGGTCTGGTGAGCGGTCTGCGTCCGGGTCGCGCCGTAGTGGTGGCCGAGGCCGAGGGGCTGACCGCGCGCGCTGAGATTGAAGTCCGCCCGAACCCGGTGCGTGAGATCGCGATCGCCGGGGCGGAGGGCCCGGTACGAGCGGGCGATGTCGTCCGGCTGAGCGCCGTGTCTAGGGACGAGCGGGGGCGGGAGCTGCGCGGCGTGCCGCTCGGTTGGAGCGTGGCCGGGTCCGGAGCCGAAGTGGGATCCGATGGAAGCTTCGTGGCGGAACGGGCCGGCACGTACACGGTTCGCGCTTCGGCCGGCCGGGTGTCCGGCTCGACGGCGGTGCGCGTCGTTCCGCGCCGCGATCCGCGCAGGGTCGAGGGCGTGGCGCACGCCCCGCTTCCCGAAGGGGTTCAGGCGGCGGAGCTGTGGCCGGTCGGTGATGTCGTCTACGTGTCCACGATCGCGGACGCCGTCTACACGTTCGACATCAGCGATCCCGCGGCTCCACGTCTGGCCGATTCCCTTCTTGTCGACGCGCGACTCATCAATGACGTGAGCACGACCGCCGATGGGAAGATCGGTGTGCTGAGTCGCGAGGGGGCGAGCACACGCAAGAACGGTCTCGTCTTCTTCGACGCCAGCGACCCGCTTCACCCGAAAGTCGTCTCGGAGTTCAGCGAGACGATGTCCGGCGGTGTGCACAGCGCATTCGTGTACGACCACTACGTGTTCGCCACGGATGACGCCACGGGCTCACTCCGCATCGTCGACTTCAGCGACCCACGTAACCCCAGACAGATCGGGCGCTGGGAAGTTCCGCGTGGCGAGGTCAGCCCCTATCAGGTCGATTTTCTCAACGTGACCCCGCAACGGTACCTGCACGACGTCTACGTCGCCGACGGGCTCGCGTACCTGGCTTACTGGCGTGATGGTCTCATCATCCTCGATGTGGGGAACGGCATCAAAGGCGGATCCGTGACCGCGCCGAAGCTGGTCAGCCGCTACGTGTACAACCACGCCCAGCTCTACCCGCCCGGCTATCTCGCCGGCACCCATGCGGTGTTCCCCTACGGCGACTACGTGTTCATCGCTGACGAATCTTACTCCGGCACCGTCGATCTCTTCAGCCGCGAGCAGTTTCCGACGCGCGGCCTGCTGCATGTCATCGATGTCAGCGATCTCGAACGGCCGGTCAAGGTGGCGGAGTACGATCCGGTGGAGTTCGGGGTCCACAACTTTTATGTGAAAGACGACCTTCTATATATAGGTGGCTATAACGGCGGGATTCGGGTGCTCGACATCAGCGGTGAGCTGCGGGGCGACCTGCGGGCTCAGGGTCGGGTCATCGGGAGCTTCTATACCGGCTCGCTCGACGGATTCCGTCCCAACATGGCGCTGGCCTGGAGCGCGATTCCGCATGAGGGCTTCATACTCGCCAGCGACATCAACACGGGTCTATGGGTGGCGAAGGTGACCCCGGCGCCGGTGCCTTAAGCCGAATGCGGGCCGGCGGTCCCAACGTGACGGATCGGAAACGACCGCGACGGCGGATCGCCGCGATGCTCATCGGCGCGGCCGTCATCGGGACGGGGTGTGGGGAGCGACCGGTCGACGACAGTCCGGTGCTGGCGGGCGGACGCGGGATCGATCACGTCGGTGTGGCCGTTCGGGATCTTGCAACGGCGCGGGCCGCGTACACGGACACTCTGGGCTTTCGCGCCGCGCCGGCGACAAAGCTTCCCACCGGCCTTCAGAACATCACGATCTGGTTCGCCGACACCACATACCTGGAGCTGCTGACGTATTACGATCGTGAGCTCGCCCCCGAGATCGCAGCAATCCTGGAGCGGTACGAGGGCGGCATCTTCGCCGGCCTCGATGTGGCATCGGCGCAGGCGACCCGGGACTTTCTCGTGGCGCGTGGGATCGATGTGGAGGGT
>CAYGAJ010000060.1:0-11579 GCA_964347815.1 uncultured Gemmatimonadota bacterium | reverse complement strand
CTCGCGCAGCTCCGCCAGCTCGAGGTTGGCCACGTAGTTGCGCTCGTTGATCGCGCTGAGGGTTTCCAGCTCGGCCACCGCCCGGTCCAGCGCCCCCATCTGGCGATGCACCTGTGCCAGCAACCAGTAAGGGTTCGCCGGCCCGGCGTACTCCGGAAACAGCGACTTCGCCGTCTCCAGGTGAGTCAGGGCCGCCTCGAAGTCGCCTTCTTCGTAGAGCGCGCGGCCGAGCATCAGCGCGGCATAGTAGTCGTTGCCCTCCCGGGCCCAGCTTTCCAGCTGTGCCCGCGGGGGCGGGCGCCCGTGCTCCAGCTCGCGCTTGGGGCGCAGCGCGGCGAGGGGCCCGCGGAAGCGTGTCTCCAGGTAATCGAAGAATCGCTTCCCGAACGTCTCCACGTCGGTTTTCAGCACCCGGCGGAAAACCGCGTCGGTGCTGAGTCCGGCTCGATACGCCCGCAGCATCTCGGCCAGGGCCCCGCCGCCGGCCTCCTGCTCGATGAACTCGCACACCAGAGAGGCCTCGTAGTACGAGTAGCCGAGCTGTTCCGGGTAGCTGGGGCGAGCGAAGCCGTCGTTCAGATCCGCCACCGGCAACAGCCGACCCTGAAGGTAGGCCGTCAGGAACCCAGGCGTCACATCGTCGCCCCAGCCAGTACGGGCGCGTCGCTCCTCGTAGACGGCCAGGCCTTCGGAGAACCAGCGCGGCACCCGCCCCTCGGTCAGACCCAGGTGGAACGAGTGGGCGATCTCGTGCCAGAGCGTCGATCCCCAGTTGAACTCGCCCGGATCGCGAGCGGAGGGCGCGTCCATCGCGACGACGGGTCCGAAGCTCACGCCAAGCGCGCCCACGCCAACCAGACCGAAGGTGCGGACCGAGAAATCGGCGTGGCTGCGGTACACCTCCACCCGGATCGGTGTGCTGGGCTCGAACCCGTACAGCCGGGCGAGGCGATCGTAGGCCTCCTCGGCCAGCCGGCCCATGTACAACGAGAGTAGCTCGGACTCTTTGCGATCGACAAAAAGCACGAAGCGGTCCGTTCGAATCTCCTGGTACTCGTCGAACGTGTCCAGCAGGTCGAGGGTGTTCTTCGTCCAGACATCGTAGGGATCGCCTTCGAACGCCTGCTCCAGATGCTTGCGGCCCTCCTCGATGGCGCCCAGACGCAACTCGTTGATCCCGAGCAAGGCGTATCCACGCCAGGAGCGCGGGTCGAGCTCCACAGCGCGGCGCGCGAAGTCGGCGGCCTCTGCGTACAGCCGGCTGCGCGCGCTGAGGTCCGAGAGCCGCGTGTAAAACTCCGAATAGAGCGGGTTGATCTCGAAAACCTTGCGTCGTGCTTCCTCGAACCCTCGATGGTCGCCCCGCAGCCGCCGAACCGCCGCCAGCACCGACAACGCCTCGAGAGATGACGGGTTGACCTCCAGAGCCCGGCTCGCCTCGGACTCCGCCGCTTCGTAGTCCTCCAGCTCGAGCCGCAGCTCGGCCACGAACACTCGGGCCGGCACGAGATTCGGGTTGATCTCGAGGGCCCGCTCGGCGAGGCTCGCCGCCTCCGGCTGGCCGTCGAAGCGGGCGCGGCGCGCCTGTCCCAACAGAGCGCCGGGGTGATCAGGGTTGATGGCCAGCACGTCCGAGAACGCGGCGACCGCGTCGGCGCTGTTGTATTTCTCCAGGAACAGCTCGCCCACGCGCACGCGCGGACGCAGATCGGAAGGATCGGCAGCGATCGCTTCGTCGTAGGCACGCAACGCGTCTTTGAACAGCTGCGGGTCCTCAACGCCCAGGTAGCGGACCGCCGTGGCCACCGCCGTCAGCTCCTGGGCGCTCAAACGTTCAGCGCCCCGGTTGTAGACATCGATGAAGCGGTCGAATTCCGCCAGCGCCTCAGAGACGGCCCCGCTTCCGTAGCGCAGCACCGCCAGATTGAGGCGCGCGACCAGTGAGTCGCTCGCGCCACCGGCGATCGCCCGCTCGAAAAGCCGGGCCGCCTCTTCCCTGCGGCCACGCAGAACGAGCACCTCGCCCAACGTGCTCCATAGCTCGGGCGAATCGGGGCGACGCCCCGTCTGCTCGCGTGCCACCTTCTCGGCCTCGGCGTACCGCCCCACCTCGGATAGCGCCTGCACCAGGCCGCGTGCCGCTGCGCTCGACTCCGCCCCTCGAGCCAGTTGCCCGCGAAAGGCGCGGATCGCCTCCTCGTAGCGGCCCGAACGGAGCGCGTCATACGCGCCGTCGAGCTGGCTTTGCCCGAAACCTTCGGCCGCGGCCAGCGGAATGACGACGAGCAGGGCGGTCGTGATCCGGTGCCGGCCCCTCATCGGCGGCCCTCCTCCCGCTCACGGATGGCTCGCGTCTTCAAAGCAAGCTCCACCAAGAGCGTTTCGAGCTCACGCTCGTACACCTCCGGATCCATCCCATCCTTCATCCGACGTAAAGCGATCACCCGCTCTTCGAGCCTCCTCTTCTCGGCGTACAACGCCGCCAGCTCCGGATCCGCCTCGATCGTCTCCGCCACCTCGCCGCCAGGCGCCGCCGCAAGAAAGATCCGCCGAGCCAACCCGCCATCCGCCGCGCTGGCATCGGGCTCCGGGCTGCCCACACCGTCCCCGTTGTCGTCCAGCAGCGCATGCTCCGTCAGCAGGCGCCCGTCCGCTTCATAAACGCGAGCGACCTCGCGTCGGGCGTAGTTGAACGCCTCGAGGGCCGAGACCCGCTGATCCTTGTCGACGTCGGCGCCCTCGCCGGCCAGGGCTTCAACGAAGTAGTTGGCGAAGATGGTCTCGTTCTTCTCGAAGCCGCTCTTCGTCGCCGTGATGATCGTTCGATTCGGGCCTGACAGCGCCTCGATGAACTCGCCGCTGGCGCTGGCAGTGTTGACGAAGACCAGCCGCTGGGCCGCAAACGCCTCGAGCGCCCGGGCGAAGTCCTCGGCGCTCATATCGGGCCCGGGCAGGTTGAACGAGGCGACGCCGTCCCGACTGACTCCATGACCGATGAGCACTATGAATACGGCGTCGTCCGGTGCCGCCTGCGCGGCCACCTTCGCGAGGGTCGATTCGACGGCCTCTCGGGTGGCCCGGGCCGAGATCCGCTCGCGATCCCGCTCTACCTTCTCGGCCAGGTAGACGACGTTGGCCGCCGGAAGCCCCCAGCGCGCCTGCGCCGCATCGATCAGCGTCGACGCCCAATCATGAAATGCCGCGGCCAATCGCGGCTCGCCGCTCAGCCCGCTGATGACGATCAGGTGAGCACTCTGGCCCGCCCCCGTGGTCGGGAGGGCCAGGAGCAAGCCGGCGGCCAGCCCGATCCACGGCCTCACACCAACCCCCGGTGTCGACGGAAACCCCACTCGGCGCCCAGCACGCCGAGCAACAGGAGCAGCACGAGAGGCATGTCCCAAAGGTCGCGCTCCTCCAGCACGGTGGTGCCGCTCTCGGTGAAGCTCACGTCCTCGGGCAACGTGACCGCGGTTTCCGGCGTGTAGTAGCGGCCGCCGGTCGCCTCAGCTATCCGTTCGAGCAGCGGGACCCGCATCTCCGCATCGAAAAACTCGGTCGCCGGGTCGACCGCTTCAACGTACGTCACGTGTTCACCGATTGGCACTCCGCGCTCGAGCGCCCGGACGGCGATCCGGTGGCGGCCCACCTCATTCGCGGTGAAGCTCGCCTGGTACTTGCCATCGGCGTCCACGGCCCAGTCCAGCCGAAGCTCTTCCTCCGCGCCTGACGGTGACGTGACCGTCGCAACCACCTCGGCGTTGTTCACGCTCAGATACGTCTCGTCCTGCACCTCCGCGTCGATCGTTACCGGTTCGCCCGGCCCGACGAGATCCCGCGAGGTCGTCGCCACGACGCGATCGGGGACGTAACTGACCAGCCAGCGTAGCAACTGCCGCCAGAACGTCTCGTGGGTCTCGTCCTCGAGCGGGATATCGGCGTGCATCTGCCAGATCCAGGAATCTTGAATCGGCAACGCGATCGCCCGGCCGCGACCATAACGCTGGTAAGCAAGCACCACGAGCGGATCGTCCCGCGCCTCGGCCCGTCCCGTCAACAGCGTGCTGGCGCCCGGTTTGACCTCGTACAGTCGGTTCACGGTCGAGACCGGGGGCAACGCCCGCCAAAGCTCAGAGGACTCGTCCGGGCTCGCGCCGAGCTGCGTGACCGGGTGGTTCAGACTGAAACGGGTGGGCTCGACACGGACCTCGGCAAAGAAGGGCACGCCGCGCCCCTCATCACCGCGCGGCAGCACGACGGGCAGTACATCGGCGACGGGCGTCCCCGCGTAACCGCCCTCGGCGAAGGACGCGCGTCCACCCAGGACCAGCAGTCCACCGCCGCGCTGACCGACGAATTCTTCGATCATCCGAAGCTGGTCGTGACTGAAAAAGCTCGCCTCGACGCTGCCCAGGATCAGGCCACGATAGGCGAAAAGCTCGTCGCGGGTCTTCGGGAAACCCGCCGCCAACTCCTGCGGATCGTCGACGTCGAGTCGCAGGAACTTGTTGTCCGCGGTCCGCTGGAGCGTGACCACCTGAAGGTTCTCGTCGTCGGCGACCGCACGCCGGATGAACTTGACTTCGAATCGGGGCTCGCCCTCGAAATAGAGGATCTTCTCGCGGTTCTCCTCGACGACGATGAGCGCCCGCCGCTCGTTGTTCTCGGTCACCGCCTCGCCTTCCGCCACCGGGATGGAGAATCGGAAGTTGCGCGGACCGGCCTCGCTCGCCTTGAAGCGGACTCGCACCGTCGCCGCGTCACCGTCCGAAGGCAGCCTGACCTCTTGCGAGGCGATGATGCGCCCATCGTCCTCCACGTTCACGGTCACCGTCTCGCGGCGGAAACCGGTCTGTTCAATCACCAGATCGACGACCAGGGACGATCCTTTGAGCACCGTGCGGGGCGTCTCGACCCGGCTCAACTGAATGTCCCGCCCAAAACGCTCCTGGCCCACGCCGATCACGTAGACCGGCAACGCAGACGCCTGCAGCGCGAGCAACGTCTCGGTGAGCGAGCCCTCGGCGTTGTCGGCACCGTCGGTGACAAGCACCAGACCGCTCAGCGGCACACCGGCCAGCTCGAGACGTGCGGCATCGAGCGCCTGAGCGAGATCCGTTCCGGGACCCGACGCGGAAAGCGCGCCGAGACTGTCCAGACGTTCGGTCTCACGGGCAAAGCGGAAGAAACGCAACATGAAGCGATCGGCGAGCCCGGCGCGCAGCGAGCTGTCGGGCGAAGCGAAAGAGTGCTGCGCGAATTGGGTTCGCGGCGCATCGTTCCAATCGCTGATGGCCATGCTGCGCGAATCGTCAATCAGAATCCCCAGAAAGTTGCGCTGTGGTACCACGGTCGGGATCAGCAAGGTGGGCCGCGCCAGGCAAAACAGTATGAGCGCGAGGACCGCCGCCCGGAGGCCAGTCAGCACTACCATGTCGCGCCGGCTTCGAGGTCGCGCCCTTGAATACGTAAACAAGACCAGCGCCAGAGCGAGCAGACCCCCCGCGAGAATCGCATAGACCGGCCAGGGCGTAGCGAACGCCAGCCGCCCTTTCTCGAACACCACAGGGCGGTACTTGAACAGGAACTCGAAGACGGATTCGAGAAACACCGACATTCAGTGGCTCATCGCATAGACGATCGAATTGATACCCAGCTGGTACGCGTAGTTCGAGAACCTCAGCGGGTAGTAGGGATTCTCCGCCCACTCCCAAGCATCACCAAGGTCCGTGTTCCAGTTGATCGCAACCATCAGGCGCCCCTTCTCATCCAGAATCCCACGCAACGCGGGTTGGTAGCCGTCCCGCTCCCAGGTGCGGCCGCCCATCATCCCTTGCCGTACGTTCGGAACCTGTGTGATCTCATTAATCTCGTAAAAAGCGCTCAGAAGGGGATGGTCCGCCGGCAGATCCACGATGGCGTAACCGGGCAGCACTCGCTTCATCTCCGACTCGAAGTTCTCCCATTCGAACGTGCCCCAGAAGTCGTCGATCAGAAGAAACCCGCCCGCCAACAAGTACTCGCGCAGGCCGACGACCTCGGCCTGGCTGAGCGACATGTAACCGACTTCCAGAGCGTAAAGGAAAGGAAAGCGCCGCAGGTCAGGGTCGTCGAGGCGCATCGGGTTCTCGAGCTCGTACGCGCTGATGTTCGTCAGCCGACGCAGGCCGATCAGGAACTGGCGGTCGGCCTTCGGATAATCGACACGCCAGCTCTCGAAATAGCCGCGTCGCAACCCGCTGTACACGGCCCGCGTGAAATAGAACTCCCAACCCGGGGGCGGCCTGCTGCTGGGCTGAACCATCGCACCCCCGCCCCGCAGCCCGGCGTGTGCGGACCGTCCATCGGGCCCCTGGCCCGCTTCCGGGACGCGCGAGGCGGTCGCGCCGACCCACAGCCCGGCTAGACCCAACCCCGCCAGCGCGATTGCACGAGGAACGCTCGGCGTCAAGAACCGCTCCCTGCGAGTAAAGCTCCGATCGCGATCCGTGGGGAACCGCTCGACCCGCGACCCCCCTGTTAGATGCCCCCAGGTGGGTGGACCGTTCCCCCCACGACCCGCCGGGGGAATAGCAGGCCGCGAACCCGGTGCACACAGAACTGTTATCTTTACAGATAACGCCGGACCCCCGGAAAACGCTAGACCCGACAAGGCTTTTCGAATAGCTTCCGCCGAACCGCCGTTTCGGCCCGAGAGGTGACATGGCGAGAACTGTACGACAGATTTCTTTTCTCGGGGCCATGCTAGCCGCGCTCGCCCTAACCCTCTCCTGCGATGGGACCACGGGGCCCGACGACGCCATCTCGCTCGGCTTCACGCCCTCCGCGCTCGATCTGGGGGACAGCCGCCTGACCCAGGTGACGCTAACGAACAGCGGGCGTCGAGCGGTAGGTCCGATCCAGCTCGTGGCGGGGACCGCGACCCGTGACGGCGGGCCCGCGCCCGAGGCGCGACTCAACGTCTCACCTTCCGAGATCCCGACGCTCGAGCCGGGTGCGAGCGTACAGATCGAGCTGGAGCTCACCTTCGACAGCCCGGCTCGACCCGGGGACTATCAGGTGTCTCTGCAGGCGCGGCTCGGGGCCGAAGTGATCGGCACGCTCGGGATCCGCTTCAGCGTCACGCTACCTCCGACCGTAGCGATCATCGCCGGGCCCGCGGCGCCGAGGCAGGGCGACGTCGTCAGCTATGCGGCGGAGGTTCGCGACTCGACCGGCGCGTTGGTGCCGGGCGCCACGCTCACCTGGGCGGTGCAGCCGCCACCGTCCGGGCTGACGGCTGCGGACGGCCGCTTCATCGGCTACGAGCCGGGCGCGGCTCAAATCATCGTGAGCGCTGGCGGCGCGGCCGACACCTTCGCCATTCAGATCGTGGCTCGGGGGCTGAGCGGCAGCCTCAGCGTGGTCGGTCGGGGGCAAGTCACCGCTCGGTTCACGTCGGACCTCTGGGTCCACGGCGACCACGCCTACACCGGCACCTGGAGCGTGCGAAACGGCGAAGCCGGCAACCGCCTGTACACCTGGGACGTATCGACGCCCAGCACGCCGATCCTGACGGACTCGCTGATGCTGGCCGCAACCACCGTCAATGACGTCAAGATCCGGGCGGACGGCACGCTCGGCGTGAGCACCCACGAGGGTTCGCCCCCCAACGGAATCACCCTGTTCGATCTGACCGACCCGGCGCATCCGCAAGCGATCACTCGGTTCACATCGGAGCTCGAGAGCGGCGTCCACAACGTTTGGATCGAAGGCGACTTCGTCTACGCGGCGGTGGACGGGCCGGTGGGGCTGCGCATCGTCGACATCTCGAACCCGTCGAGCCCCTTCATCGCTGCGCGCTACTACGCCGGTTCGAGCTTCCTGCACGACGTCTACGTTCGCGACGGACTCGCGTTCCTGTCCCATTGGGATGCCGGTCTCATCATCCTCGATGTTGGGAACGGTATTGCCGGAGGTTCGCCGGCCAACCCGGTGGAGGTCAGCCGAATTCAGACCGCGGGTAGCGACGTCCACAACGCGTGGTACTGGCCCGCCGCCGGATACGTGTTCGTCGGCGAGGAAGACTTCAGCACCCCGGGTGTGATGCACGTAGTGGACGTCAGCGATCTGTCCAATCCGACCGAAGTGGCGACGTTCGGGGTGCCGGGCACGACGCCCCACAACTTCTGGGTGGACGAAGCTCGAGGAATCCTCTACGCCGCGTGGTACGAGAACGGCTTGCGCGCTGTGGACGTGAGCGGTGAGCTGTTGGGAGCCATCGATCGACAGGGGCGCGAAATCACCAGCATACAGTACGGCTCCGGCTCGGGCTGCGGCGGCGGAAGCGCGACCTGCACCTGGGCGCCACAGCTCCACAGAGGTCTGGTCTATCTATCGGATCTGAACAGCGGGCTCTGGGTGCTTCAGCCGGGCTTCTAAGCCGCGGCCGCGGGCCGAAACGCTACGGCGAGCCCGAGCCCCACGGTCGGATGAACTTTTCCGGCTCAACGCCCAGCCCATCGGCGATACGCGTGATGTAGTTGAAGTAGGCGATCACCTGCACCGCGTCGTGGATCGCCCGGTCGTCGAGCCCGTGGCCCCGAAGCCCATCGAGATCTCCGGCGCGCATCTCCTCCGGTCGCAGGGTCAGCTTTTCGGCCAAGCGGCAGAGCGCCCGATCGGCGGGCTCGAGCGCTGCGGTACGCCAATCACGAACGACCGCGTCCACCCAGGCATCCGCCTCGTCAGGATCGTCGATCTCTGCGGCGACCTCTTCCCGGAGGTCGTGGGCGTGCGCCTGCGTTCAATAGTGACAGTAAAGCTCGGCCGAGACGACCGTCGCCAGCAGCTCGCGCTGAACCCGCGTGAGCGGTGAATCGCCGAACATCGCGGCCACATAGAAACGTATGCTGTCGCGAAGCAACGGAGGATTGATGCTCATGATACGGACGATGTTCCACACGCGCCCGGCGCGCTTCACGGCGTCGTCATAAAGCTTCTTGAGTAGTCCGGTGGCCTGCTCGACGGGCACCTGTTCAATCCACGGCATGGGTGGATGCTCCTGTCGTCGAGTATGAGATGCGGACGTGGCCGGGTCCTTAGCGGCTCAGCGATCGACGCGCTGAGTCTTCGGGCCAGCTCAGCCGCAGACGCGCGACGACCTTTTGAAACAGAGCCTCGCGCTTCTGCTCGTACCATCCTTCCCGAGTCGCCAGCCCGTACGCGCCTCTCAGGTAGGGCCAAACGAAGGCGACGGCCGCGCCCACGTACCAGCCGGGGATATCGACGTACACACCAAAGAGCCCCCGGATCACCGCTTCGCCGAACAGCGATAGCGTCAGCCAGCCGGCGATACCGCCACCGAAGAAGCTGCCGAACGCGTGTTCCACGATACTCCCCGGGAACGCGCCCGCGGCGTCGTACTTGCGGTTCAATTCTACGTAGGACGGCACGAACTCGTTGGCGATGATGTGCGCCTGCTCTTCGGTCAGCCTCGGAGCGCCCTCGCCCTGCCGAGCGAGCCGCGCCAGATAACGGCGGGTCGTCTCGCGCAGAGCGTTCACGTCGGTCTGCGGACCGATCTCGTGGCTCAGCAGCGATTCGACGGCCGTGAGAATCTCCTGCACCCGCAGCGAGCTGCTGAGCGAAGTCGATTCGAGCACCCGGTCGAGCGCCTCCGTGCGGTCCTGCTGGTACGCCTGCAGCCCGTCGCGGTTCAGCGACGTGACGTTGGTGAGGTGCCTGACCGCCGTGATGACTCGCTCGACCAGCTCGTCGAGGACGGCGCGGACCTCGGCGGGTGCGAGGTCGGCTCGTTTCGGCCGATCGAGCGCCGACTCGACCTGAGATTCCAGCTCGAAAAGGTGGCGCGACTCGGCCGATTCGATGGCGCGCTCGGTCTGGCTCAGGGCGTGTCGCTGCACGGCGGTGCGGACGACCTGATCCATGAAGCCGTAGAGGCCGCGCTCCAGCCTGCCGATCTCTGATCCGACACGGAAGTCGGCGGGGACCTCGTATTCGTGGGTGATGGAGGGCGCCCCACCTCCGAAGCTCGCCTCGATCCTCACCCGGGCGGGGCCCGGCAGAAGAAGCAGCCGCTTGCGTTGGGTGGCGGTGTAGCGAAACGAGATGAGATCGCCCGCCGTCTCGAAGAAGGTCGAGTTGTCGCGGTCTGCGTAGCGGGTCGGTCGAAGCGTGGTCATGAAGCTCGCGACTCGTGGATTCCGACGCCCATGAGGCGGCGCCTGCGCGGAACAATACGGGCGCAGCGAGGCCGGTCAAGCCTCAACGGTCACCCGACGTTCGCGTCGGTTCGCCCGCTCCCTCTGGACGGCCGCCTCTGATCTCCCCAATATCGAGTCAGCGAGGTGATGAGCATGAAACGCTCAGGCATACTCTGGCTGCTGGTACCGGTGGCATGCGGCGTGGTGATCGCCGCCTGTGGCGGCGGAAGCGAAGCCACGGAACCGACGCAGCCCTACCTGAGCGTGGGGATCGACAAGACGCCAACCGACACGCTGATGCGGATCGAGGTCTTCAACGTCCCGCTCAGGCCGGACGGTCGCCTCGCGCCGGAGTACTTCGTCAGCATTGAAATCGCTTCCGGCACTTATTTTTCCGTCCAGCCCGTGACGATCTTTCGCTTCGGGCACTTATGTTCGCGGCCCTGGGCCATTACGCTGAGAAAGACCGACCCCGACGGAAGTCGTTCCAGCCGGCTGGACCGCAAAGAGGGCACCGGTTGCTGATCGAGAGCAAACCGGCGCTGCCTTACCAGTAGCCCTCCGCTGCCGATCGCGCCTCCCAAGTGCCGTCTCGTCGTGCTTCAATTACCACCGTGCCGTCCCGGTCCGTCCGCTTGACCTCGATATCTCGGCTGCTCAAGCGTCCGAGCACTAGAGGCGAGGGGTGGCCGTAGTTGTTTCCCCGCCCCACCGAGATCACCGCCAGCTCCGGCTGCACCGTGCGCAGGAGAAAGCGCGAGGTCGAGCTGGCGCTGCCGTGATGCGCAACTTTAAGCACCTGCGCCCGCAGCTCCTCGCCGTGCTCGCGGCTCAGCCGGGCCTCTACCTCCCCTGGCGCGTCGCCAGTGAACAACATCCGGAACGCACCGAACTCGAGAAGAAAGACGATGCTGTTCGCGTTCGGCGCCTCCAGTCCTTCGGCCGCCGCGTCGCGTGGGTGGAAGAACTTTAGTTCCACATCGTCGAGGCTCAGCCGCGCTCCGGCCCGCGCCAGCGTCCAGCGCATCTCGTTCTCAGCCAACCAGCGTAGAACGGCGAGCTGACCGGCCTGACCGGTTACCCGTCCCGAGCCCATGACCCGGCGCACCTCCATCGCCTCGAGCACCGCCGGTGCCCCGCCCACGTGGTCGAGATCCGGGTGACTGGCCAGAAACGCCTCCAGGCGCGCCGCTCCTTGCTCCCGCAGGAACGGGAGCACCGCGCGACGCCCGGCGTCGAAATCGGGCCGCCGGGGTCCGGCATCCACGAGGATCCAGTGTTGCTTCGGCGTCGCAACGGCGATCGCATCCCCTTGTCCCACGTCGATCACGTAGACGGCGAGCTGGTGCGGACCCAACCGCGCCTTGAGCGGCGGCC
>CAYGAJ010000059.1:0-11628 GCA_964347815.1 uncultured Gemmatimonadota bacterium | reverse complement strand
AAGACATCGACATCTTCGACATCCCGATCTCGCAGATCACGGGTCAGTTCATCGCCGCGATCGAGGGCGTCGAGCGACGACTGAGCCTGGAGCGCGCCGGCGAGTTCTTGGAGATGGCGGCGACGCTCGTACGCATCAAAGCACAGCTGCTGCTGCCGCGGCACGGCGACCTTTGGGAGGACGAGGATCCTCGAACGGAGCTGGTGCGCCGGCTGCTGGAATACGAGCTGTTTCGTGAGATCTCTCACACGCTCTCGAACGCCGAGGCCGAGCGAGCCCAGCATTTCGCCAAAGGCTATGTGGAACCGCGTCCGCCGCCGGAGCGGCTGGAGCTGCCTCTGGAAATCGACCTGGACGAGTTCGTCGAGGCGGCGCTGTCGCTGCCACCGCCGCCGCTCAAGCGACCGCACCGGGCGCCGGTAAGACCGGTGACGGTGGATCAGAAGATCGAGCTATGGCTCGAGCAGCTGAAGCGCCGGGTGCGGATACCGTTCGAGGTGTTTGTCCGGCGTTGGAAGACCCGCGTGCACGCCGTCATGTCGTTCCTCGCCTGCCTGGAGCTGGCGAAGCGGGGTGACGTGCGGCTCCGCCAGGAGCGGCACTTCGGCAGCCTCTGGATCCTGCGACGGAAAGACGGAGGCAAGGGGTGAGAGCGACGCGGATCGTCGAGGCCGTGCTTTTCGCCAGCGAGTCGCCGCTGGCCCCGGCGGAAATCGCCCGGGCCAGCGGCGATCTCACGACGGCGGCCGTGGAGGCGGCGATCAACGAGCTGTGCCAAGAGTACGAGCGGGAAGAGCGCGCCTTCCAGATCTATCCGCTGGGCGATGGTTATCAGATCCTCACACGGCCGGAGTTTGCGCCGTACCTGGAGCAGTTCGACTCCATCACCCGCACGAGCCGCCTCTCGCGCGCGGCGCTGGAGACCCTGGCCATCATCGCCTATCGGCAACCGGTCAGCCGCCTGGAGATCGAAGAGCTGCGCGGCGTGAACGTGGCCGGCGTGCTCCGTACGCTGCAGGAGCGTGAGCTGGTCGAGGTGGTGGAGAGGGCCGAGGGTCTCGGCCGCCCCATGCTGTACGGGACGACGCGGAAGTTCCTCGAGCACTTTGGCCTGCGATCGCTCGAGGACCTGCCCCAGCCCGAAGACCTCCAGATCAGCCTTCGCCGCGAAGAATGAGGGGAGTGGATCCGCGAACCGGCTTGCGCCTGCAGCGTTACCTGTCGCGGGCGGGGGTCTCGTCACGGCGTGAAGGTGAACGGCTGATCGCTGACGGTCGAGTCAGCGTGGATGGTGTGGTCGTCACCGAGTTGGGCGCCCGGGTCATGCCGGGCCGGCACGTGGTACGGATCGACGGCGTACGCGTCGATCTGCGGCCGGCGCGCTGGATCGCGTTCTACAAGCCGGCCGGGTACCTGACGACGCGGAAAGATGTGCGCGGGCGGCCGACAGTGTACGCCGTCTTGCCGGAAGGTCTGGACGAACTCTTTCATGTCGGCCGGCTCGATCGGTTGACGGAAGGCCTGCTCATCTTCACCAACGATGGGGAGGCCGCTCACCGCTTGCTCCACCCCAGCTACCAGATCCCACGGCGCTACCTTGCGGAAGTCGTCGGCCCGGTGGGCCGGGCGGAGGTGCGGCGGTTGGAGCGCGGAGTCCGGCTCGAGGACGGAGTCGCCCGGGCGGAGGCGGTGGAGGTCGCAGCGCAGCAGGGGCGCGACGGTGGCGCCGGCGTGTCCGAGATCCGCCTGACGCTGCGGGAAGGACGGAAGCGCGAGGTCCGCCGCATGTTAGCCGCGGTCGATCTGCGCGTTCGTCGGTTGGTGCGGACGTCGTTCGGTCCGATCGAGCTCGGATCGCTGAGTCCGGGAAAACACCGAGAACTGTCCGCCGCCGAGGTCGAGGCACTCCGGGCGGCGGTTGGCTTGCGAGATTCTGATGGAGATCCGTGATACACGAGTTCTGATCCTGGGCGGATCCGGGCTGGTCGGGATGGCGATCGCGCGTGAGATGCTGCGCTACGAGCCGGCGCGGCTGACGATCACCGCCCTGACGCAGCGCGAGACCGAGCGTGGCCTGGCCGAGCTGCCCCAACGCGCGGGCGGAAAGACCGAGATCGAAGCGGTGTGGGGTGACCTGTTCGTGGCGGCGGAGTTCAAGGACGAGCGCCGTCGTGAGCTGATCGAGTCACCCGAACACCGGAGTCGGTTGCTCGACGACATCTACGGTCCGTTGGACCGGGAGCGGCTCCAACGGTCCTTTCTCTACCAGGTTTTGGTCAAGGAGAAACCGGATATCGTCGTCGATTGCGTCAACACGGCAACGGCCATCGCCTATCAGGACGTCTTCGGCAGCGTCGCGAGCGTGCGCGCCGCACTGGGCGACGCCGCTGACGTGACCGACAGCGTCGAGCGGCACCTGGCGAGCATTTACCTGCCGCAGCTGATCCGGCACGTGCGCATCCTGCTCGAAGCGCTTCGCGAAGCCGGGGTCGATTTTTACCTGAAGATCGGGACGTCGGGGACCGGCGGCATGGGGCTCAACGTTCCGTTCACACACTCGGAGCAGCGGCCGTCCGACATGCTGCTGGCGAAGTCGAGCGTGGCGGGCGCCCACTCGCTGCTGCTCTTCCTCACCGCCCGCACGCCGGGGGCGCCGGCGGTGAAGGAGATCAAGCCGATGGCGGCGATCGCCTGGAAGCGGATCGGCGTCGGACCGATCGGCCGGGGTGGCGGGCTGATCCAGAGGTACGACGCGTCGAACTCGGTCCCCTTCGAGCGTGCGCTGGAAGATGGCGCGTCGACGTGGAAGAAGCTGGAAGGGACGCTGGAGTCGGTGTACATCGACATGGGCGAGAACGGGCTGTTCAGCCGGGATGAGTTCGAGACCATATCGGCCCTGGGATTGATGGAGCTGGTGACGCCCGAGGAGATCGCGACTGCCGTGCTGCGCGAGATCCGCGGCCAGCCGACGGGCCTCGATGTCGTGTCGGCGATCGACAGCGCCTCGATGGGCCCGACCTACCGTGGCGGTGTCTTACGCGAGCTGGCGTTGAGACGGCTGGAGGAGCTGGAGGTGAAGCACGGGCTGCGCAGCGTCGCCTTCGAGATGTTGGGCCCGCCCCGTCTCTCGAAGCTGCTGTTCGAGGCGCACATCCTCGAGCGGCTGTACGGCACGCTGGGCGCGGCCGCCAAGCTCGAGCCGCGGAAAACGGCGGCCGACGCCGAGGCGTTCCTGAGCGAGCAGGAAGACGTTCGCGTAGCGATATTGTCTATCGGATTGCCCATCGTCAGCGCCGACGGCCGGCGCGTCTGGCGCGGGCCCGAGATCAAGGCGCGGCCCGAGGCAGGGGGGACCGTGGACGACCGGTTGATCTCGCGCGGCTGGATCGACCTGCGGCCGTCCAATTGGGAGGTCTGGCGCCAGCGGGTGTGCCGGTATATCGAAGAGGTCACGTCGGCGCCGGGTCCTGACGAAGGATCCATCGCCGACGCCGACCTGGCGACCCGAGGCGAGTCTATTCGTCCTGGGGCGGCGGCGGCCTGGGTATTCAAGCGCGAGGACGGCGGCGAGCGGGTCAAGCGGTGAGCCGCCGAGCTGTCACGAGCGAGAGAGGACGCGCTTCGACGCATGGCTAAAGCGAAAGAGGTCGAGTTCAAGGGAGCCGTGGCCGGCGATACCGTCGCAAGTGCGCCGGGCTTCGAGCTGGCTGAATCGATACTCGGTCAGGTGCGCAAGCGCATCGTGGGCCAGGAATACATGGTCGAGCGCATGCTGGTGGGGTTGCTGACCGGTGGGCACGTTCTGCTGGAGGGCGTTCCCGGACTGGCCAAGACGCTCACCGTTCGAACCATCGCCGAGACCATCAACACCTCCTTCCAGCGCATCCAATTCACGCCCGATTTGCTGCCGGCCGACCTGATCGGGACGATGATCTACAATCAGCGAAGCGGCGAATTCGAGCCGCGCCGCGGCCCGCTGTTCGCCAACATCGTCCTGGCCGATGAGGTGAACCGGGCTCCGGCGAAGGTACAGTCGGCGTTGCTCGAGGCGATGCAGGAAAAGCAGGTGACGTTCGGCGGTCAGACCTTCGCGCTGCAGGAGCCTTTTCTCGTCCTCGCCACACAGAACCCGATCGAGCAGGAGGGCACCTACCCGCTGCCGGAAGCGCAGGTGGACCGCTTCATGTTGAAGGTGCGGATCGACTACCCGAGTCGCGAGGAGGAGAAGGAAATCATGCACCGCATGGCGGCGGGTGAGCCGATCCCGGTCGAGGCCGTGACCCAGCCCCAGGAGATTCTGCGCGCGCGGGCCGAGATCGTCGAGCTATACATGGATGACAAGATCGCCGACTACATCGTGGATCTCGTGCACGCGACACGGCAGCCGGCCGAGTACGGGTTGCCGGAGCTGGTCCCGCTGATCGAGTACGGCGCCTCACCGCGCGCCAGCATCTACCTGGCCCAGACCGGCCGGGCCCACGCGTACCTTCGTGGCCGCGGCTACGTGATCCCGGACGATGTCAAAGCGGTGGCGCCGGATGTGCTCCGTCACCGGATCATCACGACGTACGAGGCCGAGGCGGAAGAGGTGACGTCGGACGAGATCGTGCGGCGGGTCCTGGAGGCGGTGGAGGTGCCGTGAGGGTGCGTGGCCAGGGGCTGCGGCCCGGGGGATTGAACATCGAACATCGAACAGCCGACATCGAAGTGCGAAGTGTTTGAGAACTTCGAACATCCAACGCCGACCATCCAACACGAACTGCGCGGAGCCGTAGCCGCTCGCCGGGCCTCGCGAACCACCGTTCGAGTTCAGCGTTCGGAGTTCGACGTTCGATGTTCGTCAGAACTTCGAAGTTCGATGTTGGATGTCGGCTGTTCGATGTTCATAAGATACTCATGAACGCTTCCCCCACCGCCGGCGCCGTCCCGCGCGAGCTGCTGCGGCAGGTCAAGCTGATCGAGCTGCGCACGCGCGGTCTGGTCAATACCGTGTTCAGCGGCGAGTACCAGTCGGTGTTCAAAGGGCAGGGGATGGAGTTCGCGGAGGTGCGCGAATACGTGCCCGGAGACGAGTACCGCACGATCGACTGGAACGTGTCGGCTCGCATGGGCCACCCCTACGTGAAGAAGTACACCGAGGAGCGAGAGCTCACCGTTCTGTTCGCGGTGGACATGTCGGGCTCCGAGCAGTTTGGGACGCGTGGGCGGTTCAAAGCCGAGATCGCGACGGAGGTCGCGGCCGTCATCGGGATGGCGGCGATAAAGAACAACGATCGAGTCGGCCTGCTCCTTTTCACCGATCACGTCGAGAAGTTCGTTCCTCCCAAGAAGGGGCGCCGTCACGCGCTACGCCTGATCCGCGACCTGCTGGCGTTCGAGCCGCAAAGCCGCGGGACCGATCTGGCCAACGCACTCGACTACCTGGGGCGGCTGCTGCGGCACCGGGCCATCATCTTCTTGATCTCGGATTTTCTCGACAACGGCTTCGAGTCATCGCTGAAGGTCATCAGCCGCCGGCACGACCTGGTCGCGATCACCGTATCGGATCCGCGCGAGCGCGCCCTCCCCGACGTCGGCTTCCTCGATCTGATCGACGCCGAGACCGGTGAGCGGATCGTGCTCGATTCTGCCAGCCGGTTCGTTCGCGAGCAGTTCGAGCATCTGGCCGGCGAAGAGGACATTCGGCTGCGCCGTCTGCTCAGTCGCCTGTCGGTAGATCAGATCGACATTCAGACCGATCGCTCGTACGTCCCGGCGCTCATCGGCTTCTTTCGGACGCGCGAGCGCAAGCTGGCTCGATGAGCGCGCTGGCGCTGACCCTGGCGTTGCTGGCGGCACAGACCCCGGCCACCCCGGGTGGGGTGAGGGTGCTGGCGCAGCTGACCCCCGACTCGGTCCGCATCGGCCAGCGCGTCACCCTGACGCTGACCGTGAGCGAGGTGCCCGCCGGCGCCGAGGTCGTCTTTCCCGAATTGCCGGACACCGGAGCCTTGAGCAGCCTGGCGCCCCCGGCCCGGGTGCCCGCCGCGTCCGGCGTCTGGCGCGCCCGCTATGAACTGGCCGCCTGGTCGTTGGGCGATCGGCCGATCCCCGCCGCCGAAGTCCGGGTGCTCTCCGGCGGATCGGAGCGGCGCATCCCGATTCCCGACCTGACCCTTCACGTGATGTCGATCCTGCCCGCCGCCGGCGATGACACGCTGACTTGGAAACCGGCCGCCGGTGTCGTCGGCGGTAATTGGAGTCTTCAGGAAAAGCTGGCTGGCGCCGCCCTGGCGCTGGCGCTGCTGTTGATCGCCGCCGCTTACCTGAGGCGGCGGAGCGCCGCACGTCCCGTCCCGGTTCCCGAGGCCCGGCCCCCGCGTGAGCGGGCGCTGGCCGCCATCGACGCGCTCGAGGAAAGCGGGATGGTCGAAGCGGGTGAGTTCAAAGCCTTCTATTCCGCGCTGTCTCAGATCGTCCGCGCCTTCCTGGCCGAAACGGACCGAAGCTGGGGTCTCGACCTGACCACGCTCGAGCTGGTCGCCGCGGTGAGCCGGGACGGGGTCAAGCCAGCCGAACTGGCTGCGTTGAGCGCGCTGCTGGGTGGGGCGGACATGGCGAAGTTCGCGCGCTGGCGGCCCAAGGCGGCCGATGCGAAGCGCGCGCTCGCAGAGGCGCGCCGCTGGCTGGAGGGTTTCGAGCGGGTGACGGTCCCTCCACCGATTGTGGAAGTCGAGGGCGCCGAAGACGCGGCCGAGCCGGAGGCCGAAGCCGAGGAAGAGCTGTCCGCGTTGGCGCAGATCTTCGACGTAGATGACGCGGACGACGACGCTCCACCCGGGGTGGAAGGGCGATGAGCTTCGAGACGCCGTGGGCCCTGGCCTTGCTGATCGTCTTCCCGATCTGGTGGCTGCGGGGGAAGAGGCTGGGCGGCTTCAAGTACTCGCGCGGCGTCGTGGCGGCCGAGGCGGCGCGCCGGCGTAGCCGCTGGATGGCCGCGCTCCCGGCGGTGCTTCGCGGGTTCACGATCTTGCTCTTGATCATAGCCCTGGCCCGGCCGCGAACTGGGGTAACCGCCGAGGAAGTCGAGGCGGAGGGGATCGCGATCGCGCTCGTGGTCGATGTGTCGAGCTCGATGCTCGCCCTCGACTTGCAGCCGCTGGATCGGCTCGAGGTTGCCAAGCGCACGGTGCTGCAGTTCGTCAAGGGTCGCGAGTTCGATCGGATCGCGCTGGTCGCCTTCGCCGGTGAAGCGTTGACCCAGGTTCCGGTCACCATCGACTACCAGGTGCTGGAGCGTGCCGTCAACGAGTTGCGAGCGGACATGCTCGAGGACGGCACGGCAATCGGTACGGCGCTGGCGACAGCAACGAACCGTCTGCGGCGGACGCCCGGAGAGTCGAAGGTCGTGATCCTGCTCACCGACGGGGAGAACAACCGCGGAGAGGTCGATCCGATCACAGCGGCCCGGGCCGCGGCGGCCTACGGGATCCGCACCTACACGATCGGGGTTGGCAGTGAGGGGGTGGCGCCCGTTCCCATCGGGCCCGGTCCCTTGGGCACCGAATACGCCAACATGCGGGTGCGATTGGATGAGGACTTGTTGCGTCGGATCGCCGCGATCACCGGGGGCCAGTATTTCCGAGCGACGAACGCCCGCGCCCTGGAAGAGATCTACCAGCAAATCGATGAACTGGAAAAGACCCCGGTCAACGTGCGCCGCTACGTCGAGTTCAGCGAACGCTTCCGACCGTTCGTGGTGCTGGCCGGACTGCTGTTGCTGGGTGAATGGCTGCTGCGTGCGCGGCGCTACCCACTTTACGCTTGATCGGCGCGATTCGGTGGACGGTATGACGGTAGACGGTAGACGGTGGACGGTGGACGGTATGACCGTCTACCGACAACGGCCTACCGTCTCAGAGGGGTGACGCGTGAGGCTCGAGGCGGCGTTCTGGATCTGGATTGGCTTGCTGGCGGCTGGCGCAGGCGGCGCTCTGGTTTATCTGTGGTATCGCCGCCGCCGGGCCGCCCTCGACGCGCTGGGTAGCTCCGGTCTGCTCGAGCGGCTCACCCGCATCGACTTGAGCGGCGGCCCGTTTCGACGCGGCGTGCTGATCGCGACCGCGCTCGCGCTGATCGGCCTCGCCCTCGCTGGGCCACAGTGGGGGGCGCAGGAGGTGGAGGAACAGACGCGAGCGCTGAGCGTGGTGCTCGTCCTCGACATCTCGGAGTCGATGTGGGCGGAGGACGTAAGGCCGAATCGCTTGGAGCGCGAGCGGCTGGCGGGGCGTCGTCTCGTGACCGAGCTGGCGGGCCACCGCATCGGGCTGGTGGCGTTTGCCGGGTCGGCGTATCTGCTATCGCCGCTCACGACGGATCACGGTGCGCTGCATCTGTATCTGGACGCGCTCGACCCCACGCTGGCTGGGACGCCGGGATCGATGCCGAGCGATGCGATCCGGGTGGCGCTGGAGCTTTTGCTGCGCGAGGGCAGCGAGGGCGGCGATCGCGCGATCGTGCTGCTCAGCGACGGCGAGGCGCATGAGGAAGAGCGCTCGGTGCGGGCGGCGGCGCGGGCGGCGGCGGACGCGGGCGTCCGGCTTTACGTGGTAGGAATTGGCGGCGAGCGCGGTGAGCCGATCCCACGCCACGACCGGGACGGCGAGCGTATCGGCGGGTACAAGCGCACGGCACAGGACGAGGTGGTCTTGAGCCGGCTGATGCGCGAGCCGCTGGCCGGCGCGGCGCGGCAGACGGGTGGGTTCTGGGTGCGGGCCGAAGAGGGTGGCGTGGCGCGCACGCTCTCCGCGCTGGCGGAGCTGCGCCGGGGGCGGGCCGACGTGACCAGCGGGGTCCGCTGGACCCCGCGCTTTCAATGGTTCGTCGCCGGTGCCCTCGTCCTGCTTCTCATGGACTGGGCCTGGGCCTGGAGGCGGAGTCGATGACCAAGGCCGTCGGAGCCTGGCTGCTGCTGGCGCTCTTCCCGTTCAGCCTCCGCATCTGGAGTCAGGAGGCGGCGGCAAACCGCGCCTATCGACGCGGTGACTACGCCCGGGCTGTGGAGCGGTACCGCGCCGCGCTGGACCGAGCGGCCGACGAGGCGCCCCGGTTGCGCTACAACTTGGGCACGTCGCTTCTGCAGCTGGAAGAGCTGGAAGCCGCCAGAGGACAGCTGGGTGCGGCGCTGGAAGCCCAATCACCGGAGCTGCGCGCCCGCGCCTTCTACAATCTGGGCAACGCTCACGCTCGAGATGGTTCGGCCGATCGTGTCGAGAACCTCCGCGACGCCATCGCGGCCTACCGCCGCGCTTTGCTCCTCGATCCCGACGATGACGACGCCCGCTGGAACCTGGAGCTGGCGATGCGCCGGCTGGAGGAGGAGCGGTCGCAGGGGCTGCCCGGTCCGACGCAGAGCCCGCCGGCCACTCAGCAGCCCGATCCCGGCCAGGCGGCAGAACCCGAGCCGGGTGCGGGTCAGGCGCCCGCGCCGCAGGCCGGGCTCGAGCCGCGGGCCGATAGCGCCGGGGCGGAAACGGTGGACGCGCCTTTACCGCGTGAGTTGGCCGAGCAGATACTGCGAGCTGTCGAGGAGCGCGAGCGCGGTCTCCAGCGCGAGAAGTTGAGGAAGCAGCGACAGCGCGTCAGGGGTCCCGATTGGTGATGGTCAGGCCACTCCATCTGTTGCTCGCCGCTGCGCTGAGCGTCCAGGCCGATGACGTTCAGGTGAGCGCGAGCTTGAACCGACCGACCGTCCAGGTCGGCGAGACGGTGCTGCTGACGATCACCTTGCGGGCCCAGGGTCTGCACAGCCCGGAGATCCAGGACCCGCAGCTGGAAGGCGTCGAGGTGCTCTCGACATCAGACCGCTCGACCTTCCGCTTCTCGCCGTCCGTGGGCGCGGTGCGCGAGTTCTCGCGGGAGTACACGTTGCGCGCGCTGCAGGCCGGGGAACTGACGATACCTCCGATTCGAGTCGTCGTCGATGGAGTCCTCCACGAGACACAGCCGCTGAAGCTGGTAGTCGAGGCGGAGGGTGCTCCGGCCGCACTCCCCGGCGGCATGACTCCGAGGCCGGAAGAAGAGGTCGCGGTGCGGCTGTGGGTGGAGCCGGATACGGCGTTCGTCGGCCAGCAGGTCACGTTGACGGTGGCTGCGTTTTTCGACCCGCTGGTCCGGAGTCGTCTCCAGCGCCAGCCTGAGTATCGCCCTCCAGAGGTGGAGGGATTCTGGACGGCCGACCTGCCGGGCTCGCCCCGTCCGGAACGGCGGGTGATTGGGCGACGCGAGTATTTCGTGCAGGTCTACCGGCGCGCGCTCTTCCCGCTGAGCCCCGGCGAGCTGCGGATACCTCCCGCGGCGGTGGTCTACGAGGTACGGCGCGGTCTGATCTACGCGCCGGAGACGTTCCAGGTAGAGAGCGCACCGGCACGCGTCGTGGTCCGGCCGCTGCCGAGCGAGGGCGCGCCCAGCGACTTCGCCGGTGCGGTGGGGCGGTACGACGCGGAGATCTGGTTCGATCGGTCCGATCTCCGCGCGGGCGAGGCGGTGAATCTGTTCCTGGAGGTGACCGGCTCGGGCAATCTGAGCTCACTGGCGCGACCGCAGCTTCCCGAGATCCCCGGGGTACGCATCTATGAGGGCGGCGAGGACGCCGAGGTGCAGTTGCGGGGGGTCGAGTTCGCCGGACACAAACAGTTCTCCTGGGTCCTGGTACCCGAGCACGCCGGCCAGTACGTGATTCCCGGGCTGCAGCTGAGCTACTTCGATCCGGTCTCGGCGACGTACACCGTGGCCAGCACCGAGCCGGTCTCGCTGCTGGTCGAGCCCGCCCTGGCCGGGACGGCGTCCGGGACGGGCGGCGCGGCGATCCGCTTCGTCAAAGCGCGAATGGGCCGGCAGCCGCTCGATCTGCCTGGGCAGCAGCTGTTTTGGATCGTGCAGGCGATCCCGCTGGCTGCGGTGGCCCTGGTCTTCGGCCTGGGGCGCTATCGCCGGCGCGGGCCGGAGCCCCGGCGTCGACGTCCACGGGGCCGGCAGCAAGCGCTGCGTGATCTGCGACCGCTGGCCGAAGCGGGAGATCCCGCCTTTTTCACTCGGCTGCGCGGGACGCTTCTGGAATGGCTGGCTGAGCGGTTGCACCGGCCGGGGCTGGCCAGCCGGGGCGTGGTCCAGATTCAGCATGCGCTGGAAGACGCGGGCGTGCCGCCGCCGGTGGCCCTGGAGGTGGTCGCCTTGCTCGAGCGCTGCGCGCGTTTGCGCTACACGCCCGAGCCACCGAGTGCCGAGACGGCGCCCGAGTTGCTGCGTGAGGCGCAACGGCTGCTCGCTCTCGTGGACAAAGAGGCCGTATCCGAGCGGAGCCTGCGCGCCGCTACGGAGGGTAGCGGTACGTTGCTCATGCTGGCCGCCGGGCTGCTCGTGCTCGCCCCGCTGCCGCGACCGGCGACGCAAGTATCGATGGAGGGGGCGCCGCGCTGGTTCGCCGAGGGGCTGACCGCATACGGGCGCGGCGAATACCGCCAGGCGGCCGAGCTGTTCGAAATGGCCCGGGCCGAGCGGCCGCGCGACCCGAACCTGCTCTACAACCTGGGCAACGCCTATTACGAGCTGGACGAGCGGGGCAAAGCGGTCGCCCACTGGATCCGCGCG
>CAYGAJ010000058.1:0-11819 GCA_964347815.1 uncultured Gemmatimonadota bacterium | reverse complement strand
GGGCTAAGACAATGCCTGCAATAAGAAGATTGGCTGCCCCAGCGACATAAGCGGCCTCTTTGACACCTAACATCAGGATGAGAAAGAAGCCCGCGGAGAGGGCTCCCACGACAGCCCCGAACGTGTTCAGGGAATACAAATGGCCAACATGCCACCCTAGCCTCTCCCGTCTTCTAGCAAAGAATTTCACGAGAACTGGGAGGGTACCGCCCATTAAGGTGGCCGGAACAAGCATCACCAAGAACGACGAGGCAAACCTCAGCAGACTGATCTGGTAGTAGCTCCAGGCATAGTGCTGAGATATTCCGACATAGATCTCAGTCAGGCCGGAGAAGAGTAAGGGCATCAGGAACGCAGATATGCCGATCCCCGCCTCTAGAAGGGCGTAGATGAGAAGAGGGTCCCTTCCCCTATCAATGACTCGGCCGAAGTAGAAACTGCCCAGAGCTAAGCCAGCAAAGAATGACGCCAGAATCGTGCTTGTGGCAAAAGCCGTAGCGCCAAATACCAGGGTGAGCATGCGCATCCAAACCACTTCGTAGACCAATGCGCAGGCTCCTGAAAAAAAGAACAATGCGAGGATTACAAGTCGGACGCGCCCCTCTCGTAGGCGAAGGATGCTGGCCTCCTCTGATCTCATTTCTTGTTTGCCTCGTCCGCCTGCCTTCCATCCACGAACCAGCATTCACTCGGGTTCGTGGTCCAGACGAACCTCCGGCGCGCCACGGTCCGTTCGAATAAATCGCTCGGAGCTCGCTCGGTCGGGGAAACGCATCGCGAGTTGAGGCACGATAGATGGGGGTGCATCTCTGGGCAACCCCGGGGCCCGAGCCGTATCTGCGCTTGAGGCGCTCGTTGGCACTTTCTGGGAGCGCTCCTGCCTCTCGGGGACCTCCGCTGGGAAAAGGTCGACGGAGGCCGGGTGCGGATCGCTGCCCTCGAGCGACCATCGCACTTATTGGAACACGGATGGCGTGCAGTTCTTGTCGCCGGTCGGCCGGCGTGGGGAGCGCATGGGCGACCCGGGCGTCGCATCCCACGAGTTCGTCCCACTGTCGCCGAAGTCGCAGGCTGGCTTCTTTGCCGCCGGCTCTTCATCTTAGTCCATTCGACCGGATGGGAACGCCGCCGACTCCCGAAATTCCCTGCGCTTTCGGACGCCTAGGGCAGCTCACACCTCAAGCAGGGCGAATGTATGGAGTTCTATGAGTTGAAGGACCTGCTCGTCATCCTGCTCAGCGCGGCGGTCGTCCTCATCCCCATCGTCGGGCTGACGGCGCGCTTCACCCTCGGCCCGCTGATCGACAAGGTCGCCAAAGGCCGCTCGGCACAGATCGATAGCGTAGCGGGCGAGCTGGGCGCGTTGCGCTTCGAGGTCGACGGCCTCCGGGAAGACATCCGCGGGCTGGAAACACAGATCAGGCGGCTGCAGGACACCTCGAAGTTCGATCGCCAGCTCAAGGGCTGACTAGGATACGCCTCCCGGTTGCTCCGCCGGGAGTTTCTTCGTGCGACATGTCAACTTGGCGAGGGTACGATGCCACGGGTGATCCTTCCGAGTCTTCTTCGAGACCGTTCGAGCGTCGACGGCGACGTCGTCGTCGACGGTGGGACGGCAGGCGAGGTGCTCCGGCAGCTGGAGACGCGCTATCCGCGCCTTCGCGGCTGGATCCTGGATGAACGAGGCAGCCTCCGCGAGCACGTCAAGCTCTTTGTGAACGACGCCGAGGCGTCGCTCGACAGCGCCGTCGCGGCCGACGACGAGATGCACGTCGTCCCGGCGATCTCTGGCGGTGCGACGGCGGCCCGTCCGGAGCCGGCTCGGCAGGGCGAGCTGCTGGTCGGGACGCGCAAAGGCCTGTTCGTGTTGCGCGGGCCGCGTGAGGGGCCGATGAAGATCGTCGCCCGGCAGTTCCCGGGCCAGGAAGTGGAGTTTGCGATTTGCGATCCCCGGACGGGCACCTGTTACGCCGCGGTCACGCACGGCCAGTTCGGTCCGCACCTGTTCGTGAGCGACGACCCCGCGGGCGAGTGGGAGCAGGCGGAGGGGCCGGCGTTTTCCGAGGAGGCCGGCGCCTCGGTCAAGCGAATCTGGGCCATCGAGCCGGGCGTCGAGGACGGCGTGCTCTGGGCGGGTGTCGCCCCGGCGGCGCTGTTTCGCAGCGTGGACGGCGGCCGCACCTGGGAGCTCAATCGGCCGCTCTGGGATCACCCGACGCGGCCGAAGTGGGAGGGCGGCCTGGGTGGCCTCTGCCTGCACTCGATCTGTCCCTGGCCCGGCGACCCCGACCGGCTGGCGGTCGGCATCTCGGCGGCGGGCGTCTGGCTGACCGAGGACGGCGGCCGCTCGTGGCGTCGCGGCGTCGAGGGCCTGGTCCCCCGCTATCTGCCCGAGCAGGCGCGCGCGGACGCGCTCAACCTCTGCGTCCACAACATGAAGCGGGCGCCGCGCCAGCCGGCGACGCTGTACATGCAGTTTCACGGCGGGCTGTATCGGTCGGATGATGCTGGGGAGAGCTGGACTGACATCGGAACCGACCACGGCGTCCCGTCGGACTTCGGGTTCCCGCTGGCCGTTGATCCGGGCGATCCCAACCGTGCGTTCGTCATCCCGCTGGTGGCCGATGTCGACCGGGTGATGCCGGAAGGCAAGATCCGCGTCTACGAGACTCGGGATCGAGGAAAGAGCTGGTCGGCGCTGACGAAGGGACTGCCACAGAGCGACGCCTATCTGACGGTGCTGCGTCAGGCGTTCTGCGCGGACGGCGCGAAGCCTCTGGGTCTCTATTTCGGTGCGACGTCGGGCGAGCTGTTCGGGTCGGCGGACGACGGGGCGAGCTGGTCGACGATCGCATCGCGGCTGCCGCCGATCAACTCGGTGCGCGCCTCGTCGTGACGGTGCCGGCGGGTCCACATCTGGAAGGAGCGCGATCGATGTCGAAGGGGAGACGTTGGCTCGGCGGCCTGGCCATGGTCGTCGTCGTTGCGTGTCAGCAGAGTGACCGGGCCGAAATGCCTGCGGTGCCGTGGACGGAGGAGGCTTACGCGCCGCGGACGGATGACGGCATCCGCGTGCTCATCATCCACGACATGGAAGGGCTGGCCGGGCAAAGCGATCCCAGCTCCTTCGACTTCGGGACCCAGCTGTACCCGAGCGGACAGGAGTGGCTTGCCGCGGATATCAATGCCGTGGTCGATGGCCTCATCGCCGGCGGGGCCACCGAGGTCGTGATCGCCGACGGGCACGGCAGCGGCAATCCCGACCCGGACTTGCGGCGCGACCTGCTGGACCCGCGCGCGACGCAGATCGTCCGTGATGAACCGTTCGATACCTACTTCGACCTTCCGGAGTCCGAGGCGATCGACGCGGTGGCCGTGGTCGGCATGCATGCCAAGACCGGGAGCCGCGGGTTTGCCTCCCACACGTTCACCCTCGGCATCGACCTACTCATCAACGGGCGGTCGATCACCGAGACCGAGCTGGTCGCCCTCTCCTGGGGGCGCGTGGGCGTGCCGGTGGTCTTCGCCTCGGGCGACGACCGATTGGCAATCGATCTTCAGACGATGCCGTGGATTCAGTATGTCACCGTCAAGGAGGCGCTGGCGGCGGACAACGCGGTCCCGCGGCCGGTGGACGAGGCGCGGGCGGACCTGCGGGCGGGCGCGCGACGCGCGGTCGAGAACCTGGCGACCGCTAAGGTCATGAAGGTCTCGACCCCGATCTACGCGTCGCTTCACGCCGTGCCGCCGGCCAGCCTGCGGTTTCTGGAAGGCATACCCGGCATCGACTACAAGGACGACACGCTGACGTTCGTCACCGAAGATCTGCGCGAAGCCTACGATGGGCTGGTCGAGATGGTGGGACTGGCGCGGCTCGGATATGTCGGTGTGTTGCGCGAGGTCATCCGCAGCCGGCCCGACGCCGACGAGATCTTCGGTGCCTACCGTGAAGCGGTGGGCCAGCGCTGGTTCGACCAGGAATCGGGGCGGTACGAGCGTCCCGAGTCGAGCGCGGTCGAACAGCCGGTGGGCGGCCGCTACCACGGCTACCGGTGATTCAACCTCGGTGTAGACGGAGCGAGGAGGCGATCGCGTGACTACGCCGCTCGGGCTCGTTGTGGGCCTGGTCGCTGGGATAGCTTTCGTCCGCTACGCGGGCGCGAATCGACGCCCCTATGCCGTAGGCCTGTTGGCAGCGGCGGTCATCTACGCCGCCTTTGCGTTGGCGGGTGGGGCGAGCGTTCGCTGGTTGTTGGTGGAGACCGTTGGCGTCGCGCTCTTCGGTGCCGTCGCTTGGAGCGGGTTTCGGGGTTGGCTCCCTCTGCTTGCTGTCGGGTGGGCCGCGCACGTCGGGTGGGATGTGCTTCTGCACCTCGACGGCGCGGGGGCGGTTCACACGCCGGGCTGGTATCCCTGGGCCTGCGTCAGTCTCGATCTAATCTTGGCGGCCGCTCTGCTGCGGATGGCGCTTCGGCGCGAGGTCGCTGAATCCCGCCTTGAGTCGTCAGGCTCGGAGGCGATCGCCTAGCGCGCCGACGCGGCGGCGCTCCCCTGCAGATAAGCACGAAGATCCCCGACGTCGTAACGCCCGTTTCTGTTGTTCATTTCGTCCAGGTACTTTTCCTCCGCGACGAGAAGCGGGTTCGTACCGTCGAGCAGCAGCGGCGACAGGAGACGCGGCAGTGAGATGGTCGATGTGGAGAGAACGACCTGCGCCGCGCCGGGACCGACCTTGATCTCGTAGATGTTGAGGGCGGACTCGGCGCCCAGGCCACCGTTGCGTCGCGTCGAGGGCTCGCTCAGGCTCGTCAACACGCCTGGGCCCAGCGCGCCATACGCGTCGCCCGGCTCGCCGCGGCTGCCGCCCTGCGGTGCCGTCTTCACCAGCGAGCTGTCGCCATCCGACTCCAGCAGCATCACTCGATACAACGGGAGGCATCCGGCGCAGGGCCGGAACGGGATCGTGTCGTTGATCCGATAGGCGAGCACGCCCGCCGCCGGAAGATCTCGATCGAACCCGATCCGATCGCGGAACTCCAGAAGCAACCGCTCGTGCTCGGTCAGCGGCAACTCCAGTATCTCGCCGCTGCTCTGCACGGGCTGCAGATCTACTATAGTGAGCTCGGCGGTCGGAACCCCTACGATCCGGTTCAGCCAGCCGAGCTGTTTCTTCTCCCAGGCGCCCATGTGTGACGGGCGCGGCCATGGCCCACCGCCGCCGACGGGCCCGCAACCCCAAGCGCCCGCTGCCATCAGCGACCAGCAGCCGACCACCCAACGCCGCTGCTGCGGGAGAATGCCGTCAACCGGGTGGTAGAGATCGGGCAGGCCGATCAGGTGACCCAGCTCGTGGGCGACGGTATGGATGGACGAGATCTGCGAACCGGAGCAGCTGACGATGCTCTGGATGAAGTACGAGTCGATGAGTACGGCCGTGCCGTTGGGTCGCAGGTCGTCGGTCGCAAACACCTGGCCGGTCCACCGCCGTAGCCTCGAAAAGTGGGGCCAGATTCCCGGGCCGCCGCACGACGCCGAGACCTCGAGGAAATAGAAGGCCACGGCGTCGACGAAGCCGTCGTCGTCGCCGCTGTTGGGGGTGTTGTCGGGTCCGTCGTTGTCGAACGCCCCGAAGTCGGTCGTGGGGTCGACTAACGTCAGCGCATCCCACAGATACTCGCCGACTCGTGAGTCGTTACCCAGGCCATACTCGCTCCCCACCACCTGGGCGCGCGTCAGATTCGTTCGCACCCACGGTGTGACGGCGCCGGCGATGTTCAGCCGCGCACCTGACACCTCGGCATAGAACTCCCGGAGCGTGCCTTCGGTCGCCGGCCCGTCGAACAGCACCTGCGACAGGTCGGCGCTGCTGAATTGCGGATCGGGCGAGTCGGAGAACAGCGCGGGGATCGCAACCAGCGGCAGGTCGCCGGCGACGGCGCGTCCCGCGGCGACGTCAAGACTGGCGCGCGCGATCCAGCCACCGCTCGGGGAAAAGAAGTCGGGATTCTGCCTTACCCGCTGGTAGTAGCCCGCCGGCAGCGCGCGGCCGGCCTGCTGGGCGGCGACCTCGATGTCCTGGCCGCTGGCATCAGCGACGGCGAGCGCCAGGACGACCAGAGTCGGAGCGAGCCGCAGGCGCCGTGGCATGATCACGCTCCGGTCACCGGCTGGGCCGTCACGCTGTAACCGGCCAGGCTGGGGCGGAGTGTGTTGCTGCCGTCGGCCACCTCGACGATCCGCAGCCGCGGCGGCCGGTTGAGGTCGTCGACGCTCAGCCGGAAGCGCACGTCGCCGGCCTGATCGAGCAGCACCACGATCCGGCTCAAGCCGCCTGCACGCCGGTGGAACGCCTGAGCCCCGTTCGCCGAGATCCCGACGATCCCCGCGTCGCCCGTCTCGAGGACGGCGGCCCCCTCGACGCCGTTCGGCGAGACGACGGTCACCCGCAGGTCGCCGGGGACCGGCTCGGGCGGGGTCGGGTCGTCGTCACAGGCGATGAAGCTCAGTGCGGCGAGCGCGATCAGTGCTTTGTGAACTTTGAACACCGGCCTGCCTCCGCTTTCAGGCAAGATACCACGTCGGTGGCGTCGAGAACCACCGTCAGCCCGATCAGGTGAAGACGGTCGGGGGGCATGCACCGCCCCTTCAGGTTCCGCCGGGAGCTTTCCCTCCAAGTGGGACAAAGTTAGTTGTTAGCGGGAGCAACAATCGGTCGGGAGGCCCGGCCAGAGATCACGTCCGATCAAGGTTGTATCCGTCGTGTCGACCATCAGCCTTTTGAAACCCTGCTTTTCAGCGAAACGTACTAATCGGTGTGTGGGCAGCGTCCTTGATTTCCAAAAGCGTTCGAGTGTCCAGCCATGAAGAAACGATGGTGGTTTGCCATCGGGATCGTCCCGATCGCCGTCGTCGGCGGTTTCATGCTGAGGCCGCGCGGCGATGACGTTGCGAACGGCTCACCACAGCTGAGGACTGCGGAGGTCAGCCGCGGTGACGTGAGCATCGTGCTCAACGAGACCGGCACCGTGGAGCCTGTCCGCCAGGTGGTGGTGAAGCCGGCCGTGAGCGGGGTCGTCATACGCCTCCTGGTCCGCGAAGGCGACCAAGTCTCCGCTGGCGAAGTGCTGGCCACGGTGGAACCCGACCTGAGTCAGGCGCGCGCCGTAGCGGAGATCCGTTCGGCCCGCGACCGGGCACGCGTCGCTCTCCAGCAGGCGGAGCGTGACCTGGAGCAGGGACGCTCGCTCAGCTCCTCCAACCTGATCGCCAAGAAGGAGCTCGAGGATCGCGAAGCCGCCTACCAGCAGGCGCGGCTCGAGCTCGAATCGGCGGAGGAACAGCTTCGCATCGTCGAGCAGTCCGGTGTTTCGTCACGAGTGCGCTCGCTCAACGTCGTCGCGCCCGCGGCGGGGATGGTGATCCGGCTGGGCGCTGAGGAGGGAGAGTCGGTGCTGGCCGGGACGATGACGCTCGGTGGCGGCACGGAGCTGGTAACGATCGCCGACCTCTCCAGCCTGATGATCGAGGCGACCGTCAACGAGGTCGACATCGGAAAGGTCGCCCTGGATCAGCAGGTCACGATCACCATCGACGCCTACCCCAACGAAGAGTGGGAGGGCCGCATCTCGTTCATCGCACCCGCGGCGCGAGTCGAGGCCGATACGCGGGTTCGGGTGTTCGACGTCGAGGTGGTGGTGGTCAATCCGGACGAGCGGTTGCGGCCCGGTATGACCGCGAACATCGACATTCGAGGAGACCAGAGGCAAGACGTCCTGACACTGCCCGTTGAAGCGGTGTTTCGGAAGGGAGGGCGCGACGTCGTTTACAGGATCGAGAACGGCCGACCCATTCTGACGTTCGTCGAGCTCGGCCTCGTAGACATCGCTCGGGCGGAGGTCGTCGCTGGTCTGGCGGAAGGCGACCAGGTGAGTCTCGAGGAGCCACCGGACACACTCGTGAGTGGAAGATGAGCGACAAGAAGGGCAACGGCCGGCAGCCGGTCGTCAGGACCGAGGCGATCCACAAAGTCTACCACCTGGGAAAGATCGAGGTCGATGCGCTGCGCGGCGTCGACCTGGTCATCCAGGAAGGCGAGTATGTGGCCATCATGGGCCCCTCCGGCTCGGGCAAGTCCACGCTGATGCACATCATCGGCTGCCTCGACTCGCCCACCGCCGGCAAGTACTGGCTGGACGGCGAGCCGGTATCGGAGTTGCGCGGCCGGCGACTCGCGCGGATCCGCAACCGCAAGGTCGGTTTCGTCTTCCAGAACTTCAATCTGCTACCGCGGGTGGATATCGTCGAGAACACCTCACTACCCCTCCGCTACAGCGGCGGCATCCGCCGGGCTGCGCGGACGGAACGCGCCATCGCCGTGCTCGAGCAGCTGGGGCTCGGCGATCGTCTTCGTCACAAGCCGGACGAGCTGTCGGGAGGCCAGCGACAGCGCGTCGCCATCGCCCGGGCCCTGGTGAACAATCCGTCGATGCTCCTGGCCGACGAGCCCACGGGCAATCTCGACTCGGATACGTCGAGGGAGATACTGAAGATCTTTCGCGATCTGCACGGGCACGGGCACACGATCCTGGTCGTGACCCACGACCCGAACGTAGCGGCGGAAGCCGACAGGATCGTCAAGATCGCCGACGGACGTGTTCAAGCGTGAATCTGCTCGAGTCGATCTCGGCCGGAATCGACGAAGCGCGCGAGCACCGCGGCCGGACCTTCTTGAGCCTAGTCGGCCTCACGCTCGGCACCGCCTCGATCATCGCGGTATTGGCCCTATTCGGCGGAGCCCAAAAACGGAGCGAGGATTTCCTGGCCGAGGTGGGTGGCGCCGGCAGCGTGATCGTGCGCAACGACCTCGGGGGCAAGATCAAGCTGACACCCCGCGAGGCAGCGTCACCACAGTTGACCTGGCGTGATGTCCTCGATCTGCGCGAAGAGGCGCCGCACCTCAAGTACATCAGTGGTGCACGGCATTGGGACCTCCGCTACACCGGCCCGCGCAACAGCTTCGAAGGGGAGGTCGTCGCGACGGTACCGGACTACGCCGCCATCAACGACATCGAGCCTCTCTACGGCCGTTTCATCAGCGAGACCGATCTGGAGTATCGCTCCAACGCGACCGTCCTGGGCTATTCGTTTGCCGACTCGCTGTTCGGGAGCCCTGAGGCCGCGATGGATCAGGTCATCACGATCGGGGACGACCGCTATCGCGTGGTCGGTGTTCTAAAGCGCGAGGAGTTCCACTTCGCCGTCTGGAGCGGAAATGCGTTCGAGTACCGCAATCGACGCGCTTATATCCCACTGACGACCGCCCTCAAGCGCTTGGCGGGTGACGACAAGCTCGTCTGGCTCACCCTCGAGGCCACGGATCCGCTACACCTGGAGACGGCGATCAACGAAGTCAGCGACGTGCTGCTACGGCGCCACCGCGTCAGGGACTTTTCTTTCGATCGTTCGACGGAGGACATCGCCGAGGGCACCGAATTCTTCCTGCTGTTCGACTTCATCTTCATGATCGTGGGCGTCATCTCGCTCTTCACCGGCGGTGTCGTCATCGCCAACATTCTGCTGGCCAGCGTCGTCGAACGTGTCCGTGAGATTGGAACTCGCATGGCCCTGGGCGCCAGCGGCTTCGACATGTTCATTCATTTTCTGGTTCAGTCGCTGCTCATCACGACCGTCGGCGGCGTGGCCGGTGTCGTGATCGGCACGGCACTCACATCGACCGTCGAAAAGTTGATGAAGTTCCCCGCGCATGTGACCCCCCTGATCTTTCTCGCCGGACTCGCCACGGCTTCGTTGGTCGGAATCGTTGCCGGCATCTACCCCGCCTGGAAGGCGGCGCGTCTGGACCCGGTGGAGGCGCTGCGCTATGGCTGAGGTGCTGCGCGTGACGGCAAGGCTGTACGAAGCTTTGGAGCTTCTGCGTGACGGATGGCGTGGGATCCGCGCCCACAAACTGCGCTCGCTCCTGACGCTGGTCGGTATCGTGTTTGGCGTCGCCTCGCTGGTCGCCATGTTCTCCATCGTCTCCGGCATCAAGACGATGGTATTGAGCGACTACGATCAGTTCGGCATGAAGGACACGTTCGAGTTTAGCCGATCAAGCGTGGATTCCGAGAAGGCCGCCGATCACGTCTCGAAGGGTCTGCGCTCCCCTGATGCCGACACGCTCATCGCCCTCGAGACGGTCGTCGACGGCACGGACGGGCTCTTCGGCGAGCTGATCGGACAGGCGACGCTGGAGCCGCGTCGCTACCCTATTATCGGAACCGGGCCGGTCTACATCGAGATGCGGCAGATGAGTGTCGTCGCCGGCCGTTCGCTGACCGATCTCGATGTCGCTCAGCGCACGCCGGTCGCCGTGCTGGGGGAGCGTGCCGCCAGGGAACTGTTCGGCGACATCGACCCGGTCGGCCGCGAGTTTCGATTGGCCGGCGAACGTTTCCGAGCGGTGGGCGTAGTGCGGGCCCCGCGTATGACGCTGATTCCGGCAAACCTGGAATACCTGGAACGGCGCATCTACATCCCCGTCAGCACTTATCAGGCGCGGTTCACAGGCAGCAAGAGCGTCCAGGTCATCATGCTGCGGGCCCCGTCGTACGAGGCGGTCGGGCCAGCACTTCGAGATTCCGAGTCCAAACTGCTACAGATTCATCGCGGCGTTCGGGATTTCGAAATCGAGAACAACGCCGCCGAGTATGGTGAAGAGATGGTGATGGTCGATGGCATACTATTGGGTTGGAACATCGTGCTCGGCGCCATCGCTGTCATCTCATTGTTGATCGGCGGGATTGGCCTCTTCAGCATCTTACAGGTCTCCGTACGCGAGCGCGTGCGCGAGATCGGGATCCGTAAGTCGGTGGGCGCCGACGACGCCGACATTCGTCGTGAGTTCCTGGCCGAGTCGCTGACTCTTGCCGCTTTGGGCGGCGTCATCGGTATCCTCGCGGGCTCGGGCCTTTGCCTTGGCGCCGAGGCCATCGCCGGCGTCTTCGGGCGTGATTGGAGCATCCCCATCTCACCCCTGGGCGCCCTTATCGGATTCGCCTTCTCTCTGGTCGTCGGTTTCGGGTTCGGCATCTATCCCGCGCGCCGCGCTGCCGAGCTCGATCCGGTGGCCGCAATCTCCCAGTAGCGTCCGCCAGGGCCGGCCACGGGTAGGACTGAGGTCCCCCTGCGTCGCCGCAAGTGAGACGCGCCAACTAGACTGCATGGCCCGTCCCTCTTAGGTTAAGCGATCCCCAACCGGGCCCTCTGATCCTCCAGTGTGGTGCCGCCGCGTGATACAGGGCGGTACGCTCAAGCCTAAACGCCATCGGGAGTGAGTGATGAGAAAGGTCATCGGTCATCTACTGGTCGCCGGAGTCGGTGTCGTGGTTACGATGCATCCCGCACGGGCGCAGGAGGAGCTCGTGGAGCTTGAGGCCATCGCGACCATCGAACAAAAGGTGATGGTCCCGATGCGCGACGGCGTCAGGCTCGCCACGGACATCTATCGCCCCAAGTCCGGAGGGCCGGCGCCGACGATCTTCGTGCGGACCCCCTACAACTTCAATCTGTGGCGTGACGGCGAGTTTCAGTCGCGTCGCCTCCGGGCACCGCTCGAGGCGGTGCGGCGCGGTTACGCCTACGTCGTTCAGAACGAGCGTGGCCGATACTTCTCGGAAGGCGAATGGGACATCCTGGGGCCGCCGAAGAGCGACGGCTATGACGCCCTCACCTGGATCGCGGAGCAGCCGTGGTCCAACGGCAAGGTGGGGACGCTGGGGTGCTCCTCGACGGCCGAATGGCAGATGGGGTTGGCGGCG
>CAYGAJ010000057.1:0-12061 GCA_964347815.1 uncultured Gemmatimonadota bacterium | reverse complement strand
AGCGTCGCGTTGCCCGGAGGACAGGACCAGATCGGCGTCGTGATGCCGCGCCCGTCGAAACAGAGCAGGTCGCGCGTGCTCGTCATCGCGACTCCGCCGTCGATCCGATGAACGCGACCAAAACGGACCGGCGACCCATTACGAGTGTCGGTCGTATCCATCTCCATCCAGATCTGTCCGGCCGCCTCATCGATTCGCAACCGCACGACTCGGCCGTAACGCACGGCCGTGGCCCGGGCGAGTCGATGGGCGGTCGTGAACTCATGAGCCGCGTGACGAACAGCGAAGCCGTGTCGCGCGGAAAATAGAGTGGGCACCGCGAACGCCGTCATCGCCCCGATCAGGACCATGACGATCATCGATTCCAGCAACGTGACGCCGCGGTTACTCAATCGGATCGTCGATCGCAAAGCCGCTCGACCTTCCCTGCCGCAATGAATAGGAGCCTCTATCGAAAGGCGGGATTCCAACCAGAGTTGCACTAGACAGGACGATCCAGCCCGCCAAAACGTCACAGGCCCCACAAGCCTATCAGGCGGCCGTCGACACCGACGCCGGAACGCCGCAAGCGCCCCGGCGCGCCAACATGTTATTGCCTATAGAGTTAGAGGGATCGGGCCTGGGTCCCGCGCTCACTCGCCCGGCGCAACAGCCCCAGCCCCGGCCGGCGTCACCGCCAGGCGGGCCGAGGGTCCCGCGCTAGCGCGGCGGATCGATCTCGCAGCGATAGGAGATCCGGGCCACCCCTTTCACGGTGTTGGAGATGGTGCAGTACTTCGACTGCGACAGCTCCACGGCCTGCTTCAGCGCCTCAGGCCGGACGGCGCCACCCCAGATGCGATACACCAGCTCGATCGTCGTCACTCGCTTGGGCAGGTCGGGCGCCAGCTCCGCTTCGGCCGCCACCTCGAAGTCATCGAAGTCGATCCGCTTCTTTTTCAGAATCGAGACCACATCCATGCCGGTGCAGCCGCACAGCGCGATGAGCAGCAGCTCGGTGTTGCTGGGGGCGGTCGCGTAGCCGCCTTGCTCGGGCCGGGTGTCGACCACGACCCCATGACCGCTTCCGGAAACGCCGACGAACCGCATGCCGCGCTGCCAGGTCACTTTCCCACTCGGCATCTCATTCTCTCCGCTTCGGGTCTTCGTGGCTGATCAGCGCTCAACCTAACGGGTTGGAGCGACCCGATGCCACGCCCGCCATGTTGCGCCGGCCCGCGCCGCGACTTATGAATCACCCCCGTTACCAGCCCCCCATCAGGTGTCACCGAAGACAGCTGGAGGCGTTAATGCAACTCTCATCTCGAGCCGCTGCCCTGCTCGTCGCGGCAAGTCTATGGTCGCTCCCCAGCGCTGACGCGCAGGTTGTGCAGGAGCGGGTCGATCTGGATGTGATACGCCAGATTCGCGAAGAGGGGTTGGAACGTTCGCAGATCGAAGAGCTGGGCGGCTACCTGACCGACGTGATCGGACCGCGGCTGACCGGTTCGCCCGGCATGATGAAGGCGAACCAGTGGACCGCAGAGCGCCTTCGCCAATGGGGCCTCACCAACGTGGTGGTCGAGCCGTGGGGTGAGTTCGGGCGCGGTTGGGAGAACCGGTCGTTCAGCGGGCGAATAGTCGAGCCGTACGTGCAGCCGCTCAACGCGCTGCCGGTCGCCTGGACCGCCGGAACCAACAGCGCCGTGGCGGGATCGGCCGTGATCGTTGAGGCCGACAGCGCCGCCGACCTCGAGCGCTTTCGCGGAAAGCTCTCCGGCGCTTTCGTGCTCACCCAGGAGCCACAGGTAATCGAACCCGAGTTCGACCCGCGGCCACTTCGTCGCTCACTCGCCGACCTGCTCGAACCGGAGGAGCAGCGGCCCGAGGCGGATCCGCAGGAATGGCGCCGCCGCCGCGAGCAGTTCCGCCGCGTGTTCGCGATGCGCGACACGATCGCCAAATTCCTCGAGAGCGAGGACATCGCCGCCGCACTCTACCCGTCGTCACGAACCTACGGAATCCTGCGCGTTTGGGGTGACCGCGCGGCCCGCGACGCCGAGCAGCCGATCCCCAAGACGCAGCTCGTCGTCTCGCACGAGCAGTACGGCCAGATCTACAGGAACCTGAAGCGTGGCATCCCGGTCCGGCTCGAGATCGACGTGCAAAACGAGTTCTTCGAGAGCGACCTCCAGGCCTACAACACCCTCGGTGACATCCCGGGCACGGACAAGGCCGACGAGTACGTGATGCTCGGGGCGCACCTGGACTCGTGGTACAGCGGCACCGGTGCCACCGACAACGCCGCCGGCTCGATCGTCATGATGGAGGCGGTGCGGATCCTCAAGGCGCTGGGGTTACAACCGCAGCGAACGATCCGCATCGCCCTGTGGAGCGGCGAGGAGCAGGGGCTGCTGGGCTCGCGCGCTTGGGTCGAGAAGAACGAGCAGCTCTGGCCCAAGATCTCGGCCTACGTGAACGTGGACAACGGGACCGGCCGCATCCGCGGCATCTGGGATCAGGGCAACGAGGCGGCGATCCCGGTGTTCGAGAGCATCCTCTGGCCGTTCGAGGACCTGGGCGTCGTGGCCGTGCGTCACGGCAATACCGGCGGGACCGATCACCTGTCGTTCGATCGGGCCGGCATCCCGGGCTTCAACTTCATCCAGGATCCGATCGAATACTCGACCCGCACTCACCATACGCGGGCCGACCGCTTCGAGCGGCTGCTGATCGACGACCTGAAACAGGCGGCGGTGGTCGTGGCCGCCACGGTCTATCACCTGGCCATGCGTGATGAGATGGTGCCCCGGAAGGCCGGCAGCGCGGCGACCAACTGATACCAGCCGGGAGGAAGACGTGTATACCCGTCGCAGATTCCTGGGCGCCCTCGGCCTGCCGGCCGTCGCCGCCGCCACCGGGATTCCCATCACGCCCTTGCGCCCGGGTCGAGCCTCCGCGATCGCCGCCGAGCTGGCCGCACACCCGGGGTCGCCGGACGAGGTGGCGCGGGATGAGGATTTCTGGCACCAGGTGGCCCAAGCGTTCACCGTCGACCGCAGCCTCATCAACCTCAACAACGGTGGCGTCAGCCCCTCGCCCGCCTGGGTGCAGGAGGCGATGAAGCGACACCTCGACTACTCCAACGAAGCGCCGGTCTACACCATGTGGCGCATCCTGGAGCCGCAGCGCGAGGGCGTGCGCGCGCGGCTGGCCCGGGCCTGGGGCGTGGACGCCGAGGAAGTGGCCCTCACCCGCAACGCGTCCGAGAGCTTGCAGATCTGCCAGTTCGGTTACGACTTGAAGCGCGGCGATGAGGTGCTGACGACCGACCAGGACTACCCTCGCATGCTCACCACCTTCAAGCAGCGGGAGCGGCGCGAGGGCATCGTCCTCAAGACATTCGAGATTCCGGTTCCCGCAGAAGACCCGGCGTTGATCGTCCGGCGCTTCGAGGAGAACATCACGCCGCGCACGCGCCTCATCCTGATGTGTCACATGATCAACCTGACCGGCCAGATCCTGCCGGTTCGCGATGTGGTGGCGATGGCGCGCCGGAGGGGAATTCCGGTCATCGTCGACGGCGCGCATGCGCTGGCGCATTTCGACTTCCGCATCTCCGACCTCGAGTGCGACAACTATTCGGTCAGCCTCCATAAATGGTTGTTCGCACCACACGGCACGGGACTGCTCTTCGTCCGGCGCAATGTGATCAAGGACATCTGGCCGCTCATGGCCGCGGTCGAGGAACAGGACGAGAACATCCGCAAGTACGAAGAGATCGGCACCCACCCGGCCGCCAACTATCTGGCCATCGGAGAGGCGCTGACCTTTCACGAGGGCCTGGGCGGCAAGCGGAAGGAGGCCCGGCTGGTCTTCCTGCGGGATTACTGGGCCCGGAAGCTTCTGGAGCACGACCGCGTGCGGTTGCACACGAGCTTGAAGCCGGGATTCGCCTGTGGAATCGCGACCGTGGAGATCGAGGGGATCGAGCCGACCGATCTCGCCGGCTGGCTTTGGGAGAACCACCACATCATCGTCACCCCCATCAACCACCCGCAGTTCCGCGGTCTCCGTATCTCGCCCAGCGTCTACTCGACGCTCGAAGAGTTGGACCGCTTTGTGGACGCCATGCGGCACGTGATCCGCCACGGCCTGCAGGCCTGAGCGGCGGGAGCCCCGGACACGGCTCCCGCCGCTGGAGGCTCCCCGGTTGCGGTGCGCCGCTTTGTCACCGCGCCACCCCTACAAAAGACCGCGCGAGCTTGTTAGGCTTGGGACGTGGAACGACCGACGGCAAAGAAAAAAGAACCGAGACCGGCTGAGCCGCGCGACGCGACGCGTCCGGGGGCCGCCGACTTCATTCGCGCCAAGGTCGCCGACGACCTGCGGAGCGACAAGTATGGCGGCCGCGTGGTGACGCGCTTCCCACCGGAGCCCAACGGCTACCTGCACATCGGGCACGCCAAGTCGTGCTGCTTGAACTTCGGCCTCGCCCTCGAAAACAGCGGGGTCTGCCACCTCCGCTTCGACGACACCAACCCCGAGACCGAGGACATCAAGTACGTCGAATCGATCAAGGAGGACGTACGCTGGCTCGGCTTCGATTGGGGCGACAAGCTGTTCTTCGCGTCCGACTACTTCGAACAGCTGTACGAGTTCGCCGTCACCCTGATTCGAAAGGGCAAGGCGTACGTTGACAGTCAGAACGAAGATGAGATCCGGGAGAACCGGGGGACGGTGACCGAGGCCGGGGTGAACAGCCCTTATCGCGATCGGTCGGTCGAGGAGAACCTCGACCTCTTCGAGCGCATGCGTGCCGGTGAATTCGCCGACGGCGAGCACGTGTTGCGCGCCAAGATCGACATGGCGCACGCCAACATGCTGATGCGCGACCCGCTGCTATATCGAATCCGTCACGCGGAGCACTACCGCCGCGGCGGCGAGTGGTGCCTGTATCCGCTTTACGACTTCACGCACTGCCTCTCAGACGCGATCGAGAACATCACACACTCGCTTTGCACGCTCGAGTTCGAAAACAACCGCGCGCTCTACGATTGGGTGCTCGACAACGTCGGCATCGCGCCTCCCAGGCCCGAGCAGACGGAGTTCGCCCGGCTCGACCTCGACTATACCGTGCTGTCCAAGCGCAAGCTGATCCGGCTCGTCGAGGACGGCCACGTCAGCGGGTGGGACGATCCGCGCCTTCCGACCATCGCCGGACTGCGCCGGCGCGGTGTCACACCGGAGGCGATTCGCGACCTCTGCGACATGATCGGTGTCGACAAAGTGAACAGTCGGGTCGACATCGGAAAGCTCGAGTACGCCGTCCGCAACGATCTGAATCAGCGGGCGCCGCGTGTGCTCTGCGTCCTGCGTCCGTTGAAGGTCGTGATCACCAACTATCCGGAAGGTGCGGTCGAGCTGCTCGATGCGTCCTACTGGCCGCGCGACGTCGCGAAAGAAGGCTCACGCCAGCTGCCCTTCAGCCGCGAGATCTTCATCGAGCGCGACGACTTCATGGAGGATCCGCCCAAGAAGTGGTTCCGTCTCGGCCCCGGCCGCGAGGTGCGGCTGCGACACGCCTACATCATCCGCTGCGACGAGGTCGTGAAAGACCCGGAGAGTGGTGCGATCACCGAACTTCGCTGTCGCTACGACCCCGACACGCTCAGCGGGCCGCCGGCAGACGGGCGAAAGGTGAAAGGAACGATCCACTGGGTGTCAGCGCAGCACGCCCTTCCCTGCGAAGTGCGACTGTACGACCGCCTCTTCAAGGTCGCCGATCCAGAAGACGCCCCCACGGGCGCCGACTTCACGGTGAACCTGAACCCCGAGTCGCTGGTGATTCTCGAGGACGCCCTGATCGAGCCTGGCGTCGCCGACGACCCGCCTGGCACGCGCTATCAGTTCGAGCGTCTGGGCTACTTCATCAGCGATCCGATCGACTCGAAGCCCGGCAGCCTCGTCTTCAATCGCACCGTGACCCTCCGGGATAGCTGGACGAAGATCGCCACCCGCAACAGCTGACGCGGCTCACGAACCCTCGCCATCGGTAGCGCCCAGACCGATCGTTCGCGCCGCCGGAAGGACATCTTTGAACGCGGTGCCGTAGATGTCCCAGACGGTCACGAACAGCGCGGCGACGATCGGCCCGATGATGATCCCGACGGCCCCGAACAGAACCAGCCCGCCCAGCGTCCCGAGCAGTATCAGCAGATCGGACATCTTGGTGTCTTTCCCCACCAACCAGGGCCGCAGGACGTTATCGGCGGTGCCGACAACGACGGCGCACCAGATAGTCAAGCCGATCCCCGCGGCTACCTTGCCCACGGCGAACAGGTAGACGACCGCCGGCACCCAGATGAGCGCCGTCCCCACGCCCGGAATGATCGACAGGACCGCCATGATCGTGCCCCAGAAGGCGGCACCCTTGATGCCGACTACGGCGAACGCCATCCCCCCCAATCCACCCTGAACGATCCCGATCACCAGCGTCCCTTTGACGGTGGCGCGAGTGACCGACACGAACTTCTCGACCATCCGCTCCTCATCTTCCGACGAGAGCGGCATGTAGTAGAGGATTCGGTCGAGGATCGCTCGGCCGTCCATCAGGAAGAAGAACATGGCGTAGACCATCACGAAGAGCATGAAGAAGAACACGGCCGTGCCCCGCGTCGCCGCCGCCAGGCTGTTGACGATGAACGTCCCCGCCCGGCCGGCCAGCTCGGCCGCCTTCGCCGTGATCTGGTCCTCGTAGGGCGCCAGCGCCTCCAAGAACGGGATCCTCTCCAACAGCTGGTCGAGCGCACTCGGCTGGCTAATCTGGGCTTCGACCCAGGGCCGCACCTCCTGGCTGATCTGGATCGCCTGGGTCGCCACGAGACCGAGAAAAGCCAACACCGGTACGACGATCACCAGAAGTACGACCATGAGCGTGATGATCGACGCGAGGGCCTTCCGGTTTCGGAGGCGACGCAGCAAACGCGCGTACAGAGGGTAAGAGACGCCGCTGAAGATCGCCGCGACCAGCACGGCGACGAGGAAGCCACGGATCATCGCGAAGAACAGTAGCGATATCGCGATGGCGAGGACGAGGAGGAAGTTCCTGCGAAATCGTTCCTGATCGAAGCCGGTCTGGGTCATCACTTCGAGCTCCGTTGTGGGGGCGGGTTGCGGGCGACGGTGGCCGGGCAGATGGACCGCCGCCATCGGAACGTCACTCAGGACACGATCGGACGGCCGCCGGTTGCCGTCAAATCGGGCACGGACGCTGCCGTTCGTCTCGCGGACCTTTGCGGTGCGCAAGAAGATGAGGGGGCGACACCATCACCCCCTCCGATTCGGCCAAGCTCGGGCAATCTCAACGTCGCCGCTCGACCTCCAACCCCGCCAACAGGGCTTTCTCTATCCGCTCTCGCGATTCCGTCAGGTGTGCATACGTGTAGTCGTCGAAGCTGTAGGGGGGCGTGAGCCTCCGACCGATCCGCTCGTGCAGGTCGCGCAGCCGTACTCGGGATACGGACCGGGCGTCGGCCGGCATCCGCTGCGGCGGGTCGGTGAGGATTTCGGTCAAGCGGTCGATGTAAGCCCGTTGCAGGTCGCGTCGTGACGGCGCGATGTCGCGGCCGGGCGACCTCCAGACCTCGCTCCAGATCGCCTGGGTCAACTCGGCGAACAGCTCGGGAATCGTTACGACGTTCTCGCTGCCGAACTTCAGCTCCGCGTCGCGGATGCGCGCCAGCCGATAGGGATGCGTCAGCGCGTTCAACATGCGCGTCTGGATCGAGGCGACCTGCTCGTAGAAGGGGTAGTCGAGCCGTCCATTGAAGCGAGTCGGACTTCCCCAGTGTATCCAGCGGTTCGGCCCAAACTGCGCCAGCACACCCCGCGGCACCTCGAAGGCATCCTCGGCGAATGCGGTCTGTGTGATGAAGGCCAGCGCTTCTCGCTGCTCGGCCGCCGGCACCGGCCGAAACGGACCGACGTCGTTCAGATCGCCGACCCGGGTGTTGTACTGGAACTGGCCTCCGATGTACTTGATCGCCGGGGCCAGAGCCGAAGCGTACTGCCCCAGCAGCGACTGATACGATGCGGTGAGGTCGGAATAGCTCGAGTTGTCGGTCAGCACCCGTTCGGGCAGCCGCTCGAAGAGATGATCGATCAACCCGACCCGGTCCTTGCCCCAGCGGAGGGGATCGGAACTGAGATCGAACACGTTGATGGTCGGGTCGACGGCGCCCGGTCCGTAGGCGTCGATGTCGGTGCCGTAGGCGTGCCCCGGCAAGCCGGCCTCGCGCGCGATCTGGCGGGCGCGGTCTGCGTCTGGTGTGTAGCCGTACGAGATGACCCATAGGTCGTAAGAGCCGACGGCCGGGCTGTAGTAGTAGCCGTTGATCTCGTCCTCGCTGGCTACGTTCGGCGCGTGATAATCCATCACCGATCCGGTCACGCCCCGCTCTTCCGCCCACAGCCGGTCGTGCAGCTTGTCCCGCGGCGTGTCGCGGGACGAGCCGAAGTTGTGCCTCAGGCCCAGGGTGTGACCGACCTCGTGCATCGTCACCCATTTGAGCGCCTGGCCGACGTACTCGACCGGCAAAGGCGCCTGGGGCTCGATCTCTCCGCGCGCGGTCAGAACGGCTCGCAGCAAGGCGCCCTGCGCCGCCAGTTCGGCCCCCAGGATCGGCAGTTCGCCCCCACTCATGGCGTACTCGAGCTCCGCTTCGCCCGGGTCGAACATCGACTCGAGCAGGGCGGTCGGCTGAGCCAGTCGCCGCCAGCTGGCCTTGAAGCCGAGAACCATCTCCGCCTCCATCAGGATGTCGGCGTCGAGAATCTCGCCCGTTCGCGGATCGACGATCGATGGGCCGACGGCGCCGTAGCCCAGCTCGTCGGACACGTTCCAACGGATGGTGGCGAACCGGAGGTCCTCGGCGTCGACGTCTTCCGGAAGCGTCTCGGCCCGCACCGCATCCTTCCAGCCGGCTCCTTCGAACGCCTTGTTCCACGCCTCTACGCCTTCAGCGATGAAGCGTCGGTACACGTCGGGAATCGTCCGATCGAGGTAGTAGACGATCGGCTTGACCGGCCGGTACAGGCCGCCGACGCGCTCTCCGCGCTCCAGGCGCCAGCGGTTCACATAGCGGACGAAATGCGTTGTATCGTTCCGGGAGTAGTCCTTGTGAACCGTCATGAAGTATCCCATCCGGTCGTCGCCGAGCCGGGGGGTCATCGGATTCTGCGGCAGTCGGGCGAGGGTGTAGTGCACGGAGACCGGGATGTAGCGGGCATCGGGGACCGTGCGCCGCGGCGCGGGTCGATTGGCACCGAAGGTGAGCTTGGCGCGGAAGTTCACGTTGTCGGCAAACGCCTTCACCGACTCGAGGTAGCTGCGGCTGCGATCGAAGTTCGCGCCACCCTGCTCGCCCGGCTGACGGCCCGTCGCGAACCTCACACGCTGGCCTATGTTGGAAAGATCAGATACCAGCCAGTCGTGAACGTCGATGATCAGCGCCGAATCCTGGCGGATCGCTTCGATCTTCGCCGATGCCAGGACGGACGAGCCATAGGTCAGCTCGACGGCGGCTCGCTCCGGTGTGTTTGGCGAGGCCACGTAGCGGTGTGGACGCTTCAACAAGAATACCCGGTCGCCATAGCGCTCGAGCGCGACCAGGTTGCCCTCGAAGATGTTGAGCATCGTGCCACCGAACAGGCCCGCCGCACCGATCCCCTGTGCGATCTCGAAGACCAGCAAGAAGTCATCGCCCAATCGCCCCGGCGGCACCGCCATCAGAAGCTTGTCGCCCTTCTGGTAGGTGTCGAAGAAACCCTCGCGCAGCGTCGCGCCTTCCGTGACCTCCGCGAAATCGCCGTACGGACTTTTCTTCACCTGCTCCGCCTCCCCCTTCTTCCTGTCCCGTTGGGCCGCCGCCGGCAGCGGCACGGCCAGGGCCAGGGCGATGGCGAACACGATGGCGTGCTTCATGATTCTGCCCTCCGCTAATCCTCAGTCGTCAACGAATATGGTCATGGTGAGAGACGAGCGTGCCCCGCCTCGCTAACGCCCGAAGCGTGCCGCACGGTTCCGACGCCTACTTTTTTGTTTCGGGTCGAAGCGCCGCGACGAGCGTTGCGGCGCTTGCCGCGAGCGTTGCAGGGAAGACCAGCGTGACCGCGATGATGACGAGGGCACCGCTGCCGAACACCTCACCCAGCACACGCGCTTGCGCCCCGAGAGCCGCGATTGGCCCGGTGGCCAACAGCAGTGCCGCCCAGGCGGCCGCGGCGACGACACCCGCCGTAACCGCAGGCCGCCGCGTCCGGGGTCGGGCGAGCGCCCAAAGAGCAGCGACGACAGGGACGCTCCACCAACCCGCCACGACGGTGGCCAGGCCGAAAGCGACGAGCAGCGCCAGGACGTTCGCCAGTGCGCGCATCGCTAGCGTGCCGGTACCAGCTCGAGCACCGAACTGACCTCGGCGCCCGTCATCTCCTCGGGCCGGCCGGGAAAGATGACCGGCTCGAGCTCACCCCGCGACCAGGCATCCACGCGATCGGCGTACCTCGAACTGAAAGGATTGCCGGATTGCCCGCCCGGGTAGATGCTCCAGGCGCGCATCTCGGGCCCCGCCTCCACCACCATACGCCAGCTGGCTCCGTGTGTCCCCCGCCCCGACGCCGGGTTCAGGTTGCCCGGTCCACCCTGTACCGGGATGCCGAGGCGCGAGAGCGCGGGCAGCTGCAGCAGGTGGTAGATGTTGATGTGCCGGACGCGCTCCCAGTGCCAGCCAGCCGAATCCGGAGCGCCATGCTCTCTGCGCGCCCGCTCGAGCCCCGCCACCAGGCTCGCGGCCAGAATCGCATCCCGACCCTCGACCGTATCGGGCGTGCTACCGTCATCCCACCACACGCTCTCAGGCTGGTGCAGCAGGCCGGCGGTAACCGCGCTCGAGGGAGTGAACACCCGGCGTGGCCTGCCAGCGCCGGTGGCATCGGTCTGCAACTCGTCCCAGAGCCGATCGGTCAGGGCGTCCATCGCATACTCGAAGAGAACGGCCCGATTGTTCTTCGGGTCGTAACGGCGATCCCACTCGGCCAGAAGTCCGGCCGCCGTCTGCTCGGCCGGGTCGCCACCGCCCGCGGCCGAGCGCCGTGCCACCGCGCCGAGGAAAAAAGGTACGAACAGGTCGGCCCTCGCGTTCCCGGCGTCGGTCTGGAACCGGCGCATCGCCTCGACGGTGACGGCCGAGTCGGCCTGCAGCAGCTGGTTGATCCGAATCGCACGCCACGGCGACGGCCAATCCGCTCCCAGGTACGTCGAATCGACGCGTGGGTCGAGCGGTTGTTGGTTCGCTGAAGCCAGGTAGCCCTGGGCCGGCTCGATCGCGAACGGATAACGGTCGCGCGGCCAGTAACCGATCCAATCGCTCGCGCTGAGCTCACCGTCACGCAGCTCCAGACCATGCCCGTTCGGCTGCAGAGGGAAGCTCCCCGTCGATCGGATGGCGATGGTGCCGGTCCGATCGGCGACGATCATGTTCTGCGCGGGCGCCGTGAAAGCTTCCGTCGCCTGCAACCACGCCCTCACGCTCGTGGCTCGGGCCGCGTTCCGCAACGCCAGGGTGGCGCCGCCGCCTTCCAGTACCGTCCAGCGCATCGAGAGCGCCTGGCCCTGACGGCGCAGCAGCGGCCCGCGGTGCGTGTAGTACAGCGTATCCGTGCTTAGCAGCCGGCCCCCGCGGCCGCGGTAGCGCTCGACGCGACGGCCCAGCGGTTGCCAGTCGCCATCCAGCTTGTAGCTGGCCGGGCTCGCCGCGTCGTCCAGCTCTTCCTGATAGTAGTCGATGACGTCGGCGCCGGTGTTCGTAAAACTCCAGGCAACGTCCCGGTTGAACCCGAGGATGGTGAAGGGAACGCTCGGGATGGTAACTCCGTACACGTCGAGCTCACCCGGCACCGACACATGGACTTCGTACCAGATCGATGGCAGCGTCAGCTCCAGATGCGGATCGCCCGCCAACAACGCGCGCCCGGCCGCGGTGCGCTCCGGCGCCACCGCCCAGTTATTGCTCCCCAGCGGCAG
>CAYGAJ010000056.1:0-12092 GCA_964347815.1 uncultured Gemmatimonadota bacterium | reverse complement strand
TCGAGGTCGCCCTTGAGCGATTCAGGCGTCCGGCTCACCGAGGTGGGACGGATCGCCTCGTGCGCCTCCTGCGCGCCTTTCTGCTGCTTGCCCAGGTAGAGACGCGCCGATTTCGGCAGGTAATTCGAACCGAACGTCCGGTCTACGTAATCCCGAGCCATCTGCGCGGCCGACCCCGCGATCCGAGTCGAGTCGGTACGGATGTAGGTGATCAGACCGATGGCCTGACCGCCCACCTCGACACCTTCGTAGAGTTGCTGCGCCACCCGCATCGTCCGCTTGGCCGAGAAACGCAGCCGCTTCGACGCTTCCTGCTGGAGAGTGGAGGTCGTAAACGGCGCCGCCGGGTTCTTGCGACGCTCTTTGCGGCGAATGCGCGTGATCTTGAACGGGACATCTTGGACGGCATCGACCACCGCGGTGGCGGCCGCCTCATCCGGCAAATCGGGCTTGACTCCATCGATATGGTGGAGCTTCGCCGTGAAGCGGCTCGAGTCCTTCTCCAGCAGGGCGTCGACCGACCAGTACTCCCTCGGCTCGAAGCGGCGGATCTCCTCCTCGCGCTCCCAGATCAGCCGCAGCGCGACCGTCTGGACACGGCCCGCCGACAGGCCGGGTCGGATCGGCTTCCAGAGGAAGGGGCTCGCCTTGTAACCTACCAGACGATCGAGGATGCGACGCGCCTGCTGGGCGTCGACCTTCTTCAGATCGATCTGGCCGGGGTTGTCGAGACCTCGGGCGACGCCTTCGGGCGTGATCTCCTCGAAGAGCACCCGCTTGAAGCGTCCGCCGTTGCGTTTCGTGTAGCCGAGCTGGTCGGCCACGTGATAGGCGATCGCCTCACCTTCGCGGTCGGGGTCCGTGCCGAGGAAGATCTCGTTCGCGGATTGGGCGGCCTGCTTCAGCTCCTTGATGACCTTGCCCTTGCCGCGGATGGTGACGTAGTGGGGCGCGAAGTCGTTCTCGATGTCGACGCCCAGGTCGCTCTTGGGGAGATCACGGATATGACCCACCGACGCCTTGACGACGAAATCATCATCCAGGTACCGGGTGAGCGTTCGCGCCTTCGCCGGCGACTCGACAATCAGAAGTTTCGAGCCATTGCCAGCAGAACGGGCACGTGTGCCGCGTTTGCTCTTCGCCTTTTTCCTTTCAGCCATATCTCCTGACCCGTCCACCGCTTACCCCGAACCCGGGTCTCCAAGTTCCCCAGGCTCGCCCCCGGCGCTGAGGATGGCTAACACGAATCAACTGCTTGTCAACAGTTGGACGGCCCGCCCCAGCCAGGACAAGCGAAAAGCCGCCCGACCGGCCTCCGCCAGCCCTGACGGGTGCGGAGGTGGGCCCGGGCGGCTTGCCAGACCTGCCCTTCTCTGCTCGGCGCAGCCCTAAACGGCGTTGCCGACGACGGCGCGGAGGGCCGTCTTGAGCGATCGCGCGGCGGCCGCGCTCAGGGAATCGGCACGATGTCGCTGGTCTTAATCGGGATCACGACCACACCGTTGGCCGTCACGCCGTAGAGCCTCAGCACCACGCTTGGTGGATCGGGTGGCAGACGCCGCGTGATTCTCAGCGGCCCGACGACCGGATCCCTGATCAAGACCTGGCCACGCGAGAAGCTAAAGAAATGGGTGTCCACCATCTCGATTCTCGCGTCCCCGGAGCCCAGGAACGACAGGCGCTCGCTGTCGACGGTGACGCTCGCCTGGTCGTGGTCCGGGTGCAAGGCCGCACCTACACCCGTTGGAGAGATGTTCTCGTTGATCCCCACCAGTCGCAGCACGTTCGGACCGCCGGGCTGGTCGGGTCCGAAGTAGTATGCGTTCGTGCCGCGAGCGACACCCAGGCTACCGTCGTTGTTCAGCCCCAGCCCGAACACCTTTTGTTCGGCGTTGCCGGGCAGGTCGCTGACCTGAAGCGTGTTGGTGATGGTCTGCGTGGCTGACCGATACATGATGATACGGCCGGCGCGGTTGGGTGTATCGCCCTCGCCGAAGGCGATGAACTCCCTGTCGCCGCTGGCAGCCACAAACGTCGTGTCCTGGAGCGCGATGCTGCCGATGTCGAGATCCGAGAAGATATCGACGTCCCAGCCAGCCGTGGTGTTCTTCAGCGCGACGCTGTCCACGACGTTGATCAGCGCGCTCAGCGTGTCCGGGAAGGCGGCCACGCACGACCGCGCCGCCGGACTCGGGTCACCCCTCGTGTGATCGCACACTTTGAAGCCGCGGGCTCCGGCGATCGGGAAGACCGAGTCAGCGTTGACGATCTGGATCTCGGGCCTCGTTGGGGTCCGGCGGCCGGCGTACGAAATGAAGAACCGGACCTCCCGTTGGAAGGGATCGTACTCTCGGATCGTGCCCGCAAGGTCGGCCAGCGCCGGCACCGTCGAGTACATGATCAACCCGTTCGCCGCCTGGGCGAGAAACTGCGGGCGATCGGAGTACTCAAAGAAGGTGACGGGGTAGATCGGCACCAGGTTCGGGTCCCGGTCCTCGATTACCCGGTATACCTTCAGGTCCTGGGTCTGGAAGCGGTCGACCTCGCCCACGATGGCCGGGGCGCCGACGACGCGCGGCCCCAGACCGACCACCGATATGTTGGTGCCGCCGGAGTTGCTCACCAGCAGCTGATCCTCGCTGAGGTCCAGGTTCACGCCCCAGGGGTTCGAACCGACGGGCACTCCGCTGACGAAAACCTCGTTGCGCAGGTCGAAGGGACGCACGATCCCGAAGTTGAAGTCGGAGAGCAGCAGCAACTCGCGGATCGTGTCCACTTCGGCATCGGAGATCAGCGCCCCCTGTGGGAAGCCAACCGTGCGGCCGGCGACGATCAGTCGATCGATGAAGCCACCGGATACACCAATCGCCTGGATCGGCGCCGCCGTCGTGCAGCGCAGGCTGTTTGGAGAGCCTTCCGTATCCACGGTGGCGCCGCAGTTCGGGGTCGGCGACGCCGCGTCGAATGCCCACCCCGTGATCTCGAAGAACAGCGTGTCGGGGATGTCATCGTCCGTGAACACGGCTGGGGGCAGGCTGTTCGGAGTCAGGGTGAATCGGAACGGCACCGTGCCGCTGATCGAGGGCGAGAACGTCTGCTCCTGCGTCACCGTGGCCGTCGCCGGTCCAGCGGCACGCTGATTCGTGACGACCAGCGTCACGCCCATCCGCGTGATCGCGGTCTCCTGGTCCTGGGCCACGAGGCTCATGATGAGAGAGTCGTCGGACTCCATGCGCGGCGGCTCGTCCTGCCGCCGCTGCACGCCTCCCTCGACCAGCATGCTGACGATGGGTGGGATCGTGTCTCCAGTGATCACCTGGGCCACATTCACGGTGATCTGCGCAAAACCGCTGATCGTGTTGAGGTTGATCGCCTCAGCCGTGATCGTCAGCTGCCCAAGGGACCCCTGTGGGATAAAAAAATCCAGCAACGTATCCACGCTGGTCCTGAACTGTGTGAAGCGCGTCGTATCCGCGGCTGGAATCGTCGGCGGCGTCAGTCCGGTCAGCACGACGTTGAGCTGTGCAAGACCGGTCGGGTCGCTCGCCTGCACACCGACCCGAATCAGTGTGTTGTCGCGCACCGTCTGATTGGCCAGAGGCGATGTGATCACCACCTGAGGTCCGCCGAGTCCGCCTCCCGGGCCTCCACCGACCAGGATCCTGGCCACGTCCACGGCCTCGTTGCCCTGGGCGTCCTGCGCCACGGCGCGGATGTCCACCGGGGTCGCTTGTGTGAACCCGGTGAAGAAGGTCGTGTTGACAGTGGCGGACTGGACGCGTCCGATGAACTTGCTGGTGTCGACCGCGAGCAGCCGGCCGAGAGTCACCGTGTCTCCGGCGGCCGTGATGATCGTGGTGAACTGGCTGGTGCTGCGCAGCTCGGTGACCACGAACGCCACATGGATGAAGTCTTCGGCCTTTACGGTAGTAACCAGGGTATCGCCGGATTGGCTGGCCCCGGTGATCGACACCACCGGCGCCGCCTGGTCATCGAGCGGCCCGAATACGGCGGAATCCTCCTCACAGGCCGGCAACCACAGCGCGGTCATAAGTGCCAGACCTGCCAGTAGCCGCGCCACTCCCCTAGCGCTTCGCATATGACACTCCCTCATGTTGATGCAGAGCGCAGCACGTTCGCCCGTGCTACGGTGATGCTACTGCGTCGTCTACGATATGCGGCGTCACCAGAATCAAGAGGTCGCGCTTCGCGTCATCCGACCTCGTTGTCCGGAATAGTCCGCCGATGAGGGGGAGGTCCATCAGGATCGGGACACCGCTTACGCTCTTCGTCAGCTCGCTGATGGTCAGACCACCGATCACGCCGGTCTCACCATCGTTCAGAATCAGCCGGGTCGTCCCTTCTTGGGTCTGGAAGGTGAAGCCGATGTCGCCCGGCGCCAGGGCCACACCGGAGCGCTCGGCGTGCAGGTCGAGCACGACCTGACGGTCGAATGTGATGTGCGGCGTGACTTCCAGCCGGATCCCCGTCTCCTCGAGCTGCACGGTGGAGCGCGGGAACTGGGCCGCCTGGGCGCCGCCGGCCGCCTGGCCGGTGGCGCCACCGGCGCCGTAGTCGACGATGCGGATCGGTGTCCGCTCGCCGACCAGAATGTCGGCCGGCTGATTGTCCATCGTCTGGATCGTCGGCGCCGCGATGATGTCGGACAGATCCAGTCGCTGCAGCGCCTCGATGAAGTTGAACAGCTGGAAGTCGCCGACGGCCACCGAGGTGAGCAGCTGGAGAGCCGGGAAGGTGATCCGATCCCGGGCGTTCGCCAGGGCGGCGATCGACGAGCCGGTGAAGCTGACCTGGTTGGCCTGGCTCAGCGGCTTGACCACGACATCCGGGATGCCGTCGAAGTCGGAGTCGACGATCTCCCATTCACGCGGGTCCAGGGTCGGGCCCGGATTGACTTCATTGAGCTGGTTGCCTTCGACGTCCTTCAGATCGTAGCCGATCCCCAGCTCTTCGATGTCGGTCCGATCGACGAAGATGATTTTGGCGGAGATGACGACCTGCGGCGTCCGCACGTCGAGGTCGTCGATCATGCGTCGCGCGATGTCCAGATTCTCCGCCACGTCCGTCACGATGATCGAGTTGGTCGCCTCATTCGGGATCACCTTTCCACGCTCGCTCATCGCGGACTGGATCGCCTCGGCGATCGAAGTGACCGGTGCGTAGTTGATCCTGAATATCTGCGTTTCGAGCTGCACCAGCTGCGCGCGCTCCTGCAGGTTCTCCAGCCGGTCGACCCGGATGATGCCCGTCGCCGTCTCGACCGCCGTCAGCCCCTGCGCGTCGAGGATCGCCTTGAGGGCCAGGTCCCAGGGCTGGTTCCGGATGCTGGCCGTGACGTTGCCCTCGACCCCGGCGCCCGGCACGAACGACTTGCCGGTGAACTCGGCGAAGTTGTTCAGCACGTCCCGGATATCCGTGTTCTCGAACGCCACTGTGATCCTCGGCATCTGGCTGACCGGCGTGGCCTCCTGGCGGAAGGTGGCCGTTCCGGCCTGAGCCTGCTGCTGCTGCCGACCCGCCGGGGCCGGCGCCTCTGGCTCCGGAGTTCGGGCCGCCGCCACCGCCAACGCCCGCTGCTCCCCGCCCTCGCTCGCCCACGAGTCGAAGTTCTCGCCGGCCAGATTCGGGAAAGACACGCGGATTTCCCCGCCCTGGCGGGTGAGCGTGTAACTCGTCGGCGCCACTAATTCGACGACGATGCGCACCACATCGTCACGAAACTGGCTCGTGCGAACCCGAATCACGCCGCCCCGATTGATGTTCTCGAAATTGTCTCTCCCCAGCGCGTGCCGGGCGCCGATCAAGTCGACGATCAGCCGCGGCGGCTCGGTGAGGAGAAAGTCCGAGTAGCCGACCTCGCCGCTCGAACGCACGACGACCTCGGTGTACCCGGCGACGGGTTCGACTCTGAGCTCGGTCACGGTGGCGGGGTCTCCGCCGCCGATCGCCGCCCACATCACGAGTAGCGTATGGAGCATCATCCCTGCTCCTCCTCTTTCCTAATGCGCAGCGTCTCACTCCGCGTCACGCCGAACTGGGTGACCTGGAAGACGACTGCGTCCGGTCGGATCTCGACGACGCGCGCGTTTCCGACAGCATCACCTCGACGCACCCTGTACCGCTTGTCCGTCGCATTGTCGATCAGGGTCGCCACGCTGCCGGCCGAGCCACCGAAGATGATTCCGACGAGATCGAGGTTTTCGAATTGGGGACCCGCATCCTCGAGGTTCAAAAGACTGACGAAAGGATTGCGCCGATTGTCCGTCGGATAAACGAACCGCTCCCGGCGATAGATCGCCTCGGTCGGCGCCGCCTGTCGGGCCGGCGCCTGCCCCGTCACGGTGTCCTGCGCCGGAGCCGGGATCGCGGGCTCGACCCCCAGGCCGGCCAGCGCCGTGAACAAAATCAGTGCCGCGCTAGCCACGGGAAGACGCTCCTTGAGTTTGCCCCTCGGCTGCCGTTGTCGCACCGAGCACGAACGTCTCGATGTTGAACGACACTTCCAGCGGCGCTTCCATATTCCGAGTCGCCCGGCTCTGAGGTGCCGTTGCGATCTGGACGTTCGTCGGCTTGATGATTCGCGGTAGCGAGGCGATTCGCGCCAGGTAACGCCCCACAGCGTGGTAGTCGCCCAGCACCGAGAGTTCCCAAACCTGCTTCGTGTAGAACTCACCCACCTCGGCCGCCTGCGGCCGGATGCGCGACAGCTCGATCCCCGTCAACTGCGCCTCTTTGGAGATCGCGTCCAGCAGCTCCGGCACCTCTTCGGACTGGGGAATGAACTCCTCGAAGATCAAGAGCTGTCGCTCCTGCAGCTCCAGCCGCGCCCGCAGATCATCCTTGCGGGCCGCCAGTGCCCGGGAGCGTCGGTTCTGGACCTCGAGCGACTGCAGCTGGCTCTCGAATACGGTGATCTCCGCCTGGCGCGGATCGAGCATGTACATCTTGGCAACGTACCACCCCGCCGCCACCAGAATCCCCATTAACAAGAGAGCCTGTTTTCGTCCTCTCGGATCGGCTGGTAAGAGAGCCACGACTTTATTCTCCTGCGATGATGATCGGCTCTGTGGTGATCGCCGTGGAGTCTGGGATCTGGTACCGAGCCATCAGCACGAAGTTGTGCACGAGCCGCTGTCCCTGCTGCATCTGCTCCTGCGAGACCAGTCGTACGTCTCGCAAGAACGGCGACTCCTCCAGGTTCCGCATGAAACGCGTGAGCGCCGGAGTCAGCCCCGTCATGCCGTCGATTCGAAACTCGATTTCGCTTCCCGTACCCGACGTCTGCTGCATCGCGGTCAGCCAAGTGAAGTCAGGGAGTGCACTGCTGACCGAGTCGAGAATGTGTGGCCAAACGAAGCGGTCGGTGTCGATCTGACGGATGATTCGGGCCTTCTGGACCAAGGTGTCCCGGCGCGCCTGCAGGCTGTCGGCCGCCGCGATCGCCTCCGCGTAGCGGATGGAGTCCTGGCGCTGGATCGAAAGCTCCTCTTCCACCTGGCTCAGGGTCACCCCTTGCGTGAAAAAGGTGAAGCCGACGTGCGCGCCGGCGGCGATCAGCAGTGCCACGACCCCAACGACCCAGGGATCGCCTTTGAGCAGGTCTCGCAGCCCGGCGAACTTCGGGAGCGCGAGCTTCCGCCCTGCCTTCGGTCGCGCCGCTCCCCGCTTTCCGCCGGGGAGCAGGTTCATCTCTATGATCGCCAGCATCGAAGCATCCGTTGTGCTCGAGTCTAAGTTTTGCGGCTCAGGCCGCGCGCCGCAGCGCGAGTCCCACCGGGAGCACGAGCATCGGGGCCATGTCAGCGATCGATATGAGGTCGAACGCCCCCGGCTCGACATCTACACGCTGCACCGGATTCGCGATCTCCGCGGGAACCTGCAATCGGTCAGCAAGCGTCTCCGCCATGCGCAGCACACGCGCACCGCCGCCGCACACGTAGATGCGCGACAGGCCCACGTGTGTCGAGCTCGCCTGCAGGAAGGCGGCAGCCCGCTCGACCCCCAGCGCTACCTCCTCGGCGCGCTGAGCGATGAACTCCTCGTGCTCGGGATCGCTGGTCCGCCCCTCCAAGACGTCCTCCGCCTTGTCTGCGGTGAGGCCACGCTCACGCTGCAGGCTCTCCCGCAGCCGCCGCGTACCGAACGCGAGGTCTCGGGTCAAGACAGGAACGCCATCCTCGAGCAGGTTCACGTTCGTCGTCTCGTGGCCGATGTTCACGAAACCGACCACCCCACTCATCGCCTCCGGGTAGTTCAGCTCGAACGCGTTGTGCAGCGCGAACGCGTCCACATCGATAACCGCGGGCTCGAGCCCGGCATCGAGCAGCAGAGCCACCTTGTTTTCCACCAGCTCACGCTTCGCCGCCACCAGAAGGACGGTCATCTGCAGACCCTCGGCCAGCGGATCGAGAATCTGAAAGTCCAGCTCGACACTCTCCATGTCGAACGGCACGTGCTGCTCGGCCTCCCAGCGGATCACCTCACGGGCGTCGGATTCTTTCATCCGGTCCATCTGGATCCGCTTGATGATCACGTCGCGGCCGCCCACAGCCGTCACCACCCTCTTCTCTTTGACTCCGGCGGTCTCGAACAGGGAGCGGATCGTGCTGGCGACCAGCGTCGGGTCCATCACCTCGCCCTCCACGATCGCGTCGGGAACGAGAGGCGTGGCCGCCGCCTTGATGACGCGGGGCCGACCCTTACCGTGATCCATCGCGACAAGCTTTACGTAGCCGCTTCCGATATCGAGTCCGACCGTCCGCTTACCGCGGCCCAATCCCAGAAATGCCATGACGGTGTCAAAGTCCCGGTTCTTAGGGTGAAAGCGCGCTCGACCTCATGCGACGGTGAAAGCGAAGGCGTCTAAGCTGTAGTGGGACCTAGGGGTAGGGCTCTGTATGATAGCCCCCCGCGGCCTCGTTGTCAACCACAGCGGGGGGGACGATGTGTCAGACTGCCCGAACAGCCTATTTCAATATCTCCAACCATGAAAATTGCGCAAGGGGGTGTGGCAAATGGAGTTTCGGGCCTCGGAGGGCACGCTCGACGGCACACGCGCTGAAGCGGATGGCGGCCCCATCCGCGACCTCGATTCTGCCTAAATTCGCGTTTGCAACCAGCGCGCCTCCGTAAACCCCGGTGGCCGCGCCACTTGCCATCAGCCGTCCCCCCACGGCCACGATCCCATGGAACTCGAAGCCCCTGTCCATGGCCAGGTCGCCCTCTACGAGGAGGATTCCCTGCCCCGGGCCCGGGGCCGCGAGCCTCAGGTCGCCGTCCACGTAGATGAGCGGCAGGTGGTCGAAGCACGGGTGGAGCGGCTGGCCCGGCGCCCCCCAGTTGGTCGAAACCGATCTGTCACAGCCGGCCTGCGGATCGACGACCGGCCCCACCCCCCGAAGGGTCATCCCGCCGGGGAATGCGTGGTCGGCGCGTCCCCGCAGCTCGCTCAGCCAGCGGTCCACCTCGGAGCGGATGCTCGCCGCCTGGTCGGCGGCTAGCGGCGGGGATCCCGTCACCTGTCCTCCACCCGTCACCTGCACTGCGGAGGGAGCGTCGCTGAGCAGGCCGATCACTGACGCGGCTTGGGGCGACCCACAGGCAGAGACGGCAGCGCCCCCGGCAGTGGCGTCGAATCCATCGACCACTGCACCGTTACCGATCCAGACCGGCCCGGCACTCAGCAGCGCCGCGTGGCAGCAGCGCGGCCGAAACGCGGGCCCGCGCAGAAGGCGAGCCACCTGACGACGCCCGCCTCGAGGGCCGTGGGCCTGCCCGGTGGCGCGCGCAAGGTAGTAGGCCGTCAACCCGCTCTGACCCAGGTCGAGTCGCGTGAGGCTGACACGATACTCGTCTCCCGAGGACAGCTTTCCGCCCGCAAGGGACACTGTCATGCCCGGCAGCAGCGAGTCGACCACGGCGGTGTCCAGGTCGGCCAGCGCGACGGTGAGGCCCGCCTCGGCTCCGTAGAGCGCCGCGTTTGCCTGCGCGCCAGCCGCGGCGGCGCGGCTGTGCTGTTCGACCACGAAGAACCCGCCGGCCACCACCGCACTGACGATGACCAGAATGAAGAGCGACGCCGCGAGCGCGAATCCAAGGGGAGCGGTGGAAGGGCCGCGTCCTGGAATCCGGAACTCAACGGTCATCGCGCGTTCCTCAGAAAGACGACCGTAGACAGGGTCGAGCCACCCACGGTTGGCCGGGCGGGACCTCGAAGACCCGCTCCACGCCGTACGGCCCGAACTTCGATTCGCACCTGCGCCACCTCGTCCGGCCGGCCCGCCGTCGACCCCGACGCCGTCAGATACTCGAACCGCAGCCCCCCCGACCCGGGGGCGGCGAAGGGACCGGTCAACGGCTGTATCACCCCACCGCGCAGACGCTGCCCCAACCACCAGCGGCCTGCTCCTCCGGCGTACAGCTTATAGATGTAGGGACGGAAGCCCCGGACCGGGGCGCCCGGCAATAGTCCCGCGACGGGTCGATCGATGATCAGACCGAGGTCGGGCGGCCGCTTGTCGTAGCAGTCAGCCGTGCCCCCTCCCCCGAGGGCCTGAACTCGAACCGCCACCCACTCGTCGTCGACGGCCGAGCTGGTGTCACCTTCCACGTATACCAGAGCGCTGTCGGCCGGGCGGTCCCCGAACGCTCCGCCAAGTCGTCGGACCAGCAACGTCGTGCCCGACGCCTGGCAGAGCACCGCAAGAGCGGTCGTGGAGCGAAGGCCCACGCTGTCCGCCGCCATCGCGTACAGATCCCCGGCCGCCGGACTCACCGCTCGCAGCTCGCCGGCCAGCACCTGCAGCGCGATCCGTGACACGTCACGGGCCTCCGCGGTCCGCGTGGTCAGCGAATAGAACCGTCGCTGTGCGATAAGCACGGCATAGGCCGAACCCAGGACCAACGACACGAGAACCAGCGACACGACGACTTCGACCAGACCGTGTCCCACTACACCCCGGCGAAGCTCGCGGCGTCGCGACTTGATCGCCCACCGGCGCTCGGCCCTCCGCCACATTTAACGCGACACCAGAGTCTCTAGGGTGTCACCGGCCGCGTGCCGGCCGATCCTTCCCCGCGCCATCAGCACAACGCGTCTCGGATCGCCACCGCTCACACTCCATTCGAGCTGCAAGGCTCCGATTTGTGTCCGGCCGGAGACGGCGCGTGAGCCACCGCCTGCCAGCAGTCGCTCGAGCTGCGCCTCTCCGGCCACCCGCACTTGCGTCTCCAGCTCGGCCGACTTAAGCCGCGAAGCCACGACGCTCGCCGTGCCCGACAGCGCCAACAGCCCGACGAGCAAGAGCAGCTGGGCCACGATGACCTCGACGATCGAGAGCCCGCGCTCGCACAGAACCCGCGCCGCCCCCTTCACCGCCGCAGCACCCGGCCCTGGCGGGAGATCGTGAGGGTGTCGGCCACACCTCCACGCCGGAAGATCACCGTCGCGTTCGGCAGGTCGCAGCCCGCGCGCGCGGTCGCCAGGCCGCGCGGATCGAAGCAGAACACCCGCGCCCGTGCATCCAGTCTCACCCCTCCGAAGCGGTCGCCGACGTCGACGACGGGCTGGACCGTGTCCAGCGCCTGAACGACGGAGGTCGCGGACGTATCCGCGGTCACCCAGAAACGGTTCTCGACAGGGTCGAGGTGAAGCCGGCACACCCGCCCGTACTGCGCGGCAACCTGCCGCGCCAGCGCGAGGCTGGAGGCGAACGCGTCGCGGGCGGCGGCCACGTCGGCGCGGGCGCGGCCGCGGATCAGGATGGGAGCAGCGACGACGAACATCGTGCCGAGCGCGGCGACGACCAAGAGGATCTCGACGAGGGTCCAACCGGCGATCCGACGACACACGTTGAGTCCCCTCCCTCCCGCACGCCAACCCTTTCCGCCTGCCCCCGGGGCACAGCGGCTCTAACGCCGGATCATCTTAGCGAAAGGGTATCAACGGAAGCTCAACCACGAAGGCTGAGCGTCGGCGGGGCCATCCGCGCCGGGCAGGGCCGGCTTCAGTCGAGTCCGTAGTCGCGGATCTTGTACAGCAACGCCCGATAGCTCAGGTCGAGCAGGTCGGC
>CAYGAJ010000055.1:0-12168 GCA_964347815.1 uncultured Gemmatimonadota bacterium | reverse complement strand
CGTCGATGAACTCGCTGAGCAAAGAGACCTGCACGTCGTCGCTCATCGCTTCCACGATGTGCACGTGACTCTCCGTCATCCCCAGGATGATATCGGCTTCCTCGACCAGTTTGGGGGTGAGGGGCTGCGAGCGGTGTCCGGAGAGATCGAGCCCGATCTCGGCGGCAGTCTGGAGCGACCCGTCCGAGGCGGGCGCGTCCCACGCCGCCGCCGTGCCGGCGGACTCGACGCGCACGTGATCCCAGCCGCGCTGCTCCAGGGCACGACGAGCCAGCGCCTCGGCCAGCGGGCTGCGGCAGGTGTTGCCGGTACAGACGAAAAGGATGTTGTACGTCGTGGGCTCGTCGCGGGCCATCATGCGAGGTTCATCTATTTGAGGTCGGGGACGCAGGCCAGTAGCTGTGCGCGCGTGATCGGTCCTTCACGCAGCATCCGCGGCGGCCCCTGTACGAAACTCACGATCGTCGACGGGCGGCTCTCGGGGATCGGGCCAGCGTCGAGGGCGACCGCGGGACGCTCGTCCTGGAGCAAGTCGACACGCCCGGAAAACAGTTCGAGCGCCGCTGTCAGGCTTCGTGCCGGGTCCTGGCCCGAGAAATTGGCGCTCGTCGATGTCATCGGCTTCTTCCAGGCTCGCAGGATCATCGTGACGATCTCATTCGGCGATACCCGCAGCGCCAGGCCCCCGCCGGCGCCGATGAGGCCAGCGGGCGCCCCCTCGCAACGAACCACGAGCGTCAGCGGCCCCGGCCAGAACTTCTGCGCCAGCTTCTCGGCCGCTTTCGGCCATTCGAGCCGGCGATACGTCGCTCGCACCGTCTCGACGTCCGGCGTCAGGACGATCAGCGGCTGGCCGAGTTGTCGCCGCTTGACCCGTGCGATGAGCGTGTTGTTCTCGATCGAGCCGTCACCACCCAGCCCGTAGACCGTCTCGGTGGGGTGGACCACCAGGCCGCCGCCCGCCAGCGCGTCGGACGCACGCCGGGCCGCAGCGGCCAACTCGGTCGGCTCCCGAGCCTGCACCACTTCGATCTTCATGATCCGGGTCTATCCGTCCCGGCGTCGCGCGCCCGCAACCACGCCTCGACCAGTCGCATGTCGTCCGGGTTCGTCACTTTGGGGTTCGGCTCCGAGATCTCCACCAGCACCGATGCCACACCGTAGCGCTCGCACAGCCCGGCGCAGTCGGAGGCAGAGAATCCCTCGGCCTCCGCTCGGCGGTGCGCCTCGACGAGCAACGCACGAGGGAAGGCCTGAGGCGTCTCGGCCCGCCACAGTCGTTCCCGATTCAGCGAGCGTTCGATACGGCCCTCCGCGTCCGCCTCTTTCAGCGAGTCGGTGACTCGGCGGCCGGCAACGGCCCCGAGCTCCGGCCCCGCCCGTTCGAGAACCTGCGAGATCATCCGCCGGGTCACGAGGGGACGCGCTCCGTCGTGCACCACCACAAGCTCCACATGCTCGGGCACGCTGGCCAGCCCCAAACGCACGGAGTCCGTACGCGCCGGCCCACCGGCCACCAGGCTGATTCCGCCGCTCCGCACTCCCTGTAGCCACGGCGGCGGCCGTTCGACGTGCTCCGGCGGGAGTACGACGGTCAGCCCCTCCAGCGCCGGATGGTCGCGAAACGGTGCCAGCGTCCAGAGCAAGAGCGGCTGACCCGCCAGGGGCGCGAACTGCTTGGGAACGCCGCCGCCGAACCGCTTCCCTCCGCCGGCGGCCACGATGACCGCCCAGGCCCTAGCCGAAGAGCTCAACGATCAACGCTCCGACGTCCCGTACTCCCACCACGTCCAGTGGCAGGGGCGTCTTGGACCCGTCCCGCGACGCTGAAATGTAAGCCCGCTCGAAGCCCAAGCGACTCGCCTCGCTCAAACGCCGCTCCAGCTGGCTCACCGGCCGAACCTCCCCGCCCAGACCGACTTCACCCACAAACACCGCGCCGGGGTCGAGCACCGAGTCCCGGAGCGCCGAGGCGACCGCCGCGACCACCGACAGATCGGCGGCCGGTTCGGTGACCCGTAACCCGCCCACGACGTTCAGAAACACATCCTGATCGCCGGTCCGCAGCCGCGCCCGTCGTTCCAGCACGGCCAGCAGCAGCGACAGCCGTCGCCCGTCGAAACCGGTGGCGACCCGCTGCGGCGCGCCGTAGACAGCGCGGTTGACCAGCGCCTGCACCTCGACCAGGACCGGGCGTGTGCCCTCCAGCGCCGCGGCGACGGCCGAGCCGCTCGCGCGCTCCTGGCGACCCTGGAGGAAGAGGGCGGAAGGATTCTCCACGGGCTGGAGGCCGTGCGCTCCCATCCGGAACAGCGCGATCTCGTCGGCGGCGCCGAACCGGTTCTTGGTCCCACGGACGATGCGCTGATCGAGCCCAGTCGGCGACTCGAAATAGAGGACCACGTCGGCGATGTGCTCGAGCGTCTTCGGCCCAGCGATCCCACCCTCTTTGGTGACGTGCCCGACGATGAAGGTGGCCATCTCGCGACGCTTCGAGGCGCGCTGCAACGCCCCTGCCACCTCACGCACCTGGGCGACACTGCCGGGCGCGCCCTCCAGCCGGTCGGTGTACAGCGTCTGAATCGAATCGATGATGAGCACCTGCGGATCCAGTTCCGCCACCCGATCGAGGATCGCCTCCGCCGACGTCTCGGCCAGCAGCAGCACGTCGTCCGTCGGCTCGGCCAGACGCTCGGCTCTCAGCTTCACCTGATAAGGCGACTCTTCGCCCGAAACGTAGAGGACCCGCTGACCCGCCGCCGCCAGGCGGGCCGAAACCTGCAGCAGCAAGGTGGACTTGCCGATGCCTGGCTCACCCCCCAGCAGCACCAGCGACCCCGGCACCACCCCACCACCCAGCACGAAGTCGAGTTCGGTGAGCCCGATCCGCCAGCGCGGCCGCTCCGCTCCTTCAACTGCGGCGAGCGAGACGGGCTTCGCCTCGGTCGAGGTCACGCGATCGAGCCGGGCGCTCGACACCTTCGGCTGAACTCGCTCTTCGACCAGCGTGTTCCACGCCTGGCAGTGGGGGCAACGGCCCTGCCAGCGGTGCGACTCACCGCCGCATTCCGAGCAGAGATAGATCGTGCGCGTTTTTGGCATGGATCGAGGAACCGATCATGTTTGCCGGGGACCGGAGACCCGCCCGGCTAAGGGCGGCCGCGCCCTCAGTCGGGCTCCGCCGTGCGCGACGAGACCGATTCGAAACGCGTGAATTCCTTGCGGAAGTAGAGATTGACCGTGCCGGTCGGACCGTTGCGCTGCTTGCCGACGATGAGCTCCGCCTTGCCCTCCAGAGATTCGCCCTCCAGGTCCATTCCGTCGCGCTGGTAGACCTCGGGACGGAAAATGAACAACACGAGGTCGGCGTCCTGCTCGATGGCGCCCGACTCTCGCAAGTCCGAAAGCTGTGGCCGATGCTCGCCCCGCTGTTCCGGCGCCCGCGACAGCTGGGAGAGGGCGATCACCGGGACATCCAGCTCCTTGGCCACCGCTTTCAGCGCCCCCGAGATCGCGCTGATCTCCTGCACCCGGTTCTCGGCTCTGGGGCCACGCATGAGCTGAAGGTAGTCGACGGCGATCAACCCGAGATCAACCTCGGCCTTCAGCCGGCGCGCTTTGGCCCGCAGCTCCACGGCCGTGATCGCGGGCGTGTCGTCGATCCAGATGGGCGCCGTGTTCAGATGGGCGGCGGCCGTCGCCAGCTGCATGAACTCCTGATCGCTCAGCATGCCGCGGCGCAGCTTGGCCGAGTTCACCTGACCCTCGGCACAGAGCAAGCGCTGCACGATCGCCTCCTTGGACATTTCCAGAGAGAAGAGAGCGATGGGCGTCTCGCCCTCGATGGCTGCGTGCTGAATGATGTTCAGCAGTAACGACGTCTTACCCATCGAGGGACGCCCGGCCACGACAACGAGGTCGGCGCGCTGGAACCCGGCGGTCATGTTGTCCAGATCCGCGAAACCGCTCGGCACCCCCGTCACCGATCCGCGCGCCTGCTGAAGGCGCTCGATGTGCTCGAAGGCGGGCCAGAGGATCTCCTTGATCCAGATGAAGCCGCGGCGCTGGCCGGCCTGTGACACCTGGAAGATCCGCTGCTCCGCGCGATCGATGGTGTCCTCAACCGTATCGGTGCTCGCCTCGTAGACGTCTCGAATCGTCTCGGTCGATGCCTCGATCAGACGCCGCAACAGCGCCTTCTCGCGAACGATCTTGCCGTGGTACTCGATGTTGGCGGCGGTGGGCACCGCTTCCATCAGCTCGGCCAGATACGCTGGACCGCCGACGGCCTCCAGCTCGCCGCTGCGGCGCAGCTCCTCCGTCAGCGTGACCGGGTCGATCGCCTCGCCACGCTCGAACAGCCGCCGCATCGACCGGTAGAGTCGCCGGTTCGCTTCGCGATAGAACATGGAGTCATCGACCAGCTCCACGGCCTTGGCGACCGCGTCCGCATCGATGAGCATCCCCCCGAGCACCGAGATCTCGGCCTCGGGCGACCAGGGCGCTTTGCGATCGCTGAACGGATCCGACGCCTTGACGCCGCCCGCACGGTCGCTCGGCGGTTGCCAATCAGCCACGCTCGCCTCCCGGGGCTCGTCCGCCCGCTTCGTCATAGATGCGCCGCAGCCGCTGCAGATCTTCCCAAGCGGGCCGCTTCCACTTGGCGTTCCGCAGCAGGGCGGCGGGGTGATAGGTCACCACGACGGGTATTCCCATGAATTCGTGCGTCTGTCCGCGCAGGCGTGTCAGCGAAGCCTCGCTGGCCAACAGCGTTTGCGCCGCGAAGCGGCCGAAAGCACAAATCGCCTTCGGCGCGATCAACTCGACCTGTCTTCGAAGATAAGGCCTGCAGGCGGCAACTTCATCCACCAGCGGATCGCGGTTGCCCGGCGGCCGGCACTTGAGCACGTTGCAGATGAAGACCTCGTCCCGGCGAAAGCCGATTGCCGCCAACATCTTGTCCAGCAGCTTCCCGGCGGGCCCCACGAACGGCCGCCCCGACATGTCCTCTTCATAACCCGGTGCTTCGCCCACCACGACCAGATCGGCTCGGCTGTCTCCCTCACCGAACACGACGGTCATTCGCCCCTCAGCCAGTCGGCACCGCGTGCAGCCCAAGACCTCCTCCCGTAACGCTTCGAAGCTCTCTCCGACTTCGATCTGGGGCTCGGGCGCCGGGGGCCCTTCGGCCGTGGCTCGAGCCCGCGGCGGCGCGGCTTCCCGACGCTGGGCACGGCCGGGTCGCTCTGCCCAACCCCGTGACTGCAACGCCTCGGTCGCCGGCCGCTCGAGGATCCACTCCTGCTGCCCCAGCTCGCTCCGCTGCCTGAGATAGCGGACCAGCAGGTCGCGGGGCGACTCCCGATCACTCACCGGCCAGCAGCCGCTCGGCGCGGTCGAGGATCTCGTCGGCCACCTCGCTCTTCTTCATGAGCGGCAGCGCCTCGGCTTCCCCTTCGGCGCCGATGATCGTGACGCGGTTCGTCTCGACGACAAAACCCGAGCCCGGCTCGCTCGGATCGTTGAGCACGATGAGGTGCGCGCCTTTTTCCACCAGCTTCCGTCGGGCCGAGTCGATCGCTTCCTGCCCGAGATCCACCGCGAAGGCTACCTTCACACAGTCCCTCGGGGCCCGCGCGCTGGCCGTCGCCAGCAAATCCGGTGCGGATTCCACGGCGATCGACGTCATCCCGGCGGCCCGGCGGATCTTGTCGTCCCGCCGCGAACTGGGACGGAAATCCGCCACCGCGGCCACCATGAACAGCGCCGCCGCCCCCTCCAGCTCCTCACCCATTGCGTCGCCCATCTCGTCGGCCGTCTCGACCCGGCGCACGTGGTCGATCTCGACCGGTGGACGCAGCTCGGTCGGTCCGCTGATCAGGGTCACCTCGGCGCCGCGTCGCCAGGCGGCGGCGGCGACGGCGAAGCCCATGCGGCCGGACGACCGGTTTCCGAGAAAGCGCACGACGTCGACCGGCTCCCAGGTGGGGCCGGCCGTCACCACGACCCGGCGCCCGCGCCAGCGCGTCTCCGACTCGAGCCGTCGCGCGACGTAGGCCTGAATCAGCTCGGGCTCGACCATCCGGCCCCAACCCTGCTCGCGCTCCGCCAGCTCGCCGTAGGCCGGTCCAACCAGCTCATACCCGAAGCCACGCAGCGCCTCGAGGTTTCGCTGGGTGGCCGGGTGTTCGAGCATCCGCGTGTTCATGGCCGGAGCGATCAAGGCGTTGGGCGGTGACGCGAGCAGCGTGGTGGTGAGCATGTCGTCCGCGATGCCGGAGGCGAGCTTCGCGATCAGATTGGCGGTCGCTGGGGCGACCACGATGGTGTCGGCCCAGCGTCCCAACTCGATGTGGGCGAGCGCCCCCTCCCAAAGCGAGGTGGCGACAGGTTGGCCCGTCAGGCCTTCGAACGTCACCGGGCCGACGAAGCGCGCCGCGTTCTCGGTGAGGATGACCCGAACTTCGGCGCCCGCCCGTACCAGCAGGCGAACGAGTTCGGCAGTCTTGTAGGCGGCGATTCCCCCGGAAACGCCGACCAGCACCCGCTTTCCGTCAAACGGGCGCATGGTGGGTCGTCAGGGCGCCTGGCGGCGCCGCTTCACCAAACGGAATTCGATCTGGCCGGAGGTCAGCTCTTCCAGGGCCTGGGTGGTCAGCTTTTTCGGCCCGTAGGGGGAATGCATGAGCGGCCGATCGGTGGTCACGACGATCTGCCTCTGAGCGCGGAAAGCGTTGATCTCGCGGGCGTAGCGTGCCGCGACCAGGACGCCCAGATACTTGTTGCTGCCTGCCGCGTCGGCCAGTTCAACCGGCGTGAATACTTTCATGGTGTCTAATCAGCCCGAGTGTTGTCGTGTTCGCGAACCCCCAATATTACACCCCGGCCCGCCGCCGTGGAAGGGCTGCTAAACCTCTCCCCCGCTGAGAGCTTTCTCGATCCCCTGCCTCAGCTCCAGGACCAGATCGCGCCAGTGGTGGGCGCCCTGGCGCTCGGCCGTGAGTAATGAGTCGACCTGGTCGATCGTGTCCTCCAGCCGATCGTTGACCAGCACGTACCGGAACTCGTCCACGGCCTCCAGCTCGCGCCACGCCGTCTCGAGGCGACGCCGCAGATCGGAGGCGCCCTCACTTCCACGACGCCGCAGCCGTTCCAGGAGCTGACCGAAGGAGGGCGGCAGGAGGAAGATCGTCACCGTATTGGAAACCGAGCGCTTCACCTGACGCGCCCCCTCGACGTCGATGTCGAGCAGCAGCAGCTTCCCCGCCTTCGTCGCCGTCGTCAGGTTGGCGCTTGGCGTTCCGTACAGTTGGCCGTGGACCTCGGCCCACTCGAGAAACTGACCGGCGGCGATCATCGACTCGAACGTCTCGCGCGAGACGAAGTGGTAGTCGACGCCGTCTCGCTCTCCCGGGCGCGGGCGGCGCGTGGTCGCCGAGACCGAGAAGACCAGGTCGACACGCCGCTCGAGTAACGCTCTCGAGACCGTCGTCTTGCCGGTTCCCGAGGGAGCGCAGAGGACGATGGGGCTGCCGGTCACTCCACGTTCTCCACCTGTTCGCGCAGGCGCTCGATGGCGGCCTTGATGTCCACGACGCGCTTGGCCACCTCGGTGTCGTTGCCCTTCGAGCCGATCGTGTTCGCCTCCCGATGCATCTCCTGCACCCAGAACGCCAACCGCTTGCCCGCCGGCTCCGCCGCATCCCCCTCGATCAACTGCCGGAACTGCTCCAGGTGCGATCGCAGCCGCACGATCTCCTCGTTGATATCCCAACGCTCCGCCAGAAAGGCGACCTCACGAGCCAGTCGCTCTTCGTCTAACTCCACGTCTTGGGTCAGCTCCGACACTGCCGCCCTCAAGCGATCCCGCTCTTCGACTAGCCGCTGGGGAGCCCGCAACTCGATGGCCTCCAGCGCGGTTGCGATATCGGCCAGCGACGCCAGCAGATCGGCCGCCAGCGCCTTCCCTTCCTCTTCGCGTATGGCGACCACCGCCGCCAGAGCTTCGCGAGCGGCCGCCACGATTTCATCCATGGGCAGATGCTCGATGTCCTCGGCCGGAGGCGCGAATATGTCCGACAATCGTGCGACCAGCTCCAGGTCGATTCGGCCCTCGACGCCATGCCGCTCCTGAATCTCACGCAGCGCGGCCAGATAGGCCCGCACCCGCTCGTGGTCCACCGGTACCGCGTCCCCGGTCGCCGGCCCACGCTGATAGGTCAGCCGGAAGTGAACGCTACCCCGTTGAACCTGCTCGCGCACGACCTGAGTCAGGTTCGACTCGTACCGTTCCGCGCCCGGCGGCAAGCGAAAATGTGTATGGAAATGACGGTGGTTCACCGTGCGGATCTGAACTGCGATCAGCCCCTCCGGCGCCTCCCGCTGCGCCTCCCCAAACCCCGTCATGCTGCGGATCATCCCTGGCACCTCGTCGCGAGTTCGAGCGGTACTGTCGTGCCGCTACTATCGGCGGCTGGCACCGCGGATGTCAAATGAGACCTCTCAGTTCCAAAACTCCCACTTCACACCGAAATGGATCCGGGCCGTTGGAAAGAACATCTCCGGCACATCCGCGGGAGAGCCTACCGCATTGTAGCTCTCATAATTGTAGAAGATGTGAAGGTCCTTGATGCGAACGACCGCCTCGCCCCGGAACCAGGTCAGATCACCGCTCGATACCACCGCTCCTGGCGCCACACCCTCATCCAACACGAACATGGCGCCGCGCAGGCCACCCACCGCCGTGATCCAGATCTCCAGCTGATCACTCAACGCGAGAAGTCGGTAGATCCCCTCCACCCTCCACTCATCCTGGGGCCAGTAGAGCACCGGCGCCGCGTTGCGCCGCTGGTAACGGCCACCGACCTCCAGGACACCGCCAAACGGCCGCAGCACCGGACCCGAGATCCACCCTTCGACCAGCTCCACCGTTCCTCCGGGAAGAGCGCGGATGCTGTCGAAGGGCGCGCCGATGGCGGGCGACGGGTCGGCCCGGCTCGTCCCGCCGCGGCCGCCGAGCCGCCAGTCCCACAGCCGCAGCTCGGCCCCAGCCGTCCAGCGTGTGATCGAAAGCCGCCGGCGCGGCCGAAACGCGAAGATGCCCCGGTCCCCTTCCTCCACCTCGGCGAGCAGCCGCAGGCCGAGAGGAAGGCGCAGGGTCAGCGACCCGTAGCCCGACGCCGAATGGAAATCTTCATCACGCCAGAGTTCGTAGCGCCCGGCCGCATAGGCGGTCAGCCGACCCAGCTCGAATTCCAGCGCCGCCTCCGGCTCGAAGGTCGGCATCCCGACGCCCTCCCACACCCTCAACGACACCACGCCCTGCCAGCGCCCGGCCCGACGCGCGGCCCGCAGCGCCAGCTGGCTCGCCGACTCCTTGAGCGTCTCCTCCAGCCCCACGCCCTTGGCCTCCTGGCTGCCGGGTCGCAGCTCGAGGCTCGAGCGCCCTGCGACCAGGTCCAGGAACCAACCGCTCTCGGTCGCCCGTCGCAGTCTCAGGATCCAGTCGTTGCGCGTAGTGGACGGGTACGCCTCGCGATCGGCACTGCTGTTACGCCATTCGAGTTGACCCCAAACCCCAGCGAACAACGGATGGGAGAGGCTGGCCCAGATCGCGTTGCGCTGCGCCGCGCGGTTCGAAAGGACGCCGTCCGTGTCGTAGCGATCGAATCCGAAACCGATGCTGGCGCCCCGCAGCCGGGACGCGAAGAAGGCGCGGAGCAGGTTCGTGTCGCGATCGCCGGTGCCGGCCTCGATGCGCGAGTACGCTTCCGGCCGCTCGTTCCCGTAGCTGCGGGTGCTGAGACGGAAGCCGCCCGGCTCGCGGATCAGACGCAGCGACTCGATCTCGACCGGTGAGAGCGCCTGTAGATCCAAGCCCCCGCCCAGGAGCGGCGCGATCTCGTAGCCGTCCACCTCGTAGCGCAGGCCGACCGGCCCGCGCCCGTCGAACACCGAGACCTGCGGGCCCTCCAAGAAACCGGCCCGCACCGGCGTGAGCCCCGGCTGGCGTTCCAGCAAGTCCGCCACCGCCAGCGCCCCGTCCGCGAGCAGATCTGAGATCTCCCACGAGGCGGCGACCCCACCCGCCTCGCTGGCGGCCCGAAAGGGAAAACTGGGAAAGACCGGCACAGGTGCGGTATCAGGCTCCTCCTCCTGCGCCGCGCCCGGCGTCTGCTCCGGAGGCCGGCGCATCGTATCCGGCTCCTGAGCGCACAGCACACCCGTTGCCGCTATGGGGAGGGTGATAAGAGCAGCGAAGATGATGGCGGGTCGGATCAGAAAGTATCCCGTTGAGGCGGGCGAGCGTCAGCGAATCCGTCCCCTCACCCACTCGGTGAACAGGCGAACTCCCACGCCCGTGGACCCCACCGGTTGATACGGTCCGGCCCTGTCCGCCCAGGCCGTCCCGGCGATATCGAGGTGCGCCCACGGCACCGGGCCCACGAACTCACGCAGGAACATGGCTGCCGATATCGTGCCGGCCGCGCGGCCACCCGAATTCTTGATATCGGCTATCTCGGACTTCAGCAAGTCGCGATACTCGATCCACAACGGCAACGGCCAAACGCGTTCGCCGCTTCGCTCGCCCACCTGGCGGATCTCCTCGATCAGAGCCTCGTCGTTGCCCATGACACCGCTGGCTTGATGACCCAGCGCCACAACGCACGCCCCCGTCAGCGTGGCGATATCGATCATCGCCTCGGGCTCGTAGCGAGCCGCGTAGCTCAGCGCATCCGCCAGTATCAACCGCCCCTCGGCGTCAGTGTTGATCACCTCGATCGTCTTGCGCGAACGGGACCCGATCACGTCACCGGGTCGCAGGGCGCCGCCCGACGGCATGTTCTCGACCGTGGGGATCAGCCCGACCACGCGAACCGACAGCTCGAGCTCGGCGATTGCTTTCAACGCGCCGAGCACGGCCGCGGCGCCGGACATGTCCGACTTCATCGTCTCCATGCTCTGCGGCGTCTTTAGCGATAGACCGCCGGAATCGAAAGTGACCCCCTTCCCCACCAACACCAGGGGGCCTGCCTCGGCATCGGCGCCGTATTCCATGGCGATGAAGCGTGGCTCTTCTTCGCTGCCGGCGGCCACCGCCAGGATCGCCTCCATGCCATCCTGCTTCATCGCGGCCCGGTCGAGGACAGTCACCCGCATCCCGTGGGCATCGCCCAGGCGCCGGGCCTCCTCCGCCAGATACCGCGGCGTGACGATGTTGCTCGGACGCACCGCCAGTTCCCGGGCGTAGTTCTGCGCCCCGGCGGCCACCCGACCCACCTCGCCCGCCCGCAGCGCCGCGCTCTTTCCCTTGGACTGCGGCAGGTGCAGCGTCAGCCCCGACAGCGGCGGCCGATGATCGTCTTCCGCCGGCTCGCTTCGCAGCTCGTCGAATCGCCAGCCGCCCAGAACCGCCCCCTCCACGAGCGCCCGGGCAGCCGCCTCCAGATCGACAGAGCCGCCGAGCCACGCCGGCAGCATAGCCAGGGTCAGCTCCGTGATTCGCAGCTCACCCGCGCGTCTGGCGGCTCGACCGCCCACCTCCCGAAGCCTCTCGGCGTCCAGGTCGGCGCGCTTGCCCGTCCCGATGAGCAGGACACGATCGGGCCCGCCGTCGCCGTGGCGGTAGAGCAGGCTCAGCTCGCCGCGCCGGGCGCGAAAATCGCCGCCCGTGACCGCCCGGGTGAGCATGAGGCCGAGCGCCTGGTCGAGGGCCTCGAGATCGGCCCCAGACCGCTCGGCTGCATCGTCATCGCCCTGGCACCAGGGCAAGACGAGCAGCGGGGTATCCAGGTTGGCGAGGGATCCCGAGGAGACGTCGAGCTTCATGGGGACTGGACCTCCGGACGAGTCGCTTCGCCAGAAGACGGATCGGGGTCCCGGCGGAGAGCCGGGCGCGGTGAGCGAAGTGGGCGGGGCGGCAGGGGGTTTCTAATTTGATCGATCGTTCGTTCCATCACGCCTCAGTCTCCGCTTATCTTCTCCGCCTCCGTCCACCCACGCCCGCTCTCCCCTTCCCGTGCCCGACGATCACCCATCCCCTCATCTCCCCTTCAACTCGCCCCGCCCGGCCGTCCCGCCATCACCACCCGGCCCACCACGCCGCCCGGACCCCTCTCCGCGCCATCCGCGCCGAAAGCGAGCGGCGGCTTCCCAATACGTCTTTGC
>CAYGAJ010000054.1:0-12175 GCA_964347815.1 uncultured Gemmatimonadota bacterium | reverse complement strand
GTGGTTCAGCTCGTCTGAGATCAGGGTGTCCTCTTCATCCAGGAACGTCGGCATCAGGCCCATGTTGGCGTTCCAGCACGAGACGTAGGTCAGGGCCGATTCCAAGCCGAGGAAATCAGCGATCTTCTCCTCGAGCTGGCGGTGCAGGGTGAACGTGCCGCAGATGAAACGGACCGACGACGTGCCGGCGCCGTAGCGCTCGTAGGCGGCTATCCCCGCTTTCACGACTTCCGGCGTGTCGCAAAGGCCTAGGTAGTTGTTGGAGCAGAGGTTGATCACCTCGCCGCCCGTCTCCTCGACCTTCACCACCGCCGCCTGCGGCGAGTCGAGGTGCACCAGCCGCTTGTAGACGCCCTGCTCCTGCATCTGTCGGAGTTCATCTTGCAGACGCTCGAACAGTCCGCTCATCGGTCCTCCGCGCCAGTCGGCCTCGTGTGATCAACCACTTTACGACTGCCTGTCGCGCCTGTTCGCGAGCTGGCGTGATCGCACCCCGATGAGGCCGTAGAATAGAATCGCGGCAGCTCCGAGAATCAGGACGGGCACCAGGATGGCGCCTTCCAAGCCGTGCATCGGCGACACCTCCTTGATCGATGCGGCACGTGGTCGAGACGGCTGCAGGGGCCGACGGTCGCCGCTGAACTTGGCCGTGCCGCTGGGTCGGGGCAAGAGGAAAGCCGGGGGCTGTCCGGTGAGCGAGACTACCGTCATCTGCGGTCGCCGAGGGTCGCGCCCGGGGGGTCGCCTGCGCCCCAGTTGCGGCGTAACCGCGTGCGTAAGCTGGAGATAGCGGGCCCGGGCTTGACGCGCCCCTTTTCCAAGTTCAGCCAGAAACGTACCTTTAGGTCACGCGGGTTCCTCGACAGAGCACTAAAGGATGACAGCAGTGAAGCACGCCGTAACTCTACTGCTTTCGGCTCTTTTCATCGTGTCGGCTCGACCCGCCTCGGCACAGGATGAGCGCGCTCGCGAGCACCTCCAGCTCGCACTCGCCCACGTGACCGCCGGCGACACGTTACTTGCCTTCAACGAGCTCGAGAAGGCCGTCGAGGCCGAGCCACGGTTCGCCGACGCGCACTATCACCTGGGGCGCCTCTACACGCACCGGGCCAGCGCCGTCGAAACCGACTTCCGAGATCGGTTGAAAGCGGAGAAGGCGCTTCTCGAAGCGCTGCGTCTCAACCCGGGCGACCCGCGTTACCTGCTGGAGCTGGCGCGGTTGCGTCTGAAGCAGCACATGCGCATCGACGCCGAGCGGCTGTTCGGACGCGCCTTGGAAGGCGCGGAGAAGCTCGGCGACCCCGAAGTGCTCTCGGAGGTTCACTTCAATCTCGGCTACATCAAGGAGCTTCGATACCAGGCGCTTCAGCACCGTCGCCTCTCACCCCTGTTCCGCGGTCCGCCGGTGGGTGAGCTGTCGCTGATGAGCGAGTACCGACCGGAGCGTTACGGCAACGCCTACCTGGACGATTCTGGCCCGATCGAGGGCTCGGGAGATGCGGACCGGGAGCGGATGGTCGAGCACTACCGGGCGGCGCTGCGCTACGATCCCTATCACGTGGCGGCGGCGGTCCGGCTGATGGGCTACCTGCTGGACGAGCACCGTCTGGGCGAGTACTTGGCGATCGCGCGGCGGCTTCGCGCGGCGCATCCGGAGCGGCCGGAGCCGTTGCTCTATCTGGGTCTGGGGCTGCACGCCGCGGGCCGGGAAGACGAGGCGGGAGAGGCGTTCGAGGATGGGCTGGCGCGATTGCCCGAGGAGGAGCGCGGGGCGATCGAGAATCTGGCGCAGATCATGACCCGGAGCGCGGCGAGCGACTATCTGGTCATGGACGACGAGGCGCGGGAGGAGTACAACGCCCGCTACTGGCGGGTCTTCGATCCGCTCTACCTCACCCGCTCGAATGAACGGCGTCTGGAGCATTTGTCGCGCGTTGCCTACGCCGACTTGCGCTTCTCGGCGCCGGAAGCCGGCCTGCGCGGTTGGGAGACGGATCCGGGCATCATCTACGTTCGCTACGGTCCGCCGCTGGAGATCGCGACGTTCGGGGCGAACACGACCGATCGCGGCAACCCGTACGCGATCGGTCGCCGCTCGATCATCTGGACTTACGGTAAGAATGGGCCGCTGTTCATCTTCCGGCAGATGCCGGGCTATCTGAGCACGCGCTTCGCCGGCGACTATCACTTCATCGCCGAGAACTACCGCCAGGCGACCCCTGCGCTTTACGACAACATCCCCTCGATTCCCAAGCTTCTGGACTTGCCGGTGCAGATCGCCCGCTTCCGCGGCAAGGCGCCGGACGAAATCGCTCTGGAGATTCACGCGGCGATTCCGCTGGTGGACCTGGCCGAGAACCTCGACCTGCGGCAGGGTGAGATCGAGACGGGCGTCTTCCTGCTGAATCGTGAGGGCGAGACGATCATCGAGCGCGTCAAGACCGAGCTTCTGACGTACGCGGAATCGCCCGACGTCAACGAGTTCCGCAGCTGGCGCATCATCACGCCTCCTGGCGGTCCGATCGTGGCCGCCGTGGAGGCGCGCGATGCGGTCACCTGGCGCGCGGCGGCCTCGCGCGACACCTTCACGGCCGAGTCGTTCCCCAGCGACTCGATCAACCTGAGCGACATACTCGTCGCCGATGCGATTCGCCTCCTCACCGAGGAGCCCGTCAGCCGGTTCGACTTCGAGATCTTTCCCAACGCCGCGCTCGAGTTCCGCCCCGGCGAGCCCGTTCACATCTACTACGAGTTGTACGGACTGCGTCAGGACGACGAAGGCTTCGCCTCTTTCGACGTCTCGTTGCAGGTGCGGGTGAAGAAGCTGAAGCGCGGCGGCGGTATCGCGGCGCTGATCGGTGCGATCGCCGACGCCTGGGGCTTCAGTATCGTCGGCGACGACCGCCTCGAGCTGCGCTACAGCCGCGAGGTCAAGTTGAATGGCCGGGACCGCGTAACCGAATACCTGTCGCTCGACCCCCGCGAGGTCCCCGAGGGAGAGTACGAGATCCGGCTGCGAGTCTGGGACCAGCTGGGCGAACAGATGGCCCGCTCGCGGCGCGCCTTCCAGGTGGTAGAGCCAGAAGGGAAGGGGTAGCCACGGGTGTCGCTGAGCCGCGCGAGTTCGGCCGGGGCCGGGCGGGCCCTCATCCTGGCTCTGGCGTTCACTGTCGCCCTCGCCCCCGCAGCGGAGGCGCAGGGCGGTTTTAAGTCGAACCGGCGCTGGCTGTTCACCCTGATCGGGGCGGTGGTGGCCGGCGTCCCCTCCTACGCTTTCGCCGGCGATGCGACCGTCAAAGGCAACTGCACGAGCAAGACCTGCGTCGGGGTGGCCGCCGGGCTGATCGGCGCCGGTATCGGCTTCCTCATCGGGTCCGAGCTCGATTCCCGTTACAAGCGGCGGATGGCCGCGGGCCCGTCACTCACCTACTCGTTCCAAAACGTCCCTCTCGATCTGGTGCCGGATCGTCTCACGGGCTTCCAGGGCGGCGCGGCGGTGATCGGTCTCGGCGGTGCCCGCATCGTGTTCCGGGACGGGACGGTGCGCCGTCGGGCCGCGGGCGTGCGGGGCATCGAGGATGTGGCGGTGGTGCCGGCGGAGGATCTCCTGATCCTCAGCACCTTTTCCAACCTCCTCACGTTCCCCGTGAACGACGATGTGGCCCCCGGCCAGGTGGTGGATGAGCGGGGAGGCGGTTCCTTGCAGCTCTTCCAGAACAACCTGGCGGTGGCGGGTCTCGACTCGCTGCGGCTGCTGCGGATTCAGAGAACCGCACGTGAGGTGTCGGTCGCGACTCTGACCGAGGTCGAGAGCTTCGACTATGTGACCGACATGGCCTTCAGCGACTTCGGTCGCATCGGCTGGGTGCTGATGGAAGATCGGCTGGCATCCTACACCGCCGACCTGGAGAAGATCGCTGAGACGGAGCTGCCGGCTGCCGGTCGCAGCGTCAGGGCGCGTGGCAGCCTTCTGGCGGTGGCCGCGGGATCCAACGGCGTCTACATCCTGGAGGCCGCGGACCCCGCGGCTCCCCGGGTGGTACAACACTATAGTGGGGTGAGCTTTGCGTTCGCCGCCGATCTTGATGGGGATTTGCTGTACGTCGCGGCGGGCTCCGACGGTGTGGTCGTGGTGGACATCGGCGGGTCGGTGCCCACGGTCATCGGCGTAGCCCGCGAGACCCGGTTCGCCACGGACGTGGTGGTCACCGAGAGCGGGGACGTCTGGATTCTCGACCGTGATGGGCGAAGCGTCCAGCTCGCCGATCTGCGGGGTCGCGGCGGAGGCGAAACCCGAGGAAGTCGCTAGGCGGCAACTGATCGTGGATCGATGGCAGCGGAACGGAGAGATCGACCGCGCTGGGAGCGCAAAGTGTGGCGCGTCGCGCTGCTGCTGTCGGTACTATTCCACCTCGTCCTCCTGATCCTCTTCCGTTCGGCACAAGAGCGTTTGACGCCATACGCCGCCGCTGGACCGGCCGCGGGGGATCCCGTGGCCGCCGCCGGCGGTGGCGGGATGCGGGCGATCGTTTTGCGGCCGCCGATTGAGATTACCATACCGCCGCGCCCTGAAACCCCGACGATCGAGCCGGTGGAGGTCGAGATGCTCGAGGAGCCGGTCCTGTCTCTTGCCGAGGTCGAGCTGCGCGATCCCGGTGAAGGCCGTGTCGAGGGGCAGGAGACCGGGGCCGGTCTGCCCGGTGGAGAGGGCCGCGGCGATGCCGGGAACGCGATGACGGGTCTGCGCCGTCTGATCCCACCCACCCCACGAGGCGTGATCATGGCGCCACTCGAACGTCCGCAGTCGGTACGCGGGCGCGAAGTCACGGTGTGGGTCTTCATCACCCAGGCGGGTGCCGTCGACTCGGTCCGCCTCCAGCCGCCCACCCCGGATCGCGAGTACAACCAGAGCCTGATCCGCGAAGCTCGCGATTGGGTCTTCGAGCCGGCCGAACGTGCGGGTCGGGCCGTCGCCACGTGGTACAGCTACACCTGGAAGCTTTGATGAGCCGGGAGAAGTTGCCCAAGGGCCGGATACTCTGGGTCGATGACGAAGTCGAGTTGCTGCTTCCCCACCGATTGGTGCTCGAGCAGCGCGGCTACGAGGTCGACACACAGCCGAACGGCGATGACGCCCTCAGCCAGCTCCGACGGAAGAGCTACGACCTCATCCTGCTGGATCACGAGATGCCCGGGCGCACGGGCATCGAGATGCTCCGCGAGATCCGGGGCGTCGATCCTCGGATCGCCGTCGTGATGGTGACGAAGAGCGAGAAGGAAGAGACGATGACGGAGGCGATCGGCCGGAGCGTCGACGACTTCATCTTGAAGCCGACGAGCCCGCGGCAGGTGGCCTCGGTGGTGACACGGATTCTGGAAGGGCCGGGGCTGCGTCATGAGCGGCTGGCCCGTGATTTTGTCCGCGCCTTCTCCGAGATGCGCCATCGGATTGATGAAGCGAGCACCTGGCGTGACTGGAGCGATCTGTACTCCGATCTGATCGACTGGGAACTCGAGCTCAACGACACCGGCGAGGAAGGGCTGCTCGAATCGCTGTACACGTTGATCAGCGACGTGCGCCGAAGGTTCTCGGATTTCGTCGTGCAGCATTACACCCGCTGGGTGGCAAAGGGTGAGCAAGATCGGCCGTCGCTCTCGGTGGATGTCGTCCCCCACTTTTTCTTGCCGCTCCTCGCCCGGGATGAGCCGGCGGCGCTCGTCGTCGTCGACTGTCTGCGCCTCGACCAGTGGCGGGCGCTACGACCCTCCATCCTCGACGACTTCGAGGTGGAAGAGGACCTGTACCTCTCCATCCTGCCGACGGCCACACCTTACTCGCGTAACGCGATCTTCAGCGGTGTCTTCCCGGAGGAGCTGGCGCGCCGCCGGCCCGGCTGGCCGGAGAAATACGAGCAGGCGGGCCTCAATTCGTTTGAGGACGAGCTGTTTCGCGAGCAGATCGCGAAGCTGACCGATGGGGCGGTGCCGGTTCACTACGAAAAGGTCAACAGCGCTAGCGACGGCGAGGCGATGTTGAGGCGGCTGCTTTCGCTGTTGGATGATCGTCGCGCCCTCGCCATCGTTTTCAACTTCGTCGATCTGCTCACCCATGGGCGCGGCGAGTCGCAGCTGCTCTTCGAGATGGCACGCGACGCGGAGGCGCTACGGCGTTTGACCGTCACCTGGTTCGACCGGTCCGACCTGCGGGAGGCACTCCGGGTCATCGCATCGCGAGGCGTCCGCGTACTGCTCACCACCGACCATGGGTCGGTGCACTGTCTACGTCCCACCACGGTGTACGCCAAGCGCGACGCGACGCTGAGCTTGCGCTACAAGTACGGCGACGATCTGCGGGCGGAATCGCCCGGCAGCGTCTTCGCGGTTCCGGATGGGCGGGCGATCCGGCTCCCTGCCGGCGGGCTGAAAACCAACTATCTTCTGGCCCGGGAAGACTACTTCTTCGTCTATCCCACGAAGCTGCGGGAATACCAGTCCCGTTACCGGGACAGCTTCCTGCACGGCGGCATCAGTCCGGATGAGATGATCCTGCCGGTGGCGCTGCTCAAGCCTCGCGGTGACGCGCGTTGAAGCTTTACACCCGGCTCCTCAACTACCTCAGGCCCTACCGGCTGTTCTTTGTCGCCAGCCTCGCGGCCGTGGCCCTCGGCTCGATCCTCGATGGCTTCACCATGATCCTGCTCATCCCCTTCCTGCGCTCGCTGTTCGGCGAAGCGGCGGTGCTGCAGGCTGGGGGCGGCCTGGTCGAACGAGTCCTCGATCTCACGGTCGGGCCCTTCCTCGCCCGGTCGGAACCCAGCGCCGCGCTGCGGAACGTGGTGATCGTGGTGATCGTCGGGCTGTTGCTCAAGAACGTGTTCTTCTACACGGCCAACGCGCTGGGCGTCAAGGTTCGCGAAGGCATCGTGCGCGACATGCGCAACCAGCTGTATGGACACCTTCAAAAGCTTCCGCTGGGCTTCTTTGACCGCCACAAGACCGGCCAGCTCATCGCCCGGGTGTTCTCGGATACGAGCCAGACGAAGGAAGTCATCACCTACGCGATATCGGACCTGTTGAAGCACGCGGTCTCGCTGATCGCCTTCGTGACCGCGCTGGTGCTGATCTCGTGGAAGCTGACGCTTTTGGCGCTGGTCGTCGCTCCCCTTTTCCTCGGCTTCTTGAAGCCGATGCTCTGGCGGTTGCGCCGCGGTTTCCGGCGCGCCTACGAAGCACAAGGCGAGCTGACCAGCATGCTGCAGGAGACGGCGTCGGGGGCGAGGCTGGTCAAGGCGTATGGCGCCGAAGAGTTCGAGCGCGAGCGCTTCGTCAAGACGAATCAGGCTTACTTCCGTGACCTGGTGCGCGCCGAGCGCGTGCGCCTGCTCAGTTCTCCGCTGTCCGAGATGCTGGGCAGCATCGTGACGCTGGTGCTGGTTTGGGTCGGCGCGCAGTTCGTCTTCAGCGGCCAACTCACAGCCGAGGCGTTTCTCACCTTCCTCACCATCTCCCTCCGGGCTCAGTCGCCGATCAAGGCGCTGACGACCTTCCCGGCGCGCGCCCAGGCGTCGCTCGCCGCCGCCGACCGGTTCTTCGAGATCCTCGATACCGGCGGCGAAACGGTGCAGACGGGCGGCCGCCGCGTGGACGGTTTCGAGAGGCGGATCGCTTACGAAGACCTCTACTTCGCCTATGACGGCAAGGAGGCGGTGCTGGAGGGAATCAGTTTCGAGGTGCAGCGTGGAGAGGTGCTAGCGGTTGTCGGCCCGTCGGGCGCGGGCAAGAGCACGGTCGTCGATTTGCTACCCCGCTTTTACGAGCCTGGTCGCGGACGCATCACGCTGGACGGTCTCGACATCCGAGAGATCCGTCTCGACTCGCTCCGCCAGCTCCTGGGAATCGTCTCGCAGGAGACGCTCATATTCCACGACACGGTCAGGGCCAACATCGCCTACGGCGCCCCGGATCGATTCAGCCAGGAGGAGATCGAGGCCGCGTCGCGCGCCGCAAACGCCCACGATTTCATCATGACCCTCCCCGAGGGTTACGACACGGTGCTGGGCGACCGCGGCGTGCGTCTTTCGGGTGGGCAGCGGCAACGCATCGCCATCGCGCGAGCGATCCTGCGAGATCCACCGCTCCTCATCTTCGATGAGGCCACGTCATCTCTGGACAGCGAGTCGGAGCGTCTGGTCCAGGGGGCCATCCAGCACCTGCTGGCCAACCGGACGGTGATCGTCGTCGCCCATCGGCTGTCGACGATTCAGGGCGCGGACAAGATCATCGTTCTGGATGGTGGCCGGATCGTCGAGTCCGGACGACACGACGAGCTGTTGGCACGGCGCGGCGTTTACCGCCGGCTTTACGAGATGCAGTTCGGCCACGGCGCGGCCCTGGATCGCGAAGAGGCGCGGGTTCGCTGAGGCGCCTCCGCCACTTCCTCGAGTACCTCCTCGCCCGCTTCGCCCTCGGCCTGCTGGGCCATCTTCCTCCCGCCGTCAACGAAAGCTTCGGTCAACTGTTGGGCGAGCTGGCCTACCGGCTCGGCTGGCGGCGGCGCGTCGTCGAAGACCAGCTGGCCCGAGCGTTCCCCGATCGGGACGAGGCGTGGGTGCGTGACACCGCTCGGGCTTGCTTTCGCCACGTAGGACGCGAGGCGCTGACGCTGCCGACCCTGCTTCGTCGCGGTCTGCCCGAGGTGCGCCGGCGTTTGGAGGTGATCGACGGCGTCGATGAGTTCGATCGCGCGATCAAAGCGGGGAAGGGTGTGGTCATCGTCACCGGCCATTTTGGCAACTGGGAGCTGGCCGGCTCGACCATCGCTGCGCTCGGTTACACGGTGGATGCGGTGATGCAGCGTCTCAAGAACCGCTACCTCAACCGTCTGCTCGAGGACACGCGTCGGCGGCTTGGGATGGGTCTGATCGACCGGGTCGACGCCTGGGATCGTTTGACGGGGAGCCTGGAGGCGGGGCGGGTGGTGGCATTCGTCGCCGATCAGGACGCGCGCCGACACGGCATCTTCGTGCCCTTTATGGGCAGACCCGCCTCGACGCACCGGGCGCCGGCGCTCTTGGCTCTGCGCGCCGGAGTGCCTTTCTTCGTCGGCGGGGCCAGAAGGGTCGGTCCGGGACGGTATCACGGCTGGGTCGTCCCACTCGAGGCGGGCGGCAATGCAAACGTCAAGGAAAGGGTCTACGAGCTGACGCGGCAGTGGGTGGCCGAGCTGGAAGCGCGAGTGCGGCTTTCCCCGGAACAGTATTTTTGGCATCATAAGCGCTGGAAGACGGCGCCGCCGGGGAACTGAGCCGGCGGGGGGCTGGTAGTAGGACAGGGGACGGGTTGGAGGGGCCACCGGAGCGGCCGGACGCGTCGTGGTGGCCGGTGAAAAGAAGAGTGGCGAGACGTGATTTATATATGCATCCCCGCGCATAACGAGGAACGCACGGCGGGCGTTCTCTTGTGGAAGATCCGCCAGGTCATGGCGGAATTCCGGCGCGACTATCGGGTTCTCTTCCTGGACGACGCCTCGAGCGATCGGACGTTCGAGGTGGTATCGCCCTACGCACGGGTCTTGCCTCTGGAGATCCTCAAACACGAGAAGCGCATTGGGCACGGTGCCTCCCTCGAGCAGCTGCTGCGGGAGGCGATCTCGCGTTCCTCGTACCCGCGGCGTGACGTCGTGGTGACGCTGCAGGCAGATTTCACCGACGAGCCGCTGGCGATTCCGATATTGGTGAAGCGTGTGGAGGGTGGTGCCGATCTGGTGGTGGCGGCGCAGCCCGCGAATGGCAAGTCGGTGCCGCGCGCCATGCGTTGGGTTCGCCGGGGCTTGCCGTGGCTCGAGCGCAAGTATCGGTTTCCGGAGGCGATCAGCGATCCATTCTCCGGGTTGCGGGCCTATCGTGTGGGCCTGCTCAAGAAAGCGCTGCGGGAGTCGAACGGCAGCCGGTTGGTTCGGCACGACGGGTGGGCGGCGTCCGTGGAGTTGTTGTTGGCGGTGGCGCCTCACACACGGCGTGTCGAGGAGACGCTTTCGGAATCGCGCTATGACAGGCGCGCGAGAGCGAGCCGTCTCTCGTTGTGGCGCAGCGCCCGCGATTACCTGGCTCTTTTGAGGGGAAAATGAATCTGAAAGCGTTGACAGCCTTTCTGATCTTGTTCTTGCCGGTCGCGGCGATCGCCCAGGATGAGAATGGGCCGCGCCCGGAAGCCAAAGAGCTAAAGCTGGCGGAGGTCCCGTTCGGTGTGGGCGAGCGTCTGTCTTACCGAGTGAAGTTCGGACCGTTGGCGGTGGGTGAGGCACAGATGGAGGTGGCCGAGATCGATACGGTGGCGGGTCACCCGACGTACCACCTGCGGTCGGTAATTCAAGGGTCGACGTTCTTCTACAAGCTCGATGATCGTCAGGAGTCGTGGCTGGATGTTTACCAGCTTGCCAGCCGCCGGTTCCGTCAGGATTCGCAGCAGGGTGATTACGAGCGTTTCCGTGAGTACGAGATCGACCTGGAGGGCGGGTTTTACACGCGCAACGACGGAGCGCAGGATTCGATCCCGGAAGGGGCGTTGGACGAAGCCGCGTTTGTCTACTTCGTTCGCACGATCGATCTCGAAGTCGGGCGCACGTATACGTGGAATCGCTACTTCCGGTTCGATCGGAACCCGGTGATCGTCAAAGTACTGCGCCGCGAGAAGGTGAAGGTTCCGGCGGGAGAGTTCGAAACGGTGGTGGTTCGCCCGATCATCAAGACCCGGGGCATCTTCTCCGAGGGCGGCCAGGCGGAGATCTATATCACCGACGACGACCGGCGCATACCGGTTCAGCTTCGATCGAAGCTCAAGGTCGGCTCGGTCACGATGGAGCTGACCGAACTGGCGGAGGGCGAGAAGTTGACGGCCGTGATGCTGGGGCCGAGTTGATCAACGGCCGCTGGCATTTTGGCTCCGCGGAACCAAGTCCTCCTTCAGAAACCTGACCATCAAGCCGGCGGTGATATCGGGCTCGCGCACCATCGGAAGGTGCCGTGTCCGCGGAAGCACTTCCAGCCGGGCATCGGGCAGGCCCTCGACGATGCGCTGACCGTGCGCCAACGGCGTCAGGCTGTCCTTCTCTCCCCAGATGACCAGGGTCGGCGCGCGTACCCGTTTGAGCGACGGACGGACGTCGTAGACGCGGAGCTCCGCCATGGCGTTTAACAGGTTGCGTGGGCCGGCGCGGATGATGTCACCGATGAGGGTGCCGTAGAACCGGGGCGGGCACCACGACCACGGTTGCACCAGCCTTCCCAAAACCCGTGTCGGTCCCACCCCCGGGATGCCGGCGCTGGCGATCAACACCATCCTTCGCACCCGCCGGCCATAATCGGCGGCGATGCGCAGCGCGATGGCTCCGCCCATCGAGTGACCGCAAAGAAAGAAACGGCCCAGCCCCAGACGGTCGGCGAGGTCGATGACCGCTCGGGCCGCCTCGGCGATCGATCGAGCCGGCCCGGGTGAACGCCCGAAGCCCGGCAGGTCCGGCACGACCACCCGAAAGCTTTCCGCGGTCAGCTCGGGGAGCACCGAAAACCACCAGCGGCTCGAAGCCCCCAGGCCGTGGATCAGGATCAGCGGCGCCCCGACGCCCCCTTCCACATAATGCAGCCGCTGGCCGCCGCTGCGCAGCTCACGGGGCACGACCATCCGCGACGTCTGCAGACCCTGGTGAGGGCCGCGCGCCGTCAGGATCCGGCGATTCCCCATCCGCCACCTCCCGGCGTCTGGATACTGATCACGTCTCCCGCCTCCGCCTCCAGCGCTGCCTTTCCCGGCAAGTCCTTCCACTCCGTTCCGTTCCACAGCCGGTTGATGCCGCGTTCGCCCGCCGCCCCGCCGGCCGCCCCACACGGCGCCCGCCGGCGCCGCTCCGAGAGGATGCTGACCCGCGCCGGCGCGAGCAGTTCCAGGTCGCGCCGCAGCCCGTCGCCACCCCGCCGTTGTCCGGTTCCTCCGGAGCCGGCCCGCAGGGCGTAGTGCCGCACCCGCACCGGAATCGCGTGCTCGAGCGCCTCGATGGGTGTGTTGAGCGAGTTGGTCATGTGAGTATGCACCCCGGAGAGGCCGTCGCTCCGGGGTCCCGCGCCCATCCCACCGGCCACGGTCTCGTAGTAGGCGAACGGCTCATCGGAGACCGGGTCGA
>CAYGAJ010000053.1:0-12341 GCA_964347815.1 uncultured Gemmatimonadota bacterium | reverse complement strand
ATCTCATCCGCGCGCCGGGGCGGGTCAACCTGATCGGCGACCACATCGACTACGTCGGGCTTTCAGTCCTTCCCGTGGCCCTTCAACGTCACGTCGCCCACGCCTATCGCGAGCGGCCCAATCGCGGCGTGGCCATCGCCAGCACCGACGCACGCTATCCGCCGCGCACCTTCGAGATCGGGCCAGAGATCGAGCCGTACCCCGACGGCGATTGGGGAAACTACGTCAAAGCGGCGGCGCAAGGCTTGGCGCGGCGCTTCGGCACCCTCGACGGCTTCGACGGGCTCGTCCACTCCGATATCCCCACGGCCGCCGGGCTCAGCTCCTCCTCGGCGCTCGTCGTCGCCGCCGCGCTGGCCATCCTCCACACCAACGACATCTGGATCGAGCGGATGGAGCTGGCCGAGCTGCTGGCCGAGGCCGAGCACTACGTCGGGACGCGGGGCGGCGGCATGGACCAGGCGATCTGTCTGGCGGCGCGCCGCGGCTCGGCCAGCCGCATCGACTTCCAGCCGCTGCGCCTCACCGCGCACCCGATCACGCCGGATTGGCGCTTCATCGTCGCCTTCAGTCTCGTCCGGGCCGAGAAGTCGGGGGTGGTCCGGAAGACCTACAACGCGCGGACCCGCGAGTGCGGCAAGGCGCTGGAGCGGGTGGCCAACGCGCTCGACAGCGGGGACCGAATCGATTCTTACCCGGCGCTCATCTCTGAAACGTCGATCGACGAATTGCTGGATGTCGCCGAAGACGCTCTGGACGCAACGCTGTTGAAACGTTTCCGTTACGTGCTCGGCGAGGCCCGGCGCGTGCAACTGGCGGAAAAAGCGCTGATCAGCCACGACCTCAAGGGCTTCGGCGCCTTGATGTCGGAATCGCACGCCAGCCTGAGGGACGACTTCGAGGTCAGCCACCCTGAACTGGACGAGCTGGTGGAGATCGCCGAGGGCGCCGGCGCGGCCGGCGCCCGTCTCACCGGCGCGGGCATGGGCGGCTGCGCCGTGGCGTTGTGCGAGCAGCGCCGCCTGGCACGCGTTCTCAAAGCGTTGACCCAGCGCTTCTATCAGACGCGCGAGTACGAAGGCGCGCTCGAGGACCAACTCTTCACGGTCGAGCCGGCGGACGGAGCCTCGGTAAACGCTCTCTAGGCGCTAGCGCGCTTCGACCGATCGAGCACCCTCAGGCAAGGCGGCATTAGAACCGAATTGCTCGCCAGGCGTCCGGCGACGAAGCCGATCGCCGCCGCCGTCGCGCCCACCAGCCCGAACCCCTGGATCAACGCCAGCAGTGCCACGATGATCCCTGCCACCTCCGTCGCCGTGGCCACCGTGATCGGCCGCGTCAGCCGGCCTTGCACCAGGATCGCCCGCTGAAACGAGAGCAGGACCGAAAGCGCGGGCAGCAGCGCCAAGATGCGCGTGGGCGTGATGGCGAACGCGGTCAGCTCACGGGTGAGCCCGGAAACCGTCTCGAACCAGACGTAGGCGAGGGGCGTGAAGCCGATGAGGGCGAGGCCGGCGGAGGCGGCAAGCCCGAGGACGAGGGCGAAGCGCCCCAGCTCCCGCACGTGCTCGTGCTGCTTGCCGAGCAGCGCGATGGCCACCTCCTGGTAGCTCAGCCCCATCGCCCGAAAGATGAACGAGAGCGAGTTGACGACCGGCAGCACGGCCAGCGACTCCACCGGGTACGGCGCCCGCCCCATGAAGAAGGTGACGATCGGATGCACGGCCAGTCCGATCAGCGAGGTGAGGGCCAGCGGCAGATAGAAGTTGAAGATGCGACGGTAGTCCAGCGGCTCGGTCGCGACCGCTTCCGTCGCCCGCAGTCTGTTAACGGTGGCCCGGGCCATGAGCCGGCTGACCAGCGCCTCGACGCTCACCCCGGCGGACAGCGCCGCTGCGCCCAGATACGCGCCGGGCACATCGGTGAATCCATAGAGGATCAGCGCCGTCGAAGCCATCGCCGAAAGGCGAACCAGGGTGCCATAGGCGACGAGCCGCGTGAGGCCGTCGCGGATCAATAGACCCTGATAGAAGCGGCGGTAGCCGATCGCCGCCGGCCACGGGATCATGATCAGCAGCGACACGAAGGTGAGCCGTGCGACCGGCTCGGGCAGCCCGATCAGATCCTCCATCACCAGATGGAAGACCGGCGGCGCCAGCAGCATCAGCATGACGCCCGTGATCAGAGCGTTGAGCGCGTAGGTGAAGTTCCGCAGCTTGCGAAAGCTGGCGCTGTCCTCGACCAGGGCCGTGGAGGCGCTGAGGATCATGATCACCGGCGCCTCGACCAGCACCGCGAACGCGAAGGCGACGCCGTAGGCGGCCAGGTTGAACTTCGGGTCGGCGAGGCGTGCGATGACAGCGGCGAGGAAGGGTCCTTCGATGGACATCATCAGCCAGGTCGCCGCCATCGGCAACCAGAAGATGAAGATCGATTTCGTCGAGCGGCGCAGCGTTCACCTCCGGACCCGGTCGGGCCGAGTATAGCGCGCGCCGGGGTCGAATTCTAGGCGCCGCCACGGTCGTTCGCGCTGGAGCTTGCGGATCAGCCCGCAACTTCCGCAGCTTGAGCTGCCAGCTTGCCGGGGCGAGCGCCCGGCTTGGCCATCAAACTGCGGAGGTCGGCGATGCGACGAGTGCGTTACTCCGTTGCCACGAGCCTCGATGCCTACATCGCGGGCCCCAGCGACGAGCACGACTGGATCATCATGGATCCCGCCATCGATTTCCGCGCTTTCTTCAAGACGATCGACACCGTGCTCATGGGACGCCGCACCTTCGAGGTCGCCCAGCGCATGAGCCCGGGCTCGGGCTCGATGCCGGGGATGCGGAGCTACGTCTTCTCGAAGACGCTGCGCGCCGAGGATCATCCCGACGTCACGGTCAGCGCCGATCCCGTCTCCACCGTCGCCGCACTTCGCGCCGAGAAGGGCAAGGACATCTGGCTGATGGGCGGCGGCTCGCTGTTTCGCAGCCTGATCGAGGCCGACCTCGTCGACACCGTCGAGGTCGGCGTCGTGCCCATCTTGTTGGGCCAGGGGATCCCGCTGCTGCCGTCGCTGCCGCGATCGGTCCGTCTCGACCTCGAGGACACCGAGACCTATCCGAGCGGCATCGTCATGCTGCGTTACGCGGTGCGTCGTGACCCGGCCTGACACCCCGCCCTGGCTACCGCCGTAGTCTCAGACGGAGGCAGATGTCGGCCGGTTCGCACTTGAGACGCTGAGCACGCATGCGGCTGCTGTTCTGGGGACTCGTGATCGTCGTCGCGCTGTTCGCCCTCGATCGTCTGCTTCTCTGGGCGGAAAAGCGGGGGTGGATCTACTATCGCCGTTTCAAGCCCCGACGCGGCGCCTCGACGTACCATCTAATGGAGATCCACTCGATCTTCGAGCCCGGCTTCGAAGAGGTGATCGAGGCGAAGGTGCACGAAGAGCAACGGGAAGACGAGTCCGGTGATCCCCCGGGCGCAGACGACGGGGATCGGCCGGCGGACTCCTGACGAGATGATTCCCACGATCTGATGGATCCACGGACGTTCTGCGACGACATCGCCTCGGTCTATCAGCACGTCGTCCCGGCTCGGGTCACTTCAAAGAAGCAGGTTTACGATGGCAAAACAGATTGACCTATCGGATGCGATAATCGCGACCTGGCGTACCAACAATCGCATCACCTGTCATCTGCTCGAAAGCCTCCCGGACGAGCTCTGGCCCGAGAAGGTGCCCGGCGCGCCGCGACGTACGGTCCGGATGATCGCCGGTCACGTTCACAATTGCCGTTGCATGTGGATCAAGATGCTCGGCCAGAAGCACGGCATCACCGTGCCGAAGAGCGTCAACCGGCATCGGGTGAGCCGCCGCGCGCTTCTGCCGGCGCTCCAGCGAAGCAGCCGCGGGATCGTCAGCTTGCTGGAACTCGGGCTTCAGCGAGGCGGGAAATTATCCGGCTTTCCTCAGGACGTCGTTCACTTTCTCGCCTACCTCGTCGCACACGAAGGCCATCATCGGGGCCAGATCTGCATGCTCGCCCGCCAGTTGGGTCATCGGCTGCCCGAAGAAGTCACCGGTGCCGGCCTCTGGAACTGGTCGCGGCGCGCCCAGGAAGCGCGACCGTAGCGGCCAGCCGTCCTACTCGTCGAAGTCAACGGACTTTTTGAATGTCACACTTGACCGACTGGGGTTCAGAGAGCAACATCTCCGCCTGCGCTGAACCCGGACGAGTGGCTGCCTCAGGGGGATGATTCGATGATGTGGCGATGGTCGTTGAACTGGGGGGAGATCACCCCACAGATTCTGATTGGCACCTGTCCAATGAAGCCGGAAGACCTGGCTGAGATAAAGGCCGGTACGAACGTCTCGGCGGTCTTTTCGGTCCAGCACGATGATTGCCTGGCTTACTGGGACATCGACTACGCCGAGATGCTCGCGGAAGGCGAGAGGCTCGGGCTGACGATGGCACGACACCCCCTCCGAGATTTCGACCTCGTCGATCAGCGGAAGAACTTGCCATACGCCGTGGTCGAGCTCGCTCAGCTGCAGGCGGCGGGCCATCGGAGCTATGTCCACTGCACCGCCGGCATGGGGCGCGCACCGCTCGTCGTACTCGGTTACTTGACGCTGGTGGAACGGATCGACCCCGAAGAAGCCATACGCAAGATCCTGAAGGGGCGTCCGGTGGCCGTGCCCTCATGGGAAGCCCTACACGGGGCGCGGACGGATCTGGTCTCGCAGTATCGGCGGAAGATCGAGCGTCGCGCCTACGAGCTGTACGAGCGGGGCGTAAATGGAAATGCCAGGGCCGACTGGTGCGAGGCCGAAGCTGACGTACTCTCCAACGCCCTCGCACACGTGTAATCCGGCCCGGCCGGTTTCGGTGGAGGATTCGGCTGTGAGCGATCCCGGCGAGTTCCTTCGGGCGGCGCAGCGCGGAGATGCGCCGGAAGTCGAGCGTCTGGTCCGGGCGGATCCCGGCCTCGTTCACGCTACCGATGATGACCAGCGAACGGCGCTTCACTGGGCCGCCGAGCAGGACCATGTCGAGGTCGCGACGGCGCTCTTGAATGCCGGCGCCGACATCGAGGCCCGCACGTCGTGGGGGGCCAGCCCCTTCGACTGGGCGGCCGTCCTCGGCTCCTCCAACGTCGCCAACCTGCTGCTCGCCCGCGGGGCGAGCGGGCTCACCCTGATCACGGCCGCCAGCCTGGGGATGATCGGAGAGGTTCGCCGGATCATCGAATCGGGCGAAGATCTGACGCGTCACCGGCGCCGCGGCGCGCCGCAGAAACCGGACCGCCACTGGCCGGCCGACTCGGCGCATATCCGTGGCGATGTGATTTCCGACGCTTTCTACGGCGCCGGCCGCAACGGACACACGGATGTTGCGGCCTACCTGCTCGAGCGTGGGGCAACCATCGACGCGAAGGGCGTGTTTGGAGGGACCGCCCTGCATTGGGCAGCGATAAACGGCAAGCAGGAGACGGTCGAGTTTCTTGTGGCACGGGGGGCGACTCTAACCCTGAAAGACGCGACGTTCGACGCTACACCCGAAGGGTGGGCGCGTGAGGGCGGCCACGACGCGATCGCGTCTTTCTTGCGCGACGCCAAAACATGAACATCGACGAGCTCAAGCAGCGATTACAGGCCGAGCGGATCGTTGCGCTCTCGGCCGACGAGTGGGCGGGGCTGTCGCCCGCTTTCGTGGACGTCGAGCGTCACGACACCTATCTAGCCGGCGATCTGTTGATCGTTCGCCTGGACGGCCTCTTCGCCGCGGTGGAGCAGCCGTCACCGGCCGAGCGCGTGTTGCGACGGCTGGCGGACGAAGAGGACGTCAAGCGGTTCGTGCGGATGCGGTTGGAGGAGTACGAGCGGATGTGGGACGGCTGCGGTTGCAAGATCGACTACTACGCATGACCGAAGAAACCGAACCCGAGGTCGAGCATGGCTTCAGAGACAGTGGGGCGTCCAGGTAAAGACGAGTTCGCGCCGTTCTATGCGGGGTACATGGAGCAGGCAGGCGTCGACGACATCCTTTCAGCGCTGGAGGACCAGTGCTCGGAAGTGATCGAACTGTTCGCCGGCTTGCCGGTGGCGATGGGTGACCACCGCTACGCGCCGGGCAAGTGGACGGTCAAGGAGGTTCTCGGCCACGTCATCGATTCCGAGCGGGTCTTCGCCTATCGCGCCTTGAGCTTCGCCCGGGGTGACGGAACGCCACTGCCCGGCTTCGAGCAGGACGATTACGTCAAAGCGGCGGACTTTGGCCGGAGGCCGATGGAGAACTTGCTGGCCGAGTTCGAGCACGTGCGGCTGAGCAATCTCGCGCTTTTTCGCAGCTTCGATGCGGACGAGTGGCGCGCCCTGGGGGTCGCCAACGACGTGAATTTTTCGGTCCGTGCCCTCGCGTACATCGTCTACGGTCACGCCGCCCACCATCTGGGAGTGATCCGGCAGCGGTACCTGAGCGATGGCTGAGCGGCGACCGTTTATTCGCTCATCGACCGTGCTGCTGGCGTTGCTTCTGTTGCCCTCGGGCAGTTGCGGCGCGCAGGAGACCCGGACGACCGACGCCGCCAGCGCCTACTCGGGGCCGACGGCCCCGGTCCGCGAGACGAACCGCTGTAAGATCGAGAGGATCGTCGACGGCGACACGGTCGTATGCCGTGGGCAGGGCCGGGTCCGGCTCATCGGCGTCGACACGCCGGAGCTGAGCCAGGAGCCGTACGGCCGGCTGGCCGCTCGGGCGCTGGCCAAGCTTGTACCGGTGGGTATCGACGTCGAGCTCGAGCCGGACATCGAGCGGCGCGACCAGCACGGTCGGTTGCTGGCGTACGTGTGGGCGGAGGGCCGGCTCGTGAACTGGCTGCTGGTGCGACAGGGCTGGGCGGTTGTGCTCACCTATCCGCCCAACGTGCAGTACGTCGACGAGTTTACGGAGGCCCAGGAAGCGGCGCGCCGGGACCGGGCCGGCCTCTGGGCGCAAGACGGGCTCGACTGCCTGCCGATCGAGCACCGGCAGGGAAGGTGCGACTAGTTGGGCGAGGCACGGAAGAACATCGAACATCCGACATCGAACATCGACATGTGAGCTTGGCGGCGCTTACGCGCCTCGAACGCTGAACATCGAACGCGGAACAACTAATGTTTTCATCAGCTTCGATGTTCGATGTTTCCAGTTCGGCAGTGTCTTCAAAGTCCGATGTTCGATGTCGAATGTTCGATGTTCATAGAGACTATCGCGAGTTGAGGTACGCGATTGGCCCGAGATCTACGAGACGGTTATCCTGTGCCTTAACCGAGCAGCGGGAGGCTGTCCAATGCCCGTCGAGTTTACCGTCCAGCAGGGTTTCGCAAACGCGCCCGATCGGGTCTTTCAGGCCCTCACCGATCTCAAGGGCATCGCGAACTGGATGCCGGGATTCGTCAAGGTCGAAATTTTGAGTGAGGGTGCCTTCGGCCTCGGCACCCAATGGCGTGCGACCCGCAAGCTCTTCGGAAAGGAGGCGACGGAACAGTTCGAGGTCACCCGCTTCGAGCCGCCGACAGGGCTGGGGTTGCGTGTCGATGGCAGCAAGGGCACGTCTAAGCGCGGCGAGTACCTGTTCGATTACCGGCTTACACCACAGAACGGTGGGACCGAGGTGACGCTACACGGCGCGATCCGGGGTCTGGGACGCATCGCCGGACTCATCTCCAGGCTGTTCGTCGGCACCTTCAAGAAAGCTTGCGTCAAGGATCTGCGCGCGCTGGCCACGCACCTGGCCACCCCGAGCGAGACGCCACCAGCTCCCGACAGCTAGACCCGAAACGAGATGGACCGGCAAACCGGACGCTATCAGCCGTGGAGGCCGGAGCTGTGGAGCGACGGCGGTTACGAACTCTTGTCGCTGACCGACGACGAGCACGGGCTGACGATTCGACTCGACCACTACCCCGCCGACGGCGGTCGGTCGGTCTTCGAGATCGCATTCCCCGCCCGACGCGCCTATCGCACGATCGATGAGGGGTTCCGGCTCAAGCAGTGGGACAAGAGCTGGGAGGCCACGCGTTCGAAGGCGTCTTGCCCCCTGCTGACCGTGGCCGACTCGGATTTTCTGGCCGAGTTCCACGAACTCAGCCTCCACACGCTCTCGGGAACGCCCCTGGTTCACCACTTCGTGGTGACCAACAACGACTGCATCGATGTGCTCGCCGACGCCGAGCCGAGGGTTCGCAGGCTGGACCGTCCGCCATCGACGGGGTGACCGGCGGTGATCACACGGCGAGACCTGCTGAAGGCCAGCGGCGCCGCTTTGGCCGGACTGACGATCCGGCCCGGAGCGTGGTCGGGGGTGGAAGCGGCGTCTGTCGATGAAGATCTCGCTCGGTTCGTCGACCCCTTCATCGGCACCGGCGCGCACGGCCACACCTACCCCGGCGCTACGGTTCCCTTCGGCACGGTGCAGCTCAGCCCCGACAACGGCGTGGATGGCTGGGACTGGTCTTCCGGCTACCACTGGTCGAGCGACCGCATCGCCGGCTTCAGCCATACGCATCTGAGCGGCACCGGCATCGGCGACATGTACGATATTCTCTTTGCGCCGATCGTGTCGGCCGGCCCCGCGCCTCCCGACGCCAGCTCGGCGTTCTCACACGACGCCGAGCGCGCGTCGCCCGGCTACTACGCCGTCACCCTGCTCGATCGTGGCATCGAGGCCGAGCTGACGGCGACGGCCCGCGTCGGCGTCCACCGCTACACCTTCACGCGCATCCCCAGCGGCCGGCACGCCGCCCTGCTCGTCGACCTGGGTCACAGCCTCAACTGGGACACGCCCACGCAGACGGCAATCACGGTCGACAGCCCGACCGAAATCAGCGGCTACCGCTGGTCAACCGGCTGGGCCCGCGATCAGCGGGTGTTCTTCGCCGCCTCTTTCTCTCGGCCTATCGCCGCCCACTGGCTTCAGAACGCGAGCGCCCAGGCCGACCGCCGGACGAGACTCGAGGGCGAGCGCGTGAAAGGGACGTTCCAATTCCGTCTCCGTCCGCAGCAGTCCTTGCTGGCCAAGGTCGCGATCTCGCCGGTGAGCATCGGGGGCGCCCGTCGCAACTTGCGCGGCGAGACGCCCGGCTGGGAGTTCGACGAGGTGCGGGAAGCGGCACGCGCGGCCTGGAACCGCATCCTGAACCGAATTCGGATCCCGGACGCGAGCGCCGACCAGAAGAAGATCTTCTACACGGCGCTCTATCACGCCTGTCTGGCGCCGACTCTCTTCTGCGACGTGGACGGCGCTTATCGCGGGCCGGACGGCAACGTGCACCGCGCCAGCGACTTCGAGAACCACACGGTATTCTCGCTTTGGGATACGTTCCGGGCCGAGCACCCGCTACTCACGCTGTTGCTACCCGAGCGCCTGGACGATCTGATACGTTCGATGATCGCGTTCTACCGCGAGGGCGGTCTGCTTCCCGTTTGGTCGCTGGCCGGGGTCGAGACGAATACCATGATCGGCTATCACTCGGTGCCGGTCATCCTCGACGCCTGGGCCAAGGGCCTCACCAGCATCGATCCCCACGAAGCGCTCGAGGCGATGAAGCGGAGCGCCATGCAGGATGCGCACGGTCTGCGCTTCTATCGAATGCCGGAGCCGACCACGCTGCCACAGGCACGCGAGGAAGACTCGAAGGAGAACCTGCCGCGGATCGGCCGCATCCGCGCGTCCGATCTACAACAGTTCGGCGCGCTGGTCAGCGGTTACGACCGCACGATCGCGGGCGAGACCCTCGGCTACCACTCGCCGGATCCGAAGGCGCGGTCGGCGCTGCTCATCCGCAGCGAAGACGGCCGCAAGTCAATCGTCTGGGAAACGGCGGTCGCTCCCACCACGGCGGCGACGGACAAGTTTTCGTTCGTCTGGATGGCCGGTATCGATGCCGGTGCTGGGCAGCGACGCTTCACGCTAAAGATAGACGGCGACCTGTGGTTCGTGTTCCGCGGGCCCGCCGCCGGCTCGGACGGCTTCGAGCTGGACGGCCCGCAAGGTTCGCGGCTTAGCTTCGTAGCGACCCACACCGATCGCTATGAGGACCTGTTCGGGTACATGTTTCTGACCCTGCCCGGCGGCGTTTTGAAACCAGGTCAGCGATTGCAGCTGCAGGTGACGGCCGAGGCGGCCGGCACGCGCGATTGGTACATGACCTTCGAACGGCGCCTGGAGCACGGGGTCGAGGCCGAGAACGTCTTCGGGCTGGTGGAGGAGGCCGGGGAGCGCCGCCAGCTCGTCCGCGCTCACATCATGCACGTCGCTCCGCCGGCGGACGCCGTGGTCCGCGTGGGCAACCTCGAGCCGGTGTTGGCGCGCCTGGAATTCGGATCCAATGCGCTATTGCTGCCGGCCCCGACCGTCGAGCGCGAGACGCCCGCTCAGGTAAGGGTGGCGGGCGAAGGACCGGCACGAGAGGCTGAGCTGCGGCTACGGCCTGTCCGGCCTCACGGCTACCTGCCCGCGGACTGGGAGCGCGAATCGGTATCGAAGACGCTGGAGTACGCTTACGACGACTGGTGCATCGCCCGATTGGCGGAGAGGTTGGGCGCGACCGACGACGCCCGGCTCTTTGCCGAGCGGGCGCGCTTCTATCGCAACGTGTTCGACCCGGCCAGCGGCTTCATGCGTGGGCGCCTGTCCGACGGAACTTGGAAGACGCCGTTCTCGCCCAAAGCCGCGTCGCACCGCCAGGACGAGTACACCGAGGGGAACGCCTGGCAGTACAGCTGGTTCGTGCCTCACGATGTGCGCGGGCTCATCGAGCTGATGGGCGGCCGCCAGGCCTTCATCGCCAAGCTCGATCAGCTGTTCGAGGAGACGTCGGAATTGGAGGGGGCGGCGCCGCCCGACATCAGCGGACTGATCGGCCAGTACGCCCACGGCAACGAGCCGAGCCACCACGTCGCTTACCTCTATGCGTATGCGGGCGCGCCGTGGAAGACGCAGGAGAGGGTTCGGCAAATCACATCGACGCTGTATGGCACGAGCCCGGAAGGGCTGCCGGGGAATGAGGACTGCGGCCAGATGTCGGCGTGGTACATCCTGAGCGCCCTGGGCTTCTACCCGGTGAATCCCGCCGACGGCACGTACGTGATCGGCGCGCCCCACTTCGAGAGCGCGGTCATCGAACTTGAAGCCGGGAAAAAGTTCACTGTAAGGGCGCCGGGCGTCTCCGAAGTGAACAAGTACATCCAGTCGGTGACGCTGAACGGCCGGCCCCTCGATCGCTGCTACATCACGCACGCCGACATCGTCGCCGGCGGCGAATTGGTGTTCGAGATGGGCGATCGACCCAACACGACCTGGGCCTCGGATCCATCCGCCGCGCCGCCTTCGATGAGCGACGGCTGACGCCAGCACGCCACCAGTGGGAGCGCAAACTCAATGGTGACTCGTAGAGAGATGATCAAGACCGCCGGTCTCGCGCTCGCCGGGTTGGGAGCCGGTGTCGACCGGTTAGGCGCCGCGGCCGTCTTGGGCGGAGAACCCCCGGCGCAGGAGCGAACATCGCGGCGGCCGCCCGTCGACCAGCGAAACTTCGTCAGCGAAGCCGTCGAGGCGACGATCGCGACCGTGAAGCGCGATATCGCCAATGCCGAGCTCGCCTGGCTGTTCGAGAACTGTTATCCGAACACGCTCGATACGACCGTGCGATTCTCCATGCGGGACGGTAGACCGGACGGCTTCGTCATCACCGGCGACATCCCGGCCATGTGGCTGCGCGACTCGACCGCCCAGGTCTGGCCCTACCTGCCGCTGGCCCAGGAGGACGGACGGCTGCGGGCTCTGCTGGCCGGCGTGGTCAACCGGCAGACGCGTTGCATCCTGATCGACCCGTACGCCAACGCCTTTAACGACGGACCCACCGGCAGCCACTGGGAGAGCGACCTGACCGAGATGAAGCCGGAACTGCACGAACGTAAGTGGGAAATCGACTCGCTCTGCTACCCGGTTCGCCTGGCGCACGGCTACTGGCGTACGACTGGCGATGCGTCGGTGCTCGATGACGACTGGCGTGCGGCGGCCCGGCTCATCGTGCAAACGTTCCGCGAGCAACAGCGGAAGGACGGAAACGGACCGTACAAGTTTCAGCGCGTCACGGCGGTCGCCTACGACACGGTCCCGCTGGGCGGCTATGGGAACCCCACTCGCAAGGTTGGCTTGATCCACTCGATGTTTCGCCCCTCGGACGATGCGTGCGTCTATCCATTCCTGATCCCCTCGAACCTGTTCGCGGTGCGCGCGCTGTCGCAGCTGAAGGAGATATTCACGGAGGAGATCGGCGATCGCGTCTTCGCCGCAGAGTGCGGCGAACT
>CAYGAJ010000052.1:0-12365 GCA_964347815.1 uncultured Gemmatimonadota bacterium | reverse complement strand
GAGATCAAGAACGCCGCGACCGGCGTGCTCGGATGGACGGACCGGCTGCGCAAGCTCAGCGACGCTGCGGACGGCCGTATTCGAGAGGGAGCCAGCTACGCCTTCGAAGGCGCGCAGCAGCTTCACCGACTCGTGGTCGACCTGCTCGACCTCAGCCGCATCGAGGCGCGGCAGCTCGAGCTCGATCTGCGTGAGGCCGACCTCCGAGCACTCATTCGCGAGGTCGCCGCCACCGCACGGCCTTCGGCTGAGCGTCACGACATCCAACTGGAGATTCGCGGGCTGGAAAACCGGACGGTCGTCACGACGGACCCCACACGCGTCCGTCAGATCCTGCTCAACCTCCTCTCCAACGCGATGAAGTTTACCAAGGCGGCCGGACGCGTCACTCTCGAGCTGGCGCCCTGTGAAACAGGCTGGGCCATCAGCGTCCGCGACACGGGGCCCGGCATCGATCCCGACCTCGGGGATCGAGTCTTCGAGGCATATCGGTTCGGAACGCAGAAGACGGGCCAGAGCGGCGCCGGCCTCGGTCTCGCCATCTCCCGAGAGCTGGCTCGTTTGCTGGGCGGAGAACTGACCCTCGAGCCCACGGAGGGGCCCGGTGCTTGTTTCCGCCTCTGTCTGCCGGACAATCCGCTTTCGGAGCCCGATCCGCCCCGCCGTAGCGTCAACACGCCCGGCACCCCGTGACCGGAGCCGACATGTCGGGGCAGTATGCCCCCCGGGTCCGGATGACACGTTCGGGCATCGAATAGCAGAAGTCTCTACATCACAATGACTTACGGCAACAGCGCTCGGCGGCACGATTCGTTCCATGGGTGAAGCTCTGGAGAAACCCAACTTGTGGGCCGACCTGTTAGCCGGATGTCAATTGGCACTGTCTCGGTGATCCAGCGAGCGATCTTCGTCCTGACCGGCCCGGAGGCCGGACAGCAGTTCCTGCGGGTGATACCGGAACTGCGCGGAATCGGCCTGTCAGAAGCGACGCTCCTGCATATGCTCTCCGCCCAACCCGGCCCCGCCGAGCCGATGCCCGAGCTGGCCAACTGGGTCCGCCACTTCGAGGCGGCCGTCCCGGCGGTCGAGCTGGCGCTCAAGCGCGGCGACCCCGTCAAGTGGATCTTCGAGCTGGCACGGGTGCGAAGCGTGGACCTCGTCGTCATCTGCAGCGAGCCGGACGGCAGCGACTGGGATCTGGAACGGGTCTCCTCTCCCCTGCGGTCGCTGGGGATCCCGGTGCTTCTGCTTCCCGACGCGCAGCTTCACTGCTCCTTGGGCGAGCGGGTCCTAGTTGCGGTCAAAGCGCCGGGCTCGCTGGAGGCCGCGATGTCGGGACTGGGCAAGTGGTTTCCGGCTGAGCGATTGCACGCGGTGCGCGTCGTGAAGCACCTGCGCGCGGCCGAGCGCCGCGTCAGAGGCCGGGCGCGCCTCGACGTCGTTGAGGAGGAGGTCGATGTCGCGACGACCCTGCTGCAGATGGCCGAACAGCGCGACGCGACCCTGCTGGCGGTGCTGGCCGGCGAAGAGGCGAAGGCCAACGCCGGACTGGCCGGGGTGCCGGTGGTACAACCGCTCATCGAGGCGACCCACCTGCCGATCCTGATCTGGCCGATCCGGTCCAGGTCGGGGGCGACAGGGTAACGCGGCCGCGGCGGCGACGTACCGTCATCCGCGCCTATGCGAAGAGCCCCGGTGAACTGAACCGGGGCTCTCGTCCTTTCAACACAAAGCGCCGAATCAGAACGGCGAAAAGCCGCGTGATCCGAAGCGCTCGATCGACAGGTGCTCGGCGATCGGGTAGGCGTAGGCGGCGACCACGAGCACGATCGCGATCACCACCCAGATCCACAGCTTGTCGAGCACACGCGCCTTGTCACCGGGCTCCTCCAGCGGTTCGGCAAACTCGATCGGCTCTGGCGTCATCTTCTTCCCGGCCAGACCCGTGCCGACCATCACCGCGATGAAACACAGTGAGCTGGCGTAGAGAAACAGGCCGCCCACGGCGGAGATGCCCGTCCCCGCGACCCACTGATCGGCGATGGCGCTCCCGCCATAATCGAACTGATAGATGCGCCGAGGCATCCCGGCGAGTCCCGTCAGGTGGTTCGCGATCGAGAACATCAGCATCCCCATGAACCAGAGGTACGGCTGAATTCGAGCCAGCAGTGTCAGCTCCAACTCCCGGCCCGTCAGCTTTGGCATCAGCCAGTAGGCGGCGCCCATGAACGTCAGCGCCGTCGCCGTACCCACCGTCAGGTGGAAGTGACCCTGGACCCAGGCGGTGTTGTGCACCATCGCGTTCATCCCGTAGGCGGCGTTGATCGCGCCGCCAAACCCACCGATCGCGAAGATCAGCATCGCCAGCGCCACGCTCGAGAACGCCGGGTCACCCCAGGGCAACTTCTCCAGCCAATCGAACCAACCCCGCGCCCCCTTCAGCCGACCGGCGACCTCGAAAGAGGCGATCACGGTAAACGCCGTGAGAAAGCTCGGGAAGAGGATCCATTGCGTGTTGAAGGCGTGGAACAGCTTCCACCCGGCCCGCACCCCCGGATCGAGGAACTGGTGGTGAAACCCGACAGGCGTGGAGAGCAGGATGAACAACACGAACACCAGTCGAGCCAGCGGATCGCTGAACAGTTTCCCACCGGCCACCCGCGGCGTCACCGTGTACCAGATCACGTACGCCGGCATCAGCCAGAAGTAGACAAGGGGGTGACCGAACCACCAGAAGAGTACCCGGGCCAGGATCGGATCGACTTTGTCGGTGATTCCCAGCGACCAGGGGATGAGGAGGATCACGACCTCGGCCGCCACGCCCACAGTGGCCAACAGCCACACGATGATCGTTGCCAGCATGCCGTGAACCGGCAAGGGTGTGCGCCTGCCGGGATTCTCACGTTTCCAGACCAGATAGGTCTTGATCACGACCCAGCTCCAACCCCACGATCCGATGATCAAGAGCGCGGCGCCGATGTAGAAGGCGGGGTGGGCCTTGAGCGGCGGATAGAACGTATAGAGGACCGTCGCCTTCCCCCCCAGGATCGCCCACGCGGCCATCACCGTCCCAAGCAGAGCGACATAGAACGAGCCCCAGGCGAACTTCTTCATCACGATCGATCGCCCGAGCGACCGCTCGGCGAACAGATAGCCGAGCCCCATGATGAAAAACGTCGTGAAGATCAGCGCCATGAGGACACCGTGCGCCGTCACCGACAGGTAGTACATCTTGGCGGTGCGGAACGGCAGCTCGAGATCCGCCCGCGAGAGCGCCTGCATCAGCGCCATCGCCGCGGCGACGCCGAACGCCGCAATCGCGACCCAGAAGTTCGCCAACGCCAGCTTCCGAGACGGGATCATCGCTCACCTCCCGACGCCGCGCCCACCGTGCCGGGCATGTCCTCGACGATCAGTCGCGCCGACATCACGTGGTGACCCAGCCCGCAGTACTCGTTGCAGACGATCAGATACTCCCCCGCCTCGCTGAAGCGCGTCGTGAACTGGCTGACGTAGCCGGGCACGACCATCGTGTTGCCGTTGGTGCGCACGATCTGGAATCCGTGGATCACGTCGGGGCTGGTCATGCGGAAGGTGACCGGCTGTCCGCGCGGAACGCGTATCTCCTGCGGCAGAAACGCGAACATAAACGCCTGCACGACGACCGTGGCGCTGCCGTCCGAGTGGATGGTCACACCCGGCTGACTGAACTCGGGGTCGGTCCGAACGGTTTCCGGGTCGATGGTCTCCACATGGCTGGGCGGCTGGATCGCTTGACCGAGAAACGTGGCGCCGATCGAGGCCAGAAACACGACGATGATTCCCGCGGCCGCCCAGATCCAAATCTTCTCGTACAGATCGACGTTCATCACGGCCTCACGGGGTCAGCGCCCCACGCGGGACGAACACGAAGAAGTAGAGCACCAGCCACCCGATCGCGAAGAGCAGCCCATAGACACCGACGATGGCCAGCGTGCCTCTGGGATGTTCGCCGACGTGCGCGGCTCGCTCCGACGACTCTTGCGGTCGTTCGTCGCTCACACACCCCTCCAATGATTGAAGTGGAAGTATGGTTGGGGCTAATCGCCGCCCATGATAAACTAAGCGAGCGCTTTGTCAATAACCATAAAGACTAGCAGCACGGGCAGGTACGCGATCGAGGCCCGGAAGAGGTAAGCTGCCCGCCGCTCGCTACAGCCCAGCGCCAGCCTCAGCGCAAACCAGAAGAACCCTAGACCCAGAATCACCGCGGCGAGCAGGTATAGCCCGCCCACGAGACCGAGCAACCATGGCAGCGAGCTGACCATGGCCAGCGCCGCCGTGTAGACGGCCGCCTGGCGCCCGGTACGCCGACCGTCCGGATCGGCCGAGCAGAGGGTGGCCAGGCCGCCGCGGCGATAGTCCTCCCGGTAGATCCAGGCCAGCGAGAGAAAGTGCGGTAACTGCCAGAGAAAGAGGATCCCGAACAGCGTCCAGGCGGCGGGCCCCACCGGGGAACCCGAGGCGACCCAGCCGGCGAGGATCGGCAGCGCCCCGGGCACCGCGCCTACCCAAGTTGCGGCCGTCGTCCGCTTCTTGAGCGGCGTATAGATGAACACGTAGCTGGCCAGGCTGAGAGTGACCACCAGCGCTGCTCTCAGGTTCACCGCCAGCACCAGCTGCACGATTCCAAGGACCGAGATGGTCGAGGCGAAAGCCAGCGCCTGGTGGGGCGCTAGGCGTCCGGACGGCAACGGCCGTCGGCACGTCCGGCGCATCCGCGCGTCCACGTCCCGCTCCCAATGCTGGTTCAGGGCGTTGGTCCCCGCGGCGACCAATCCGGTGCCGAGCAACGTGTGAAACAGGAGCGTCAGGTCGACCCCGCTTCGAGAGCCCAGATAGAAGCCCACCGCGGTGGTCACCAGCACCAGGCGGGTGATCCCCGGTTTGGTCAGCTCCCAGTAGGCGCGCAAGCGCTCGCGGTCGGGCATGCCGGGCCGAGGATTAGAGTCGACGCGCGAGCTCTGAGATCAGCTCGGGGTCGCCGGTCGCTGCGTACGCGATCACCCCTTCCCCGTCGACGAGATAGACCAGCGCCGGGTGGGCAACGTCGCCCGTGGCCGGATCCCGAGATCGCGGCACCTGCCAGGCGTCGAGAGCTCGGTTTACCGCGTCCACTTCGCCGCTCACGACGTAGGCATCCTCCCCCAGACCCCATTTGGCCGCGATGTAGGTCAGGCGTGACGGCGTATCGCGCCACGGATCGAGCGTGACGACCAGAACCACCGGCGTGCGATCGGCGAGCCGCCGTTGAGCCTGGAGCGCCTCGGCGACGACCAGCGGACAGATGGTGCTGCAGTGCGCAAAGGCGAAGGTGACCAGCATCGAACGCCCCGTGAATCGCTCGGGCGTGACCACATCACCGTGCTGGTCGCGCAGACGGAAGTTCGGTATCGTGCGATCGAGTCGCGGATAGCCATCCGCCGTTCGCGCCGGCTCGGAACGAGCCAGCTCCTCCGCCAACACCAGCTGCGAGCTGACACGCGCGCCAACGGCCGCCGCGCCCGTGACCAGCGATATCGCTGCCAGCAAGAGGGCGGCGCGGCCAGCAGGTCGAGCGGACAGCATGCGCATACCGCGTCCCACGGCCCCACCCCAGACGCTGAAGAGGACGCCGAACATGAGCATCGGCTGCACGATCAGCGCAATCCAACCGGACGCGTCGGGAAGACCGCTGGTCTGCGTGCCAAAGCAAACGGCCCGGGTGCGGTGCAGCCACCCCGGCGCGGCATCGGTCAGCGGCCAAAGCGCCAGTGCCCACCAGGCCAGCGTGATCGCCAGCACCAGGAGGAACGCCGCGATGGCCAGCCCGTCCCGGCCCTGAGCCCGCTCAGCCGATCTGCCAGACACCGGAGAGCAGCTTCCAGTTCACGAAGTAGTAGAGCACGAAGGCCGCGAGAAACACGAAGACCAGTACAAGCGTGCCCACGGGCCGCCGCGAGCTTTCGCTCTCGCCGCCCTCCGAGGCCACCGGTCGTGGCGGCGCAGTCACCCCACGAGGTAATCCGTGAAACGCCATCATACCTGCCCTCCTTCTCTAACAAGCCGCTCGCCGAAGAAGACGGACCAGACGGTCACCAGTATGTAGATCGCACCACCCAGCGCCGCGATCAGACCGCCCACTCCCATGAATCCGGTCACCAGGTCCACCGCCGGGTGGAACTGCATGTCAAAAGGCGCTTGCGCGAAGGTGATGTCCCAGTGCCGCCTCGGCACGCCAAACGTCCCGGTGAAGGTCATCGCCACCGTGAAGACCAGCATGCCCGCGGCGAAGAGATACGGTTGGATCTGGGCCAGCGGCCAGAACGCCAGCTTCTTCTGGAAGATCAGCGGGATCACGTAGTAGGTGACGCCCATGAACGCCAGCGCGGTACCGCCGACAACGGTGGCGTGGAAATGACCCGGGATACGCAGTGTGTTGTGCGCGATGATGTTGATCTGCTCGGTCCCGAACGTGACGCCGGTGATCCCGCCGATGAATCCGAAGATCACGATCGAGAACACCAGTGCGCTGAAGCCCGGGTCGCCCCAAGGCGCTCGGCGCAGCCACTCGAATACGCCTTTCGTATAGCCCCGCAGACGCTGACCGAGCTCGATACCGGCGGGAACCGTGAAGCCATGAATCATGCTGGCCAGCACCGCCAGATACATGGCATAGCTGGTGTTCCAGACCTTCCAGTCCGGCCCCATGCCCGGATCGACGAGCAGGTGGTGGGCAGACGCCATCGAGATGAACAGGACGTAGAGAACGAAAGCCGTACGGCTGATCTTCTCGTTCAGCACGACGGCGCCGACGGTCAGCGCCCCCAGCAGATACCAGACCGAGACCATCGCCGCCACGTTGATCTGCTGGGAGGAGTGGCCCAGGCCCCACCAGACCAGCCGATAGACCTGAGCGTCAACGTTCATGAGGTCGAGCGACCAGAGGAACGTCGGCACGTAGATCGCCGCTCCGTGACCCAGCGTGATGACCGCGATGATGGCAGCGGTGATCGCCCCGAAAGTCACGAGCGGCACGGACCCCTCGTAAGTCCGCTCGCGTCGTGCCACGACCAGCGTGGCGAAGAAAATGCAGACGACCAGGAGCGCGCCGACCGCGAAGAGAATCACGCCGAGATAGAACCAGGGGCTGGCCTTCAACGGCACGTACGATGTGAACAGCACGTCGGCCTTGCCCGTCCACATCGTCCACTCGACCATCAGAGCGCCCACCACCATGAGCCAGAAGGACGCCCATGCGGTTCGTGGTGCCGGCACACGGCAATTGAGGAGCGCTGCGCCGGCGAAATACAGAATCGCCATCTCGAAGAAGAGGATGAAGAAGATCAGCATGCTCATGCCGTGGATGGTGAGCATGCGATAGAACCAGACCGCGTCCAGTATGTGGATGGCTTGCCAACGCGTCAGCAGGACGAGCACCGCCGAGATGCCTCCGACCAGCAGCGAAACGGTCGCCGCCACGGCGTTCGCCTTGATCAGCCCGTCCGCCTGGGCGTGCACCTTCAAGCCCGTGACCGAACAGCTGCGAAATCCTCCGTTCATCGCTCACCTCCGGCCGAGGCGGCCAGATCCGACTCGCCGTCTTCGACGATCACACGGCCGAGCATCAGGTGGTGGCCGACACCGCAGAACTCGTTGCAGATGATCCGGAAGTCCCCCGCCTCCGTCGGCTTTATCCGCAAGCCGTAGTCGTAGCCGGGAACGACCTGAAAGTTGACGTTGATTGGGTAGAGGCTGAACCCGTGATTCACATCGAGAGCCGACAGGTGCAGCGTGTACTCAGCGTCCTTCTTGAGCCTGAGGACCGGTGTCCACGACCACATGCGCGCGATTAGATAGATGTCAGCTCCGGGTGGAGGCTCCACGACCGGGAAGCCGTTGTCCTCGCCCACCTGGTAGGTGGCGATAAACTCATTGGCCCGCGCTTCGAACGCCTGCGGATCCACTTTGTGCCTTATCCCTGAAGGGTTTTGAGCTCCCTTCAGGTGCCAGAGCGGCATCATCGCGAACAGCACCATGCACCAGGCGAACGCGATCCCCACCCAGAGCTTCTCAGGGCGTTCCGCCCGCTTCCACCACACACCCCGCGGTGACTCGATTCCCGTTTGCATCTCTCGCCTCCGAATCAGGGCAGCGGAGCCGGTGGCAGCGTGAGAACCTGCCAGAGCCCCCAGGCCGTATAAAACACCCCCATGACCAGGACACCTGCGAGCAGCAGCAAGAACGGGTTGTCGAAGATCCTCTGGCCGAGGGGAGTCCGGTCGCCTGGACCCTCGTCGTGATCAGGCATCGCGCATTCCTTTCCCTAAGGTGAGGTGCGGCAACGTCCCTCCGAGCAGGTCGCCGAGCGTCGTATCTTGAAAGAATCGCGCAACCGGTTCACTCACATCTTTCCAGCGCTCGTGGACCGGACACGCGGTCTCATCAGAGCATTCGGGCCGGCCAAGCAGACAGTACCGGCGTGTGGTGTGGGCGTCGAACGGTCCGAGGACTTCGGCCAAGGAGAGCTCTTCTGCCGGGCGGGCCAGACGGAAGCCGCCACGCGGTCCACGTTCAGAGATCAGGATGCCATCGCGGGCGAGGCTGTGGAGGATCTTGGAGAGGTAGTTCGAGGGCACGCCGAGGGCTTCGGCGATCTGGCTGGAGCGGAGCGGTTGGTCGGATTCCTCGCGAGCGAGGTGGAGGAGGGCGCGGAGCGCGTATTCAGCGGTCTTGGAGATCACGGGCGCCTTACAATTGAGTTTCCCATGACAATATGATATTATCTCGCCCAGCGCAAGTTCCGACGCCTGGGGCCCCTGACCCGCTGAGCCGATGCCCGGTCTGACCTCCAGCACCGAGCGTGCGCTTTGGCGACCTATCGCCCGAGCGGACGCCTTCATGAACCGGCTTTACGGCTGGCGGTACAATCCCTTGTACCAAAGCGGTGGTCTCGTGCTCGCCCTGCTGGCGGTCGTCACCCTCACCGGCCTCTACCTGCTCCTCTTCTACAGGATCGGCGCGCCCTTCGAGTCCGTCGCTCGCATCAACGGGCAGGTTTGGAGCGGGCGCTGGATCCGCGCCCTGCACCGCTACGCCTCCGACGCCGCCATACTCGCCGCCGCCATCCATGCGCTCCGTCTCTTTAGCCAGGGCCGAAGCTGGGGCCCGCGGGCGCTGGCGTGGCTGTCTGGCCTGGCTCTCTTCCTGGTGATCTTGATCTGCGGGTGGACCGGTTACGTGATGGTCTGGGACACCCAGGGGCTGGTGCTGGCGATGGAGGGGGCCCGACTTCTGGACGCGCTGCCGATTTTCGCGGAACCGATCTCGCGGGCCTTCGTGGGTGAGGCAGACATCCCCAACGCTTTCTTCTTCCTGAACCTGTTCCTGCATGTGGCGCTCCCCATCGGCCTGGGGACGCTGCTTTGGATCCATGTCTCCCGTGTGGCTCGCGCGGCTCTCCTGCCGCCGCGGGGTCTGCTCTGGAGCGTCGTCGGCCTCCTCTTCCTCCTCTCCATCGTCTGGCCGGTGGCGATGTCCCCGAAGGCGGACCTGTTCCAGGTCCCGGGCCTGGCGCCCTTCGATCTCTTCTACTCGTTCTGGCTACCCCTATCGCGGGCCCTTCCGGCGCCAGCGGTCTGGGGGGCCGGCCTGGCGCTGACCGGGCTGCTCACGGCGATCCCTTGGCTGTCACGTCCGCGTGCCGGCGCTGAGCGTGCACCGTCCTGGGTGGATGAGCGCTACTGCACGGGGTGCGAGCAGTGCTACCTCGACTGCCCCTATGAAGCGATCGCCATGCACGACCGTCAGGATGGACCGTCGGACCAATTCGCTCGCGTCGATCCGAGTCTTTGCGTTAGCTGTGGCATATGCGCCGGTTCATGTGCGCCCATGCGGGTGGGACCACCCGTGCGGACGGGCCGGGACCAGCTGGCGGCGGTCCGCGCCTTCGTCGACCGGGAGCGGCCGGGGCACGACGACATCGTGTTGGTCGGCTGCGATCGCGCCGCCGGTGCCGGACGCAGCAGCGTGCGCCTGGAGGGGGCCCTGCTCTACCCGGTGTCTTGTGCCGGCAGCGTCCACAGTTCGCTTGTCGAATACCTTATCCGCGCCGGAGCCGGCGGTGTGTTGATCGTCGCTTGTCCGCCACGCGATTGCTGGAACCGTGAGGGCGCCAAATGGCTGGAGCAGCGCCTGTACCATGAACGGGAGGCCGAGCTCCAGGCCCGGGTCGACCGCCAGCGGATCCGTCTGGTCCATGCCGGATCTGCGGAGTTGGGCAGCGTGATGCGCGCGTTGAGAGAGTTCCGGTTGGTCCTGACCGCGTTGCGAGTCTCCGACACGGAGACGGAGCTGGACCTGATCCGGATGTGCGAGACCTCGACCCAAGGGGCCGGAGGATGATGAAAAAGCTCTCGTGGCGCGCTTTCGCCCTCGCCACGGCGGTGGGCAGCGCTCTCGCCCTCGCCTGGCTGTCGCAGGTGCCTTACGCCGCCGAGGCCGCGGGGGACGGCCTGATCCGCCTGTCGTGGCGCGCCCGAGGCGAGCGGGTTCAGCAGTGCAGGTCGCTGAGCGAGGAGGAGCAGGCGCAGCTTCCTCCGCACATGCGCCAACCCGAGGTCTGCGAAGGGCGGGTCGCACCTTACGTCCTCAGCCTCGAGCTGGACGGTGCCGTATCGTTCATCGATACGGTCCGTGCATCGGGCGCCCGGCAGGACCGGCCACTTTACGTGTTTCACGACGTACCCGTAGCTCCCGGAACCCATGAAGTGCGCGTTCGATTCATCCGCCAGGCCGCCGGAACCGACGAGCCGCCCCTCCAAGAGGCCACGCCCCGGGAGCTGCAGCTGGAGGCGTCGGTCTCCGTCGCGGCCGGCGAGATCGCTCTGATCACACTGGACCCGGCCAGCCGCGGGCTCGTCCTCCGGCAACGAACGGGCCGCTGAGCAGGCGGGATCTCAGGCCGCGAGTGGCTCAGGCAGCCCGTCTGTACCGGCAACCTCCGAATCGATAGATTCCCCACTCCGGATTTACGTCAGCCCCACCAACCCAGCGCACCGTCGCCGTCGTCTGCCTGGAAGGCAGGAGCCACGGAGGTAAGCACGATGCGGGATTCCGTCGAAGCGCTCTGGCCCGAGCTTCAGTGGATCGAGAGCTCAGAGTTACGCGAGCAGGTCACACAGACGTGGATCAAGGCGCTGGAGCTCAGTCCGCTAGAAGCTCGAGACCTGCACGAGATCCCCTTTACCCTCCTCGTCCCCAACTGCCCGGCCACGTTCATGGAGCACAAGCGCTGCGTGGTGCACATCGCGCGGCGTGCGGCGGAGTCGATGCAGGAGTTTCTGGGCAAAGCGCTGAGCATCGACGTCGATACGGTCATCGCGGGCGCCATTCTGGCCGATGTGGGCAAGCTTTTGGAATACGAGCGCGTGGACGGGAAGCTGCGGCAGAGCAAACGGGGCGAGGCGCTCCGCCATCCGTTCACGGGGGTGGCGCTCGCGCTCAGCTGCGGTGTGCCGGACACGGTATGTCACATCGTCGCTGCCCACGCCGCCGAAGGTGATCTGGTACGTCGGAGCACCGAGGCTTACATCGTGCATCACGCGGACTTCATGAGCTATCTGCCGTTCAAGAACCTATGATCGGGGTCTGGGGCGGGAATAGGTGCGAAGAAAAGGACCACGGATGACGAACGGTGAATATCCAACGTCCAATGCTCAATGATCAATGTCGAAGCTGCAGATCGAACTCCAGCAGATGTGCGGCGTCCATCGAGCATGCGCAACTTGAAGATCGCAGATTGACTACTCGATATTGGACATTGGCAATCTGCGCTCGGCAACGCGATCCCATTCACACCAAAACTCTTCGACTCTAATGTCCTATGGACGAGACAATCACAGCGGTCATGTCACGTTGGGGCGCCAGCCTCGAGTACGATCATATCGGAGAGCAGGCGGTGCACGAGGCGCGCCGATATCTGCTCGACTCGATCGGCTGCGCGTTGGGTGGATACGTTCAGGAGGATACGCGCCACGCGCTCGAGGTGCTGGACGAGATCGGCGGGCAGGGCCCGGCGACGGTGATCGGCAGCGGCCGGAAGACGGATGTCGTCTCGGCCGCGCTCGCCAACGCCCTCATGGTCCGGGTGATGGACTACAACGACATCTACTGGCAGCAGGATCCTTCACACCCGTCCGATATCATCCCGGCGGCGCTCGCCTGCGCCGAGCGTCAAGGCACCGGTGGAAAAGAGCTGATCGTCGGCATCATCCTGGGGCACGAGTTCGAAATGCGCCTTTGCGAGGCGGCCTTCCCGGGCATCCGCGAGCGCGGTTGGCACCACG
>CAYGAJ010000051.1:0-12443 GCA_964347815.1 uncultured Gemmatimonadota bacterium | reverse complement strand
CATGCTGAACGCCCGGGCCATGCAGCTGATGATGGACAGCCTGCGCTACTGGGTTCAGGAGATGCACGTCGATGGGTTTCGCTTCGATCTGGCACCCGCTCTGGCTCGGGAGCTGTACGAGCTGGGCCGCCTCGCCTGGTTTTTCGATATCATCCAGCAGGACCCTGTGCTCTCGCAGGTCAAGCTGATCGCCGAGCCCTGGGATCTGGGGCCCGGTGGTTATCAGGTGGGCAACTTCCCCACCGGCTGGGCCGAGTGGAACGGACGCTATCGCGACACCGTACGTCAGTTCTGGCGCGGCGACCCCGGCCAGCTCGCCGAGTTGGCGTACCGGCTTTCGGGCAGCAGCGACCTGTACAACCGCGGGGGTCGCAACCCGTACGCCAGCATCAACTTCGTCACCTGTCACGACGGCTTCACCCTAGAGGATCTCGTCAGCTACGAGCAGAAGCACAACGAAGCGAACGGAGAAGACAATCGTGACGGGACAGACGCGAACTACAGCCGTAATTGGGGTGCGGAGGGGCTCACGGAATCCCAGCACATCATCCGAATGCGAGATCGGATGAAGCGAAACCTTCTCGCCACCCTCGCCTTCTCACAAGGCGTGCCGATGATCCCTCACGGCGACGAGCTTGGGCGGACGCAGCGCGGCAACAACAACGCATACTGCCAAGACAATGAGATATCGTGGGTGGACTGGGACCTCGGCGACAGAGACCGCGGGTTGCTCGAGTTCACACGTCACGTCTTCGCGTTGAGGTCTCGTCACCCGGTGCTGCGACGGCGAACTTTTTTCAGCGGCCGGCCGGTGGGTGAAAACGGTATGAAGGATCTCTTCTGGCTGAAGCCCGATGGAACCGAACTGAACGCCGACGATTGGAAAGAGCCGGAGAATCGCGTGCTGGGAATGCTGATATCAGGCGAGGCGACCGACGAGGTCGACGAACGAGGCCGACTGATCAAAGGCGACACGCTGCTGTTGCTGCTGAATGGGAGCAATCGTTCTCGCTACTTCACACTTCCGACATTAGAGAATGCGGGCACCTGGACCGTTCTTATCAACACCGCGCGACGCGGTGGTGGGACTGTGCGTGGAGGTGGCGTGCAGCTCGTGCCGCATTCGCTGATCCTCTTGCGCTGCAGACACCGAAAGAGCTGACGTACATGAGCCGTGAACCGCGAGAGAGCCATCAAAGTCCCCGCGATCTGCTCACTGTTGATCGCCATGAGCGCGAACAGTTGCTGGCGGGCGACCATCATGATCCGCACCGCATCTTGGGTGCGCACCCCCGTGACCACAGGGGGCAGCCAGGGGTGGTTATCCGCGCCTTCCACCCCGACGCCGTGTCGGCCGAATGCCTTCTGCCTGGCGGAGAGGCGATCGCGCTCGAACGTCTGGGGAGGGGCGGTCTGTTCGCTGGGTTCTTCGCACAGACGGAGCTGCCGATTCGCTACCGTCTGCGTTTCAAGTTTGCCGACGGGGCGAGCTGGGAGCGGGGTGATCCCTATCGGTTTACACCCACCCTAGGTGACGTCGACCTGCACCTCTTCAACGAAGGGACGCATCGTCGCCTTTACGACTGCCTCGGCGCCCACCGCAGGAACGTCGACGGGGTCGATGGCGTCGCGTTTGCTGTGTGGGCGCCGAGCGCGCGCCGCGTCAGCGTGATCGGTGACTTTTGTCGTTGGGATGGCCGCTTGTTTCCGATGCGGGCCATGGGGAGCTCCGGTATCTTCGAGATCTTCATCCCCGAGCTCGAGTCGGGCGCACTCTACAAATACGAAATCAAGACGCAGGACGGCGCGATCCGCGTAAAGACCGACCCCTTTGCCAGCTTCATGGAGCTGCCACCGGGTTCGGCCTCGCGGGTTTACTCGTCCAGCTACCGCTGGGGTGACGCTCAGTGGCTCGCGCGTCGCGCGCAACGCGACCAGGCGAAGGAGCCGATGGCGATCTACGAGGTCCACCTCGGCTCCTGGGCCCGTGTTCCGGAGGAAGGCAACCGACCGCTCAGCTACAGAGAGATCGCGCCGAAGCTGGTAAACCACGTCAAACGTCTCGGGTTTACCCACCTAGAACTCTTGCCCATCAGCGAGCACCCGTTTGCCGGTTCCTGGGGTTATCAGGTCAGCGGATACTACGCGCCGACATCGCGCTACGGCACGCCCGACGATTTCCGAAACCTGGTCGACCTCTGTCATCAGAACGACATCGGCGTGATCCTCGATTGGGTCCCCGCTCACTTTCCCAAAGACGACTTCGCCCTGCGACGTTTCGACGGGAGCGCGCTGTACGAGCACCAGGACCCGCGGCTGGGCGAGCGCCCCGACTGGGGGACCCTGATCTTCAACTACGGGCGCAAGGAGGTGTCGAACTTCCTGATCGCCAACGCCCTGTATTGGCTCGACGAGTTTCACATCGACGGACTGCGCGTCGATGCCGTCGCCTCGATGCTCTATCTGGATTACAGCCGCGAGGAGGGCGAGTGGATACCCAACATCTACGGCGGCAGGGAGAACCTGGAAGCCGTCGAGTTCCTCAAGATCCTGAACGGCATCATCGCGGCGGAAAAGCCCGGATGTCTGACGATCGCGGAGGAGTCGACTGCTTGGCCCGGAGTGAGCCGCCCGACCTCGGGGGGCGGCCTCGGCTTCGCCTTCAAGTGGAACATGGGTTGGATGCACGATACGCTCGAGTTCTTCAAGAAAGATCCCGTGCATCGGAAATGGCACCTGGATCAGCTGACCTTCGCCATGCTCTACGAGTACAGCGAGCGCTTTGTCATGCCGCTCTCGCACGATGAGGTCGTGCATGGGAAGGGATCGTTGCTGAGCAAGATGCCGGGCGACGACTGGCAGAAATTCGCCAACCTTCGCCTGCTGTTGACGTACCAGTACACCCGCCCCGGCAAGGTCTTGCTGTTCATGGGTTCCGAGCTGGCGCCTTACAGCGAATGGCATCACGACGCGAGCCTCGATTGGCACCTCCAGCACGACCCGTTGCGCGCCGGGCTCGCACGATTTCTCGAAGCGCTGGGACAGGTGTACAGACGATCGCCGGCCCTCTGGCGCGACGACCACGAGCACCACGGATTCTCGTGGATCGATTGCAACGACCGCGACAACACCGTGGTCTCTTACCTGAGGCGCAGCAGCGAGGAGCTCGGGGTCGTGGTGCTCAACTTCACACCCAGCCCCCGCGAGGGGTACCGCATCGGCGCGCCAAGCTCCGGCCGCTACGATGTCGTTCTCTGCAGCGACGACCTCGACTTCGGCGGCAGCCAGTTCGAGACGCAGCAGGCCGTCCAGACAGACGCGATGCCGTTACATGGATACCCCCAGTCGCTGGAGCTCCGCCTGCCGCCGCTGGGCGCCCTGATCCTGGCACCTTCGCGCTAGCGTGACCGCGCCGTCTCCGCTTCGCACTCTGGCGGACCGGCTCGGGATCCTGCCGGAATACGTCGACATCTCGGGTGCCGTTCGTCCGACAACCGATGACGCTCGGGTGGCTCTGCTGGCGGCCATGGGTGTCGATGCGTCAAACGCGACGGCCGCCGCGGCGGCTCTGGCCGCCCTCGATCACGAAGGTGCCTCGCGCCTGCTCGCCCCGGTGGCCGTGCAACCGCTACGCCGGCGAACGCCGCCTCGAGTCAGCCTGAGCATCCCATCCCACCTGTCCGGACAGAGGGTGGACTATCGGCTCACGCTGCTGGAGGAAGGCGGAGCGGTACATGCAGCGAGCGGTGCGCTGCGCCTGCCCCGCCGGCGTCGAACCGTCACCCTCCCGATCCCCGGCGTGCCCGGCCTCGGCTACCACCAAGCAACCCTCGAGCTGAAGGCCCAAGGCAACGAGTTGACTGCGACGCAGTCCGTTATCATCTGCCCCAGCTCGTGTCTCACGACAACCGAACTGGTGCAAGACCGCCGGCTGTTCGGCCTCTGGACACACCTTTACTCGCTGCGGCGATCCGATGACTGGGGCGTCGGTGACTTCACGGCCCTCGCCCGCCTGGCGGAGTGGTCGCACTCGATCGGCGCCGCGTTCGTCGGACTGAATCCGCTACACGCGCTCCGCAACAGCGGCTACGACGTGAGCCCCTACAGCCCGGTCAGCCGGCTGTTTTACAACAGCGTCTACATCGACACCGAGGCGGTGCCCGAGTTCGGGGACTGCCAGGAAGCCCGTGCCCTCGTCGACTCTCCCGAGTACCACGCAAAGATCATCCGGCTCCGCGCCGCGGAGTTCGTCGATTACGATGCGGTAATGGCGCTCAAGCGACCTGTGCTCGCCTTGTTGCACCGTGCCTTCGTCGAGCGCCAGCGGCGGTCCGACAGCGAGCGGGCACGTGCCTACGCGAGCTTTACTGCACGCCAGGGTGCGCCACTCGAACAGTTCGCGACCTTCCTCGCCCTGAGCCGACACTTCGAGGCGCGCGGCGAGAAGGATTGGCGAACCTGGCCCGTAGAGTACCGCGATCCACGGTCGGCGGCCGTGGCAGAGTTTCGTCGCTCGCACCGGCTCGACGTCGATCTTCAGATGTGGATCCAGTTTGAACTCGATCGTCAGCTCGGTGCTGCAGCAGCGTCGGCCAACGCGTTGCCGATCGGCCTGTACGGCGATCTTGCCATCGGTAGCTCCGCCGATGGGAGCGATGCCTGGGCGTTTCCGGGCTTGTTCTTGAGCGGGGCCCATGTGGGCTCGCCGCCGGACGACTATTCGATCGTCGGCCAGGACTGGGGGCTGCCGCCGGTCGATCCACGGCGGCTAAGAGAGGATGCGTATCGATACTGGATCCTCCTGCTGCGAGGCGCACTGCGCCACATGGGCGCGCTCCGCATCGATCACGTGATGGGGCTGTTCCGGCAGTACTGGGTTCCCGCCGGACGCCCGGCGACCGAAGGAGCTTACGTCCGCTACCCTGCCAAGGATCTACTCGGTATCCTGGCATTGGAGAGTCACCGGCACCACGCCCTGATCATCGGCGAGGATCTGGGAACCGTGCCGCAAGCGCTCCCGTCGATTCTCGCCCGCTGGGGCATCCTGTCCTCGCGGGTTCTGTACTTTCAGCGAGACCGTGGCGGCCGTTTTCGCCCATCACGCACATACTCGAAGCGCGCTCTGGTTACGGCCAACACTCACGACCATCCACCGCTCGCCGGCTACTGGGCCGGGCGCGACATCGAGCTGCGCCGCCAGGCGGGTGAACTGGCCAGCGAAGCGCAGGTGGAGGCGGCTCGGGCCGCGCGCGCACGCGAACGGAGCGCGTTGGTCGCGCGGCTGGCATCGGAGCGTTTTCTGGATGCGGCGCAGGAGCCCGATTCCTACCCAGAGTTGTGCGCGGCGGTGCACGCCTTTCTAAGCCGAACGCCTGCTCCCCTGGTGGGCGTCCGCCTAGACGATCTCGCCGGCGAAACAGATCCCGTAAACCTGCCGGGCATCGGGATGGACCGGCACCGGAACTGGTCGCGGCGCCTCGACCACGGACTGGAAGAGCTTCCAGATGATCCTGGCGTCAAGCGCGCGCTGGCAGGGGTGGTGGACCGGCGCGCTCGGCCCGGCCGCTCATTCCGACGCGGCAAATGACCGCGGTCGTTTCCAGCTACGGCGTTCAGGTGCGTCCGGGATTCGGACCTAAGGGCGAGGGCGCTCGTTCCCTACCTCGCCCGGCCGGCATGATGGGCACGGCGTGGCCGCGTTCGCGCCGCGAGAACACATCGTGTAGAGAGGGCCGGGCCTCCGGCACTTGACAAAACCGGTGCGCCGGGCAGTCTATGCGGGTCGCCTGCGTGGGGGGGTATTGGCGGGGGCGGATGTTGATGGCCCTGAAGCCGGGGCCCAAAGGAGGTTATGGCGCTTACAGTACACCGCGATCGCCCAGCGATCGCCTACTTCTCAATGGAGATCGCCCTGGATCCCGCGATCCCGACCTACTCAGGAGGGCTGGGGGTCCTGGCGGGCGACATCCTCCGTGCTGCCGCCGATCTCGGGCTGCCGATGGTCGGCGTCACTTTGATGCACCGCAAGGGTTACTTCACTCAGCGGATCGATGCGGCGGGCAACCAATCCGAGAGCCCGACTTACTGGTCGCCGGAGGAGCTGCTCGAACCGCTGCACACCATCGTTCGCGTGACGGTCGAGGGACGGGAGGTCAGCATCCGACCGTGGCGATTCTACGTGCGCGGAATCGACGGCCATGCCCTCCCGGTGCTCCTCCTCGACACAAAGCTCTCCGAAAACAGCGATTGGGACCAGACACTCACGGATCAACTGTACGGCGGCGACCAGCGCTACCGGCTTTGCCAGGAGACGGTGCTCGGCATCGGCGGGGTGGCCGTGCTGAAAGCGCTCGGCTACGCCAAGCATCTAGTTTACCACATGAACGAGGGTCACTCGGCGCTCCTGACGCTGGCGCTGCTGCAAGAACAGTTGGGGCCCGAGCACACGCAGGTGGACGCCGAAGCCATCGAGTCGGTTCGACGTCGCTGTATCTTCACGACGCATACCCCCGTCCCTGCAGGACACGACCAGTTCGCGCTTGATCTGGTGACCAACGTTCTCGGTGAGAACCGAACACGCAATCTGCGGGACGGAGGGTGCCTTATCGATGGCACGCTGAACATGACCTATCTGGGACTGCGGTTGTCGCGTTACGTGAATGGCGTCTCGATGCGGCACGGCGAGGTCTCAGTCGACATGTTTCCGGGCTACCCCATACACGCGATCACCAACGGCGTCCACGCCTCTACCTGGACGGCTCAGCCGTTCTGCGAGCTTTTCGACCGTCACACGCCGGGCTGGCGGCACGATAACCGCTACCTGCGGTACGCGATCCAGATGCCGCTGGAGGAGATCCAGGAAAGCCACAAGCGTGCCAAGCAGGATCTCCTCCGCAAGGTGGAGCGGATCAGCGGCGTGCGATTGGCCGAGGACGTGATGACGTTGGGCTTTGCGCGCCGTGCGACGCCGTACAAGCGCGCCGATCTGCTCCTAAGAGACCCAGGGCGGCTGAAGGAGATCGCGCAGCGCGTCGGTCGTCTTCAAATCATCTACGCCGGAAAGGCCCACCCTCGCGACGAGCCCGGCAAAGACCTGATCCGGCGCATCGTTGCAGTGGGTCGGGAGCTGGGAGAAGACGTGAGGGTGGTCTTTCTCGAGAACTACGACATGAACGTGGCGAAGTACCTGTGCTCCGGAGTCGATCTCTGGCTCAATACGCCGCGACGTCCGCAGGAGGCATCCGGCACCAGCGGCATGAAAGCCGCCTGCAACGGGGTGCCGAGCCTGAGCGTGCTGGACGGCTGGTGGATCGAGGGGCACATCGAGGGGGTGACCGGCTGGTCGGTGCTGCCCCGGGACGGCAGCACGATGGATGAAGCGATCGAGATCGCCGGCCTCTACGAGAAGCTCGAGTCGGTGATCGTTCCCCTATTCTATCAAAGCCCGACCGCCTACGCCGAAGTCATGCGGTCGGCGATCGCCCTGAACGCCTCTTTCTTCAATACCCAGCGGGTGGTTTCGCAGTACCTACGGAACGCCTACGCGGTGCCGGGCAGCTTCGAATCGGAGAGCTGGGCCCCCGCGCTCTGACCCCATACACACCCGCCTCGCGCAGATGATCCAGCGGTGGTGCGGCGGCTATTCTGGCTTCGAGCCCCGCTGCGGTCGAGCGGTCACTTCGGTTGCGCTGTTGATTCAGCCCGTCTCGCTTCTTTGCCGATCAGATCGAACTCCTTGGTCTCGCCGCGTTTGAAGGTGTAGATGTTCCCATCGACACCGATCCGCGCATACGGCGACCAGGCGCCTTCGAACGACACGGTTAGCTTCTGGTGGTTCATGTGAAGCGTGAACCAGTGACCTCGATACTGGATGCGAGACCGCAAGCTGGGCAGCTCTTTGGGAAGCGCGGGGTTCAGCCACAGCACTCCCTCCCGCATCGCGAGCCCGCTGTAACAGCGCTGGATGATGTCCACGGTGCCGGCCATGGCACCGAGATGGATACCCTCCGCCGTCGTGCCGCCCTGCACATCCTTCAGGTCGCTCATCAAGGCGGCCTCGAACCAACGCCAGCTTCGCTTTCGGTCCGAACGCGCCTGCACCCAGGAGTTGATCAACGCGCTCAGTGTGGAACCGTGGGATGTGCGACGAAGGTAGTACTCGATGTTCTTGGGTATCCACGAAGGGTCGAACGCGTAGCCGAGCCGCTCAAAGAGCTGGGCGAGTCGCTCCGCCGAAAACAGGTAGAGAAGCATCAGGACATCGGCCTGTTTGCTGACTTTGTACCGGTTGGCTGAATCACCTTCAGCCTCAAGGATTCGATCGAGCCGGTGGATATCCCCGTATTTTGCCCGATAGCCTTCCCAGTCGAACTCTTCCAGGTCCTCGTACCCCTCGAACTGGCTGATTATGTAGTCGTCGTGGAAGGGCACGAACAAACGGCGACTGATCCGATCCCACTCCGCGATCTCGTCGCCGGTCACCTGGAGGTCTTCGAAGATCTCTCGCCGACAATCTTCGTCCAGCAGCTCGATCACACGACCCGCGCACTCGAGAACCCACGCGGCCATCACGTTCGTGTAGGCGTTGTTGTCGAGACCCGCCCGCGTCGAATCGGGATATGCCGTGTGGTACTCGTCGGGGCCCACCACACCGCGAATCTCGTAGCGGTCGCGCGGTGGGCTGTAGGTGGCGGCGCTGGCCCAAAAGCGGGCGATCTCCAGAATGATCCGCGAACCGTAGGCGCAGATGAAGTCGCGGCGTCCCGTACTCTGGTAATGGCGCCAGACATTGTAGGCGATCGCGGCGTTCACGTGCCGCTGCAGATGGGTGTCATCCGGAATCCAGCGGCCCGACTTGGGGTTGAGATGGACCACCTGGCTCTCTTCCCGGCCATCGCTGCCACTCTGCCAGGGGTACAGCGCCCCACGGAACCCCGCCTCACGCGCCAGCCGCCGTGCTTCGGGCAGGCGGCGGTAGCGATACATCAGCAGGGCCCGGGCGATCTCCGGCACCCGCAAATCGAGGAACGGAAAGATATAAAGCTCATCCCAGAAGATGTGCCCGCGGTAAGCCTCGCCATGCAGGCCACGGGCCGGGACGCCGACATCGAGCTCAACCGTGTTGGGCGATACGGTCTGCAGCAGATGAAAGATATGAGCCCGCAGCGCCAGCTGCGCCTCCGGTACACCTTCGAGCTCGATATCACAGCGGTGCCAGAGTCGAGCCCAAGCGAGGCTGTGGGTCCGCGCCAGCTCATCGAACGATCCCGCCCGCTCGATCGCGCGCCCCGCTTCGTAAGCCGGGGAGCTGATCGCCCAATCTCGAGACGTGTAGACCGCCACGACTTTCTCGAGCGTCAGAGGTTCGCCCTCGCGACACGGCAAGCCAAGCCTCTGCTCGATGTAACCCGACTCCTCGTGCGTCTCCCGTGTCGCCTCGACCTGCTCCGATCCGCCGAGAACCCGGGTACGCGCGGCCTGGGCCATCTCGATCCGTGACTGCAGAGTCTGAACCAGCAGGCAGATCCCTTCATCGCCGACCTGTTCTGTCTGGAGGTGCTCGAGATGCCGGCCGTCCAAGTCGCGATAGCGCTCCACGCCGTGGTTTCCGACTTGACCGTCCAGCGCCGACCGCACGATCAGGGGACCGGACCAGTCCTCCGGGGTGATGGTGCATTCGATCGCCGCCAGGTGCATTTCAGCCATGTGCACCAGGCGCCGGCTGCGAAGCGAGGTCGTACGCCCATCACGATCGCGGAAACGGATCGTCCGCTCGAGGATGCCTCGTCTGAGATCGACCTCCTGCCGGTAGTCGAGAACTTCGACCGATCCCGGCGCGAAGTCCTCGCCCCCTTCCGCGCGGAAAGTGAGGAAAGTCCAGTTGGGCCAGTTGACCAGGTCCTCGTTTTCGATCACACGACCGGCGATCTCGGTCTTCAGACGGTTGTAGCCGCCAGCCAGATAAGTGCCGGGATAGTGGACCCCACCCGCCTTCACCGCGCTCCACGCGCCCCGAGTCGCGAAATAGCCGTTGCCGAGGGTGCACAGCGCTTCGCGCAGAGGCTCTTCCTCCGGCTTCCACCCTTCATAGACCAGTCTCCACCCATCCGTCATCGCATGTCCCTCAGGGTTCTGACCATTCGCTCCAGAAACTGCCGCACGTCTTCCGTATCACGCAAGCCGTAGGTTGCGTGCGTCAGGTACGAAGGTCTGCCCACGAGCACGCCGATCCCGCGGTCGGCGAGTGCAAGGAACGCATCTTCATCGGTCACATCGTCGCCCAGATAGAAGGGCAGAGCCTTCGAGTCATCAAGCCCGAGCGCTTCCAGGAGCCAGAGCACGGCACGGCCCTTGTCCCAGTCGATGTCCGGTCTGAGCTCGAAGACCTTTTTCCCGTGTGAGATGCGCAACGTCGGATATCGAGCCGCCACTTCACGGACGACGCGCTCGACCCTCGGGGTATCCGCGTCGGCCACGTTGCGATAGTGGTTGGCGATCGCGAATCGTTTCCGCTCCACGCGTGCCCCGACGATCGTCTCCAAGGCGGACCGCAGTTCGCTCTCGGCCTTCTCGAGAGCAGGCAGACAGGCGCGGCCGCCCTCGTGCTCCAGCCGCAGACCGTTTGGACCCCGGATGTCGAAGCCGTGACTGCCCGCAAACACCAAACTGTCCAGCGCCACCAGCGGTTCGACATCCGCCCGGTCGCGGCCGCTGACGATCGCCACGGTGCACAAACCGGCCAGCTCGCGCAGAACCTGCCGCACGTCGTCCGCCAGCAATGCATCCTCGGGCTGCGAGACGATCGGTGTCAGCGTGCCGTCGTAGTCCAGAAAAAAGGCGGGCCACCTCCCCGCCAGCGCTGCAGCGATCGCCTCGCCCGAGGCCAGCGCCGAGGGAAGCTCGTCCGCCCTTCGCGTGCCCTCACGATGTCCTTCGATCATGATCTCAGGCCCTCGGTCGGCAGCTCCCTCAGGTCGCTCACCACCGTATCGGCGCCGCTCTCGAGCAAAACCTCCTTCGCACCCACCCGGTCGACTCCGACCACCCAACCGAACCCGCCCGCTCGACCGGCTTCCACCCCCGACACCGCGTCCTCGAAGACAACGGCCCGCGCGGGCTCGACGCCTAGAAGCTCCGCCGCCTTGAGGAAGATGTCCGGAGCCGGTTTTCCCTCCAATCCGAGCCGGGCCGCGACCGATCCATCCACCCGGACATCGAACAGGTCGGTCAATCCCGCCGCATCGAGCACCGCAGCGCAGTTCCGGCTCGACGAGACGATCGCCGTCTTGAAACCGAGTCGCCGCCAGTCTCGGATGCGCTCGATGGTGTCCTCGAATATCTCCACGCCGCCCGACTCCAGCAGCTCGTTGTAGAGCTCGTTCTTGCGATTGCCCAGGCCACACACCGTCGCCCGGTCCGACGGGTCATCCGGCTCGCCCTCGGGCAGCTCGATGCCGCGGCTGGCCAGGAAATCCCGAACGCCATCGTAGCGTGGCTTGCCGTCTACGTGCTGCGGATAGTCCACGTCGATCTCGAACGGCTCGAAGCGCTTGCCGGATCGCTCGGCATGCTCGCGCAAGAAGTCATCGAATACCTGCTTCCAGGCGCGTGCGTGCACCGTGGCGGTCCGCGTCACCACGCCGTCCAGATCGAAGATGACCGCATCGAAATCGTCCCTGACGACCGAACGCTCGCTCATCACTCAGCGTCTCATGATCCACGTCAAGACGTCCCAGGGCGTCGACGTCTCACCTCATTAACGCACAGCATACCTTCGAATGGGGCCTGAGCCAAGGCCCGACGCAGACAGGCTAGTCCGGAGTAAAACGGTCCAGGAACGCCCGCTCGTCAGCGGTCAGGCTAGCGACGCCCGTCGATTCGATCTTGGCGAGCACGCGGTCAAGCTCGTCACGGTTGACCGGGTGGAGATCCTCGCGTTGAATCTTCTGCCAGCGCTTTAGATCGGCACCGTCAGCACCGGTGCTGCGTCGGGCCGGCGCATTCACCTTGGCCTTGAATCGCCGCGCAGGCGAACGGTAGTCCATCCACTTGAGATAGAGGAAACCGCCGAGGAAGCCGCCTAGGTGCGCGAAGTGGGCGACCCCGCCGCCACGCCCGATGAACCCCCCGTACAGCGACAGCCCGGTCATGATCGCCACCAACCAGCGTGCTTCGATCGGGAAGACCCCCCAGATAAAGATCTGATCGCGCGGCCAGATGCGCGCGAAGCCCAGCAGCACCCCGTAAACGGCGCCCGACGCCCCCACGATCGGCACGCTCGGCGTCAGCAGGGAGAGCAAGGCGCCCGCGACTCCGCTGGCGAAGTACAGCCCCAAGAAGTGCTGGCCCCCCAGTCTGGCCTCGAGCCGTGGACCGAAGAAGAACAGGGCGATCATGTTGAACGCCAGGTGCCACAGGCCACCGTGAAGAAACATGTAGGTGAC
>CAYGAJ010000050.1:0-12563 GCA_964347815.1 uncultured Gemmatimonadota bacterium | reverse complement strand
CCCCTTGTTGTGCTTCTGGTGCTCGTTTCTATTGTCGAGGTGAGTTTGGCCGCCGTCGGGCGACGCCGCGCCGCCGAGCCCGGTGGTTCGGCCGCTGAAGGTTAGTCCCGCCCGAGGGCTGCGGCAGCGAATTACGACCTCAGTCAGCGTTCGACGTGTCCGTGATCATAGACAGCCTGCGCAGCATCCCTGAGTTCGGGCGATTGGCCGAAGGGCTGCCCGCGCCCGGCGCACATCTACGCCTCACCGGCCTGGGCGGCTCGTCGCTGGTGGTGCTGTGCGCCGCTCTGGTCGAGCGCGCCGCGGGACGCAGCATCCTGCTCGTGGCGCCGAGCGCGGCGGTCGCCGCAGAGGTCGAGGCGGATCTCGAGGCGCTGGCCGCTGGGCAAGCGCGTGTCTTTCCGCAGCGCGAGGCGGTCCACCCCGAGCTTGAAGATCCCCACATTGAGATCTCCGCGCGCCGGGTCGAGGCGGTGGGGTCCCTGCACGCCGGCCGAACCCGGCTGCTCGTGACCACCGGCCGGGCGCTGGCCGAGCGCTTCCCCATACCGGCGGACTGGGCGGAGCTGGAGCTGCGCCTCGCCCCGGGTCAGGAGGTTGACCGGGAGGATCTGATCGCGCTGCTGGAACGAGCCGGCTATCGCAAGGCGCCGATGGTGGAGGCGGTGGGCGAGTACTCGGTGCGCGGCGGCATCCTGGACGTTTATCCGATCACGACGCTCGATCCGGTGCGGCTGGAGTTCTGGGGAGACCGGATCGACTCGATGCGCTCGTTCGACGCCTTTGACCAGCGATCGATCGCGCAGCTCGACTCGGTGCGGCTGCTTCCCGTGAGCTTCCCTGTTGGCGGGGGTGGGTCGCCAGGTGAAGCGGGCCGAGCCGAAGAGGAGCAGCTGGGCAGTCTGCTCGACCTGCTGCCCGATTCGGCGCTGGTCGTTCGGATGAACGTCGAGTCGGAGGCAGCCGAGCGCCGCCGGAGCTGGGACGAGCTGAGGCGCAGAACGGAGACCCCCGAACGCTACCAGGTCGCACCGGACGAGGTCGAGGCGCGGCTGAGCCGGTTCGCCACGCTGGTTCACGCCACCTCGGAGCCGGCGGCGATCGACTTCGGAATCGAGCCGGCGCCCGCCATCGACCGTCGCATCAATCGGCTGATCGACGCGCTGCGCACGGCGGTGAGGGCCGGCGGGCGGGCCGTGATCCTCTGCGACAACCAAGGCCAGCTGGAGCGCCTAGAAGAGATACTCGAGGAGGCGGCCGGACGCTCGCTGCTCGCGCATGTCACGCTGGGGCTCAGTCCGCTTGCCGCTGGCTTCCTGATCCGCCAGGCTGATCCTCCGCTCTGGTTCTTCACCGATCACGAGATCTTTCGTCGCGCGCGCCGGCCGCAGCGGCGGCCCCGGACCGCGAGCCGGGCCGCGCTGGAGGCGATGTCGGCGCTCTCGCCCGGCGATTACGTCGTGCACCTCGACCACGGCATCGGACGTTACCGCGGGCTCGAGCGCGTCAGTGTCGGGGGCGAGGAGCTGGAGACGCTGGTGATCGAGTATGCGGCGGGCGACTTGCTGCGGGTGCCGCACTACCGAGCCGACCTGGTGGAGCGCTGGATCTCTGACGTCGAAGACGGCGCGGATCGGCCGATGCCACGGCTTCACCGCCTGGGCAGCCGCAGCTGGCAGAAGCTGAAGAAGCGGACACAGGACGCAATTCAGACGATGGCGGCCGAGCTGCTGGAGCTCTACGCCACGCGCCGAGTCAGCGAGGCGCACGCGTTCAGCCCCGACACGCGCTGGCAGCGCGAGATGGAGGCGGCGTTCATCTACGACGAGACACCCGACCAAGAGCGCGTGGCGGAGGAGGTCAAGCGCTCGATGGAGCAGCCGCGGCCCATGGACCTGCTGATCTGCGGTGACGTCGGATACGGGAAGACCGAGGTCGCCATCCGTGCCGCGTTCAAAGCGGTTCAGGATGGAAAGCAGGTGGCCGTGCTCGCCCCGACCACCGTGCTCGTCGAACAGCACCTCCAGACGTTCCGCGCCCGGCTCGCGGACTACCCGGTGGTGATCGAGTCGCTCTCACGCTTCCGCACACAGCGCGAGGTGACGGCGGTTCTTCGCCGCCTGGCCGAGGGGTCGGTGGACATCGCCGTGGGCACCCACCGCCTATTGTCAGCGGACGTGCGCTTCAAAGATCTCGGTCTCTTGGTGATCGATGAAGAACAGCAGTTCGGCGTCGTTCAGAAGGAGCGGCTGAAGGCGCTCAAGCGCAGCGTCGACGTGCTCACGATGACGGCCACGCCGATCCCCCGCACGCTTCACTTTTCGCTCAGCGGGCTGCGTGACCTCTCGCTCATCCGGACGCCGCCGCGCAATCGGCGGCCGATCATCACCCACGTGATGAACTGGGATGACGAGACGATAGAGGACGCCATCCGGCTGGAGGTCGATCGCGCTGGCCAGGTCTTTTTCGTGCACAACCGGGTCGAGTCGATCGAGGAGGTCGCGGCCAAGGTCCGGCGACTGATGCCCGACCTGCGCATCGCGGTCGCGCACGGACAGATGCCCGAGCGCAAGCTCGAAAAGGCGATGAGCGAGTTCTTGCAGGGGAATACGCAGGTCCTGGTCGCCACCGCGATCATCGAGAACGGCCTCGATGTCCCCAACGCCAATACGATGATCATCCATCGAGCCGACTACTTCGGGCTGGCCCAGCTGTATCAGCTGCGAGGCCGCGTCGGTCGCTCGCACCAGCGCGCCTTCTGTTACCTGGTCGTACCGCCCAACTTGCCGCCCGAGACCGAGCGCCGGCTCCAGCTGTTGGAGAAGCACACCGAGCTAGGGGCCGGGTACCGCCTCGCCCTCAAGGACCTGGAGCTTCGAGGCGCCGGAAACCTGTTGGGCTCCGAGCAATCAGGCTTCGCTCAGGCGGTCGGCTTCGACACGTATTTGCGGCTGCTGGAGGACACCGTTGCGGCATTGCGCGCCGGAGACGACGCCGAGCGTACCCGGCCGCAGGCACCCGAGGTCTCGCTCTCCGGGGCCAGCTACATACCCGACAGCTACATCCCGGACGAGGCACAGAAGCTCGACCTTTACCGGCGGCTGTCGAAAGCGACGCGGCTGCACGAGCTGGACGAGCTTGCGGAAGAGCTGCGTGACCGGTTCGGCCGGCTGCCGCCCGAAGCGGAGCGGCTGATCGCCGCCTCGCGCATCCGGATATTGGGCGGCCAACTGGGCGTCGAGCGGGTGCTGGCGACAACGGACTCGGCGAGGGTTAACTTCCGTCGCGGCTCGATTCCGCGATTGACAGCCTTGCGAGAGACGCTGGCCGGGCGCGAGGTGGAGGTCGAAGTTCGTCGGCTCCAACCGCTGTCGCTGGTCTTTCGGGCGCCGGGCGTGGCGGACATCACCCACATCGTGGTGGAAGCGCTGGAGCGAATACTCGAAGAGCAACGTGAACTGATGAGAACGGGATGAAGATGAGGCGAAACGGATACGTGTTCCTGATCCTCCACCTGGTCGCGGCCGCCGGCGCTTGCAGCGCGGCGCGCGAGGGCATGGAGGGTCACCAACAGGCTGTCGCTCGGGTCGATGGACATACCTTGACGATCGATCGAGCCGCCACGCTCATGGCCGCCGTCCCGGAGCGGATAGTGCCGGCGACTGCGACGGCCGTGGACGTCCTGACCGGATACTGGATCAGCTACACCTTGCTGGTCGATCAGCTGCTGAGCCCCGATTCACTGGATGACGTCGATGTGAGCCCGCTCATCGAGCTGCCCGGCGGCCAGGAGCTTGTCTGGAACCTTCGACAGGACGTCATTCTTTCGCGCACCGAGATGAGCGAGGAGGAATTGCGTCGCGCCTACGAGCGTCAGCAGCCGTACATCCGCGTGGAGGCGCAGCACATACTGATCCGCGTCCCGGACACCGCGACGCCGGCGGAGCGCGACAGCCTTCGCCGCCTGGCCACCGATATCCAGGCGCGGGCGCAGGCGGGTGAAGACTTCGACGAGTTGGCCCGGGATTATTCCGACGACCCGAGCACGGCGCCGCGCGGCGGGCGGATGGGCTGGCTGCAACGAGGCCGGCACCTGCCGGAAATCGAGGCGGCGGCGTTCGCCCTGCAGCCCGGAGAAGTCAGTGAAACCGTGCGGTCGGCCATCGGGTATCACATCCTGAAAGCGACAGACCGTCAGGCACCGGACTTCGAGACGGTGCGTGAGGAGTACGAGGATGAGCTCACCAGTCAGCGGGCGAGTGAGCTCGAAGCGGCCTACATCGACTCGCTGCGCCAAGCGGCGAATCTGACGGTCGCACCGGGCGCGGTATCGCGGGCCAAGCAGCTGATCATGGATCCTCGAATCTCGAGGCTCACGCCCGCCGAACGTCGCGCGGTCCTGGTACATTATCGGGGCGGCGCTCTGACCGTGGGAGAATATGCGGATTTCGTTACCCAAGGTTCACAGAATACACGGCGTTTCATCAGCGGCTCCGACTCTGCCGGGGTCGACGGCGTGTTGCGCGAGCTGGTCCGCAACGAGTTGCTCGTCGCCGCGGCGCGGAACCGAGGTCACACGCTCGACGAAGCGATGCTCGACAGCCTGCGAGCCGACGCTCAGCGACAGATGTACGCTTCGGCCGTGACGGCGGGCCTGCGACGCTTACTGCTAGTCGCCGACAGCGTCTCGGTAGAGGACGCCGTCGATCGTGCCATCCTCGAAGTCCTGAACCGTCAGCGCAGCCCGGTCCCGGTGCTGCAGATCACCCCGGCGCTACGGCGCGGACATGTCGTTCAGGTCTATCCCGATCGATTCCCCCGCGTGGTCGAAAGCCTGCTGTCACTGCGTCAGGCGGTCGCGGGTAGCGGTGGAGAGCCCGGTGCCGCCCCGGCGGCTGAAAACGAGAATTAGATCGTGATCCGAACATCAGGCGGATTCATGCGGACCCTCGGCACCCTGGCCACGGTGGGCCTTCTCGCCGCGATCCCTTCACCCGCGCCGGCAGCGGTCCAAGACCCTTCGGAGCTGGTCGACCGGATCATCGCCGTCGTCGGCGACACCGCGATCCTGCAAAGCGAGCTGCAGGAGTATCTATTTCGGTTGCAGGCTCAGGGCGTTCGTCCGCCACAAGAGCCGGACGCGCTCGCCGCGTTCATGGACCAGGCTCTGGAGCAGAAGGTCAACGAGGTGCTGTTGGTCGTCCACGCCCGGCGCGAAGGGATCACGGTGTCCGAGTCGGAGATCAACGATGTGGTCGACGACCGTCTCGCTCAGGTGCGGCGGCAGTTCGGCTCCGAAGCCGACTTTCAGCAGGCGCTGCTGCGCGAGGGGATAACCTCGGCCGAGTTTCGTATCCGTATGACCGAGCAGGTGCGCTCCGAGATCCTGACGCAGCGTTACCTGCAACAGCGGGTATCGGAACTGCAACCCGTGCCCGTGAGCGAAGACGAGATACGCGCGGTGTTCGAAGCCCAGAAGGAGCTGCTGGGGCCCAAGCCCGCGACGGTAAGCCTCAAGCAGGTGATCCTCACCCCCCGTGCGTCCGATGACGCGATGCTGCTGGCGCGAGAGCGAGGCGAGCAGGCGCTGTCCCGGGCACGCTCGGGCGAGGATTTCGAGCGCCTGGCTCGCGAATACTCCGACGACACGGCGACGCGTCCGAAGGGGGGCGAGCTGGGCTGGGTGCGACGTGCCGATCTGCTGCCGGAATTCGGCGAAGCGCTGTACCGGATGCGCGCCGGACAGCTGAGCGACCTGGTCGAGACCTCGGTCGGGCTCCACATCATCAAGCTGGAACGGATACGCGGCAACGAACGCTTCGCCCGGCACATCCTGATTCGGCCCACCATGACCGACGCCGATGCCGATCGGAGCCGGCAACTCGCGGAAGAGATCGCCGACGCGTTGCGGGCCGGCGCCGACCCCGACTCACTGATCAACCTTTACGGCGACCCACAGGAACGTGCGACGCTCACGAATTACCCGCAGGATCGGTTGCCGCCCGAATACCTGGCCGTGGTTCGTGACGCCGAGGTCGGTGACCTGCTCGGACCGCTGCAGCTGCCGGCGCCGGGCTTGGAAGAGGGCAAATGGATCGTCGCCATCTTGACGGACCGCAGCCCGGGCGGCGAATGGACCCTAGACGACGTGCGAGAGACGCTCCGCGTTCAGATTCAGCAGGATCAAATGCTCAAGAAAGTGGTGGACCAGCTCCGTGAATCGACGTACATCGAAACGCGACTCGATGACTTCCCAATCACGCGATCGTGACGTGAAGGCGCCCGACGCCCAGCGGCGATTGCGTATCGCCGTTACCCTGGGCGATCCGCGAGGCGTCGGTCCCGAGGTGGCGATCCGCGCGATCTGGGAACCGACCCCCATCGACGCCGACATCCTGCTGGTGGGGCCCGAAGGCGCCGTCGACACCGAAGGGGTCGAAGTCGACACCGAGGGCTTCGAGCTGGTGGCGACCGGGCGCTGGCAGGAAGGCGGTGATGAAAAAGCCGCTGGGGCCGCTTCGGTGGCGGCGATCGAGCGAGCGGTCGCGCTGGCGATGGACGGGTCGGTGGACGCGATTTGCACGGCGCCGATCTCCAAGTACGCGGTGGCGGCGGCCGGATTCAAATGGCCCGGGCACACCGAGATGCTCGCCGACATGACCGGAACGCCAAAGACCGTTCTGTGCATGGCCGTGGACAAGACGCCGCGGGGGTCTCCGCTCAGGGTGATGCTCGTAACGAACCACGTCCCCCTGCGCCGAGTGCCGGAGATCTACACGGTCGATCTTCTGTGCGCCACGGGCCGCATCGCCGACCACGGGTTACGGCACTGGTGGGGCATCGAGCAGCCGCGGCTGGCGGTGTGCGCCTTCAACCCTCACGCGTCCGAGCGCGGCATCTTCGGCGACGAAGAGGCCCGGGTCTGCGAGCCCGCCATCGCTCAACTGAATGCCGAGGACATCGATGCTTACGGCCCCATCCCGGCCGACACGGTGTTCCATCGCGCGATGCGCGGCGAGTTCGACGCTGTCCTGGCCCCCTACCACGACATCGGGATGACCGCTATCAAAACCGCCGCCTTCGGTGGAGCGGTGAACGTGACTCTGGGCCTGCCGTTCCCGAGGACCTCACCCGATCATGGGACAGCTTTCGACATCGCGCGCAGTGGCCGCGCCGACGCCTCCTCGATGCGCAGTGCCCTGGAGGCGGCCGTTCACTTCGCGCGGGGCGCTTTGACGTCTTCGTCCCGCCCCGATAGATTGCGCAGCGAATGAAGGCCACCCCTGCCTCTCGTTCCGCCGTCGGGGAACGTGTTTCGTGATCAAGCTCATCAACGTCTATAAGGACTACCCGCGCTCGGGGCTGGCCCTGAAGAACGTGTCGTTCCACCTGGCCAAGGGCGAGTTCGCTTTCCTGACGGGCCCCTCTGGTGCCGGCAAGAGCACCGTCCTTCGGCTCGTCCACATGGCCGAGCGGCCGAGTGACGGCGAGGTTCGGGTCTCCGGTTATTCGTCGAAACGCATTCGGCGCCGCGAGATTCCTCTGCTGCGCCGCCGGGTCGGTATGGTCTTTCAAGATTTTCGCCTGCTCAGGAATCGGACGATCGCCGAGAACCTGGCCTTCGCCCTCGAGGTCTCGGGCACGCGACGCAGCGAGATCAAGGGCAAGGTCCAGCGGCTGCTCGCCCAGGTCGGCCTCGCCGCGCGGGCCGGCGCCTACCCCGACGAGCTGTCCGGCGGCGAGCAGCAGCGCGTGGCTCTCGCCCGCGCCTTGATCCACGACCCCGTCGTCCTGCTGGCCGACGAGCCGATGGGCAACCTCGACGAGCGGGCGGCGCGCGGAATATTCGAGTTGACTCGCGACATCAATTCCTCGGGGACCGCCGTTTTGATGGCCACCCACGACCTCGACCTGGTTCGCCGCCACTCCCAGTACCGGGTGATCGAGCTCTCAGAGGGCGCGATCGTCTACGACTCCGGCAACGCGGATGGCTCTACATAGCATTCGCGAGGCAGTCGCCGCGCTGCGCCGGGCACCCGGACTCGCGATCCTCTCAGCGACCAGTATCGGGCTGAGCCTCTTCGTCATCGGCACCTTCGGCGTCATCGCCTTCAACCTCGAGGTCACGCTCCAGGACATCGAGCGCCGCGTCGAAGTGGTCGCCTACCTTCGCGACGACGTCTCCGCCTCGCAGCTCGAAGTCCTGCAGAACGACGTTCGCTCGTTCCCCGAGGTGGAGAGCATCACCCACATCTCGAAGTTCGAGGCGATGCGGAAAGCGATGGAACAGTTGGCCGAGTTCCGAGATGTGTTCACGGACCTCGAGTTGAACCCGTTGCCCGCCTCGCTGGAAGTGCGCCTTCAGCCGGGCTCGCGTGACCCCGAATCGGTCCAGCGTGTCGCAGAGCTGATCGCGCTTTACCCGTTCGTCGAGGATGTGCAGTACGGGCGCGAGTGGGTGCAGAAGATCTATCAGTTGCGCAGGCTCGGGGCCGCCGTCGCCCTCATCCTCGGAATCGCCTTCGCCGTCGTCGCCATCCTGATCATCGGCACCACCGTGCGCGTCGCGGTGTTGGCGCGACGTGAAGAGATCGCCATCATGCGCCTCGTCGGCGCCACGGACGGGTTCATCCGCCGGCCGTTCCTGCTCGAAGGATTCATCACCGGCCTGGCGGGCGGTTTGCTCGCCTTGCTGTTGACCTACGCCGCCTTTCGCGTCGTCGATGGCTCGCTGGTCGATCTGCAGTGGCTGCCGCTGTCCTGGACGGCCGGCGGCGCCGCGGTCGGAGCCCTGCTCGGAACGGTGGCCAGCGGCTTCGCGCTGCGCCGTCACCTCATGAGATATGAATAGAGTACGTCTTCGCCTGGCCGTCGCCGTCACCGCCCTGACCGTGCTCTCGGCGGCGCCGCCCGCGCTGGGTCAGGATCCGATCGAGTCGCTGGAGACGCAAATCAAAGACAGTCGGCAGCGGCTTCTGCAGATCCGCGCCGAGAAGCAACGGCTCCGCTCGGAGATGACCGCCCTCGCCGCGCAGCTGCACGATGTGACCGCCGAGCTCGACAACCTCAACCAGCAAGCCACGAACCAGGGGGCGCTGTTGCGCGAGCTCGATCGCCAGCTCGCCATCCGCGACCAGCGCGTAACCGCGGTCACCGCTGATCTCCTGCGGACCCAGGACGAACTGGTCGAGAAGAAGGTGCTGTTCGCCCGCCGGGCCCGCGACCTCTACAAACGCGGCCCTCTCGCCGGGATCCAGGTGCTGCTCGCCGCCGAAGACTTTGGCGACCTCATCAACCGTTATCAGTACCTCTACCTGGTCGCCTTGCACGACCGCCTGCTCGTCAGCCAGATCGAGGAGCTGAAGGACCGCCTTCAAGAGCAGTGGGAACGGCTGCGCCGAGAGGTGCAGGGCCTGCGTGAGGGTCGACAGGACAAAGTGAGGGAGCTGCAGGATCTCCACTTCCTCGAGCAGGAGCGCCGGCGGCGTCTGCAGGCGATGCGTGGGTTGCAGACGACCACCCGCCGTCGACTCGAGAAGCTGGAGGACGACGAGAACCAGCTGGCCAATCTGGTCGAGCGGCTAGAACGCGAGCGCGAGGCCGCCGAGGCTTTGGCCGCCTCGGCACCCACCGCGGGCACCCTGACGCCGAGCGTGCGAGGAAGACTCGATTGGCCCGCGGAAGGCCGGCTGATCTACCGCTTCGGGCGCCAGCGATACCAGGACGGCACCGTCTTGCTCCGCAACGGCATCGGAATCGCCGCAGCCGAGAGCACCCCGGTCAACGCCGTCAGCACCGGCACCGTCGTCTTCGCGCAGCCCTACCTGAGCTACGGACCCTCGGTGATACTGAGCCATGGGGGCGGCTATTACTCGCTCTACCTGTATCTGTCCGAGATTCTCGTGTCCGAGGGCGCGATGGTGACCACCGGACAGACCGTCGGCCGCGTCGGCGGCGCGAACACGCCCGAGGGCCCACACGTCGAGTTTCAGATCCGCGAGCGGGGCCGCCCGGTCGATCCCCTCCCCTGGCTGAGGAACGTGCGTGGCTGACGGCGGATACCTCGACGTCTGCGGGCACGAGGAGCTGCGCCTTCGCCTCTCCCGTGCCGTGGAGCGCGGGCGGCTGGCTCAATCGCTGCTGCTCTACGGACCGAGAGGCGTCGGCAAGCAGAGGCTGGCGCTCTGGATCGGCGCCGCCCTCAACTGCCGCGGAACCGCACCTCCGCCTTGTGGCATCTGCCGCCCGTGCCAGCTTTGCGGCCGGCTCGAGCACCCCGATGTCCACTGGTTCTTCCCAGGGCCCCGGCCCCGGCGCGCGACGAGCCCCGAACAGCTGCAGCAGAAGCTGGAAGACCAACGCGCCGAGACGCTGGAAGAGCGTCGCGGCAACCCCCTCTATGTCGAAGAGTCGGAAGGAGCCACAGGCATCTACATCGGCGCCGTACACACGATGCGGCGGCTGGCGCAGAAATCGGCCGCCCTCAGTGCGGCCAAGGTCCTGGTGATCGGACGCGCGGAGGGGCTCGTTCCTCAGATGGGAAGCCACGAGGCGGCCAACGCCCTCTTGAAACTGCTCGAGGAACCGCCGGCCGACACCACGCTCATCCTCACCTCGGACGTGCCCGGCGCCTTGCTGCCCACCATCCGCTCCCGGGTGCAGGCGATCCGTGTGTCCCCGCTGCCTATCGAGCGCGCCGCGGCGTTCCTCGCCGAAAAGCTCGAGCTGACGGCCGACGAGGCGACGAGGCTGGCACGTCAGAGCGGCGGGGCCATCGGCAGAGCCCTCGAGCTGCAGGAGAGCGATCACGAGGAGCTGCGTGAAAGCGCCATCGCGCTCGCCGAGGCGCTTCTGGGCACGGAACCCCAAGCTCGCCTCGCCAGCGCCCACCGCTTCCGGCCGTTTGGCGCGCGGGGCGCCTTCGCTCGGATCCTCAGCGAGGCCCGGACCACCCTCCGCGACCTGCTGGCGGCTTCCGCCGGGGCGGATGCGGACGCCGGCCGCCTCCCGGCCTCGGACCTCGCGGGGCAGCGCCCGCCCGACATCACCCGTATTATTCGCGGCATCGAGGCGCTGGACATGGCCCAAGAACTGGTGGAGCGCAACGTCAACCCGCAGCTTATCGTGGCGAGCCTCCAGCGGCTCGGCCCGGGCCGGACCGCGGCCCGCTGAGCGCCGATCGATCAAGAGACCCGATGAGATGGCCAAGAAAGAGCGGCGGCTGACCCACCTGGACGATCAGGGCCGTGCCCGAATGGTCGACGTCGGGGACAAGCCGGCCTCGCGCCGCTCCGCCGTGGCGGCTGGTGCGATCCGAATGAAGCCCGAAACCCTGGCGGCGATACGTCAAAACGCCATCGCGAAGGGCGACGTGTTGACCGTGGCGCAGATCGCCGGGGTGAGCGCGGCCAAGAATACGGCCAACTGGATCCCCCTTTGCCACCCTCTTCAAATCGACGCAATTGATATATCTTTGACCCTGGATCCTGACCTTCCGGGTGTGAGGGTCGAGGCCCGGGTTGCCCTTACGGGCCGAACCGGAGCGGAGATGGAGGCGCTGGTTGCCGTAAGTGCCGCCCTGCTCACGGTTTACGACATGTGTAAGGCCGCCGATCGCGGGATGGAAGTGGAACGGATCGTGCTGGTCGAGAAGAGTGGAGGGCAGAGTGGAAGCTGGCGCCGCCCGGAAGAATAGCCGGTGTCAGTAAGATAGGCTACCATCGCCGAGGCCAAGGAGCTGAGGCATGACGATAGTGCGGATGTGGAGGGGAACGGGCCAAAACCGTAGGATCTCCTACGGTCTTGCAGCACCCGCCTTTGGCCTCGCTGGAGGCGCCGGTCGTCGATCTTCGGACCGACCGGACCGCCGCTCCCACCTCCGGGAGAGCCTTCAGCCAAACCAGTTCCAAGGGGACACTGGAACTCGGATCACGCCGTAAAGGTTGTAGAGCCTGGAAGCGAGCCGTGCGGTTTCCGGACCGGACGCGCTGGCGTTTGAAGGCCGAGGGCCGTGAGGAGGCGAGGCGGGGACGAAATGGAAAACAGAGATAGTCAGGAAAAGATACGATGAGACAGTATTCCTCGACGTGGCAGAACCAGGCGGTGCCTTTACGGTTACCGCTGAAGGGTGCCAGGCTGGCCCAGGTGCCGATCCCGGTGTGGGCGTTGCTGGTGATCGCGCTGAGCCTGGTCCTGGCCACCGCGGTGAGCGGAGTGCCCGAGGCGAGCCATGCATTGAGCGCGGAGCTTCGCAGCGAGGTTGCGCTACTGGAAGCCAGGGCGAGGGATCTGGCGAGCGACAACGAGCTGAAGGCGATGGAGGTCGAGCGACTGGAGTTGATCCAGCGCTATTCGAGCGACTTCAGCATCCCGGCCGACCGGGCGACGCAGATCTACGATATCGCTCTGGCGGAAGGGGTGAATCCGGACCTGGCATTCAACCTGGTGCGGGTCGAGAGCGGGTTCCGCAGGACGGCTGTGAGCTCCGCGGGTGCGATCGGTTACACGCAGATCCGGCCGGCGACGGCTCGGTGGCTCGATCCGACGGTCGAGGCGAAGGATCT
>CAYGAJ010000049.1:0-12609 GCA_964347815.1 uncultured Gemmatimonadota bacterium | reverse complement strand
CGTTGCGGGGGACCTGCCACAGCCCGTTCTCGGCGAGTTCGGCGATCTCCACGCTGTAGCCCGCCTCCGCCAGCTCCTGGCTAACCGCCTCGGGTGCCGCGGACGTGAGCAGCCGGCCGGCCCCGATGTGGACGCGAGCGGCGATGTAGAAAGGCGCTGCGAGATCAGCGTCGCCGACTAGGGCCGCGATGGCCGTCGTGTATAGCGTCACAGCTTCCGGGTCGGCATGGGACGACTCGGACTGCTGACTTCGGACGAAGGACGGCGCTGCCAGGACCACTGCGATTGCCAAAGAAAGCAGCTTCATAATGAACTCCAGGTTTGGTGCACGGCGCGGCCGTGCGTTGGTGATCCGCAGCGCATCGCCGACCTGCGCCAACGTCAGAACCAGAACCCCAGGCCGGCGCTCAGCTCAAGGTTGTTGGTCCAGTCGGTCTCCGGCGCCAGGCCCAGATCGAAGAACTCTCCGGGAGCGCGAAGACGCCAGATCATGTCGGTCAGCTGCAGCCGCAAGCCCAGGCGCTGGCTCGGGATCCACATCACACCCAGCCCGCCGGTGCCCAGAAAACTGGTGCCGAACTCGAAGCGCTCGCGCACGGCGATTTGGCAGTCGGGGGCCGTCGAACCGGTCGCGCAGGCCGGGTCACCGGAGAGATCGATGATCAACCCGAGGCCGCCGATCACATAGGGGGCGAGGTTGTGCCACGTCCGCGTACCGGTCAGCACGAGGTGCAGCTGACCCGAAAAGATAAGCAGATTCAGGTCTTCTTTTCCGACGACGGACGGCGCGTTGTCGCCGGTTGGGTCGATTACGTCGCGCTGACCAGGAAAGTAGGCGGCGAAGCCGCTGAAGCGCAGCGGCTCGGTCAGGCGCAGAACGTAGCGCACGCCGTAGAGCAACCCGCTCTCCGGCCCGAGGTTCGCCCGCCCGCGGTCCATGGACAGATAGCTGGTAAAGGGCCCGATATCTTGCTTGCGCTCGACGAAGCGGTACGGCGACGCGATCCGCTGGGCCGCGGCGTCGGCCGGTACGGCCAGGGCGAGGGCAGCGGCTAGCGAAGCCAGCGCGGCGCGACGCCAGGGCCGCACGCCGAGCCGGCGGCGGCAATCTGAAGGTCTCGAGAGCATACGCCAGTTTACACGGGCGTGGCCGGGTGCAAAAGAGGGCAGCCTGGCCGATTGACAACCGGTGGCACCGGCGTTAGGCGTCAGGGGTACGGTGAGTGTCGATGCGGAGTGTGCGGAGGGGACGATGAACGCTGTGACACGATCGCTCAGCGGCCGCCTGACTCTGGCCGCGGCGCTGCTGCTCGCCTACCCGGCTCCAGCGCAGCCCCAGGTGAGCGCCACGGTACGGGTGGCGCAGGAGAACTTCCGAAAGGATCCCAACGGGACTCAGCTGGCCACCGTCGTCCGGGGCACCGAGCTGACCGTGATCTCGGAGCAGGGCGGCTGGCTGGAGGTCGAGCTGGGCGGTTGGGTCTGGGCGCCCTCGGTGTCAGAGACGGACCGCGACGGATTCGACCTCAGCGTGCAGGCGGCCGGCGGGGAGAACCTGCGGAGACGGCCGCAGGGCCCGATCAAGGCGCGGCTGCTGGAGGGCTGTCTGCTCGAGCGGGTGGCGGCCGACGGTCGGTGGTTTCAGGTCAAGCGCCGGGGTTGGATCTGGAAGGGCTCGGTCGAGCTGAGCGGCCGGCCCGCCGCGGCCACCGGGCCGGCGGCCCCGGGCTCGCAACCTCCGGTGGCGACCCCGCCGCTGGCCGAGTCGGGGCTGATCACTGCCGCGGCACCGCTCGACGTCTACGCGTCGCCTGACGGCGACAGCATCGCGCGGCTGAGACCCGGGGCGCAGGCTCAGGTACTGGGGCGCACCGGGGATTGGATTCGCGTTCGGGTGGACGGTTGGGTCTATGGTCCCGCCGCTCTCGATTCCGCCACCCACCTGGCGGACACCGGCGGCCTCATGCCGGCCCAGCTCCGGGCCGACCCCGGCCGTTACAAGGGCGCGCTGATCCGCTGGCGGGTGCAGTTCATCTCGCTGCGCCGGGCGGAAAGAGCCCGTAGCGACTTCGAGGAGGGTGAGCCCTTCATCCACGCACGCGGCGCCGCCGGAGACGCGGGCTTCGTCTATCTCGCAGTGCCGGACGAGCTGCTCGCGGCCGCCGAGCGGCTGCGGCCTCTGGAGTACGTGACCGTCGTCGGTCGGGTCCGCACCGGCCGCTCTTCCCTGTTGGGAAGCCCCGTCATCGACCTCACCGACATCGAGGTGGAGACGCCGGGCGGCTGACCCTCGGCCGCGAGCAAACCGCGCCGGCCCGAGCCGCCGAGGCGCCGGCGTGCCCGGGCCCGCAGCCACCTCGGAACCCGCCTGGTTCTCAAGCGTTTCGGTATGTGGCGGGTGGCGTGGCAGGGTCGATGGGGATAGATTTTCCGGCACCCGCTGCGCGCGACTTTTCCCCCACGTTGCTCTCCCTGCGGTGACGGTCCGGCATCTTCTCGCCTGTGGCCGGGGTCTGGTACGCCCGGTGTGAAATGTCGGGCGAAGGCGAATGCGAAGGGTGTTCGGAGCGCACGCCGCGTTTTGAAAAGAGAGGACGAATCGAACATGTCTCGGAAGCTCGTCAGGCCGCTGATCCTGGCCCTCGCGGCGCTGGTGGCCGCCTGCGGCGACGACGGCCCTACGGACCCCGGCCTTGATCCCAGAATCTTCGAGCTGACCGTCGTCTCCGGCGGAAGCCAGACCGGGATCGCCGGCACCGTACTCGGCGAGCCGCTCGTCGTCCGGGTGCGGAATCGTCAAACGGGGGCGGCCGAAGATGGGGCCCGGGTGCGCTGGCAGGTGGTTCAGGGCTCGGCTGAGGTCACCCGTTCCTCGTCGCCGACCGACGACGACGGTCTGGCCCGCACGCGCGTTCACCTGGGGAGCGCCGCTGGGGCCGTCACGGTTCGCGCCACCGTCGCCGGCCTCGAGCCGGTCAACTTCAGCGGCCTGAACGCGCTCGCAACCCCGACCATCCAGTCGCTCTCCGTTGCGCAGGCCGATCCGGGCGACACCATCGAGGTGCGGGTCAACAACCTGCCGGCATCGATGACGGCGCTCGTACTCTTCGATGGCGTCGAGGGTGTGATGGCGAGCCGCGTCGACGGCGCGCCCGCGGTCCTGCGAACGGTCGTCCCTCCGCCCGCCGGCGTGTGCAGCGCGACGATCGACCCCGTGGACGTGCGGGTCCGCGTGGGCGGCACGACAACGGCGGCGGCCAGCCTGAACGTCACGGTTCCGGCCAACCCGTTCCAGGTCGGGCAGGTTCTGGTCATCGAGGGGACCACCGACGTCCAGTGCGCGCTGCTTCCGGCCGACGGCGGCGCCGCCAAGTATCTGCTGGTGGCGCTCAGCGCCCAGTTCGAGCAGACGGGATCGTTCCAGGTGACGCTGGGTTCCAACAACGTCGCCTTTAGGGAGGCGGGCATGACGCCGCCGGCGATGGAGGCGAGCTTCGACACCCGGCTGCGTGCCTTCGAGCGGCGGCTGGCCTCGCGTGTCATCGCACCCGCCCAACCGCCAGCAGCCCCCGTCGGGCAGCTTTTCGCCGGGCCCGAGGTCGGAGACAAGAAACAGTTCTGGGTCCTGAACGACGTGGACGCGACCACCGACACGGTTCTGACCGATGACGAGTTCGATCGTATCACGGCGACGCTGAAGTTCGTCGGCGTCAACTCGCTGCTCTACATCGACGACGCCGCACCGGCGTCCGGCCTCACCGACACCGACATCGAGTTCCTCGGTGAGTTGTACGACCGCCGGCTGCTGGACGTCGATCTCGACTTCTTCGGAGAACCGACCGACGTGGACAACAACGGCCAGGTGATCGTCCTGCTCTCGCCGACCGTCAACAAGCTGACGCCGCGCGGGGCGGCTGGTGTGATCGTCGGCTTCTTCTTCGGGCTCGACCTGTTCCCGCCCAACGCGGCTAACTGTCCCGAGTGCCGGTTCTCGAACGGCGCCGAGCTCTTTTACGGGCTGGTGCCCGACCCGAGCGGCCAGTTCAGCGACGCCCGCAGCCGCGAGCGGGCGCTGGAGCTGCTGCCCGGCGTCATGGTCCACGAGACCCAGCACATGATCAACTTCCGCTACGAGGTCTTCGAGAACAGCCCGCCACAGCTCGAGCGCTTGTGGCTGAGCGAGGGCATGGCGCACATGGCCGAAGAGCTCGCTGGCGATTTCATCTTCGACTCCGGCGACCCGTCGCTGGCCGACGATCTGTACGACTCGAACTTCGGTCGCGCCCTGCGCTACCTCCAAGAGCCCGAATCGGCTTCGCTCACGGCGGACGAGGGTCAGGGGAGCCTGGGTGAACGCGGCGGCTGGTGGCTGTTTCTGCGCTGGATCGGCGATCAGTACGGCGATTTCATCTTTCGTGACATGTCGCAGGCGGGACCCGACGGCGTGGCGAACGTCGAGCTGCAGACCAGCGAGTCGATGTTCCGGCTGTTCGCCGACTTTGCGGTGGCCATCTGGGCCGACGACCAGACGATTCCCGGTCTGTCGCAGCGTTACCAGATTCCGAAGTGGCAGCTCCGCAGCCTCCTCCGGGTCGATCAGGGAGGCCAGCCGGTCTACGCGCTGCAGCCGCGACAGGAGACGTTCGCCAGCTTCCGCAACAACCAGATCTCGCAGTTCTTGGCCGGCTCGAGCCCGTTCTACGTCGAGCTGGACGCGGCCGGCCAATCGGCGGATCTGCAGCTGAACCTGACGGCGGCGACGAACGCGGGTCTGGCGATCCTGCGTTACGAGTAGCTAGAGCTCGTCGAGGACCTCGCGGATCTTCCAGAACTGGCGTTCGATCTCCGGCTTGAGGTCCTGTCGCCGGATGCCGAACGCCGGGTGCAGCGTCGGTAGGAAGGTGATCTCGCGGCCGCCGACGAGCTTGCGTCGCGGCACCGCGGCGGCCTCGGTGATCTTTTCTTTCGGAAAGAAGCGCTCCAGGGCGACCCGCCCCAACAACACCACCAGATCGGGCTTGATCAAGGTGAGCTGCCGCTCCAGGTAGGGCGCGCAGTTATCCATCTCCGGCGTCTTCGGATTGCGGTTGTCCGGCGGCCGGCACTTCACGATGTTGGTGATGAAGACGGTGGCGCGGTCGAGCCCGATCTTTTCGAGAAGCTCGGTCAGATAGCCGCCCGCATCGCCGACAAACGGCTCGCCCTTCCGATCCTCCCAGCGCCCCGGCCCCTCGCCGATGAACACGACACGAGCGTCGGCCGGCCCCACCCCGGGAACCGCCTGAGTGCGGTACTCGGCCAGCTCTTCACACTTCGTGCATTCGCGGATGAGGCCGTGCAGCTGGTCGATACTCTGGCAGGTGACGATGGGGTCGGGCGGTGCGAAGAGGTCGCCTTGCGAGAGATCGGTCAGGTCGGGCATGGTTCAGTCTCGGCTGCGGGTTCGTAATACCTAATGAACATCGAACATCGGACATCCAACATCCAACTTTCAAGTCTGCGGCGCTTCGCGCCTTGACCATCGAAAGTTGAACGTTGAACGTTGAAATAGCTTTGCCGGCTCCTTTGCGTTCGTGTTGGATGTTCGGCGTTCTGAGTTCAGTGATAACTTCGAAGTTCGATGTCGGATGTTCGATGTTCGATGTTCAATAGACAGTCGGGTTCGACCCCGATCGACCACACATCCAGAGGTAGCCCTTTCGCCTGATCCCGCACGAGAGCGATGGCCCCCAGCTCGCAGCGTCCCTCACACACGCCGCACCCCATGCAGCGTTCCCAGCTCACCGTCGCCTTGGGCTCCAGGGTGATCGCGTCGAACGGGCACGCCGCCTCGCAATCGCCGCAACCGACGCAGGCCCACTCGTCCACCGAGGCCACGTAACCCGAAGACGCGACCATCGGCACGCCGTAATCGAGCATCGCCTCCAGTCCGCCGCAACAGCAGCGGCAGCAATTGCAGATCGCGTAGAAACGGCCGCCGCAGGCGTCTTTGAAGTAGGCCGTGTGCACGTGTCCGCGCTCGTGCTCCGCCTGCAGTACCGCCAGCGCCTCTGCCTGGTCGATGCGGCGCGACCGCCCCGGATGGTGCTCGAGCACAAACGAGCCGTCGCCCACGATCATGCAGACATCGGTGGGCTGGCAGGGGTTCTCATGGGCGGCCCGGCACGGACAGTCCAGAAGGACCACGTTGGGCGGGCCCGTGAGGACGATGTCCCGAGCGATGGGGTAAGGGATGACCCGCTCGAGATCGGTGCGCTTGATCTCGTGATCGAGAGTGACGATCCGGCGCGCCAACTCGGTGGGAAGCACCTTGCCGTGATAGCGATCGGCCCACCAGCGCTTGAGGCCCGGCGACGCCCTGGGCAGCAGCTTGTGGACGCAGAAATCGATGTACTGGTAGGGCCAGCGGCCGTAGACGTAGCCGTGCACTGCGTTCAGTGCACCGCCCTGCTTTGACCCGTCACCGGAACGTGTGAGAGCCGCGCGAGTCGAGGGGAGAATCAGGTGGCCGCGCTCCCCGAGTAGCCACAACGCCAACAGACCCGTCAGCGCAACACCGGGGACCAGCAAGATCCAGAGCATGCATGACTCCTCGCGCTGGGGGTGCCATGCCACATTATGCCATCAGCGTCGAAGTTGAACAACGACTGGAGTGAACATCGAACATCGGACATCCAACATCGAACTTTGAAGTCTGCGGCGCTTCGCGCCTTGAACGTTGAACACTGAACGTTGGACGTTGAACTTGACTTCCCCCCCTTCGGCGTTCGCGTTGGGTGTTCGACGTTCTGAGTTCAGTGAGAACTTCGAAGTTCGATGTCGGATGTTCGATGTTCGATGTTCAGTTGATCCATCCTCACACCGCGCACCCGACCGATGCCGCGACCCGCCGAAAGCGCTATCTTGTTCCTCTCCTACGCTCACGACAACACGCCGGTCCAGCGGATCACGGCAACTCTGACACCGCGGGGGGACGCGATGATCGATCGACGGAAGTTCATGAAGGTCACAGGTCTGGGCGTGGGCGCAGCGATCGTGGCAGGCCCGCGCGCGGCATGGCCGGACGAAGGTGCGATGGCGCGGGCGGCGAGCGGAGAGAGCTTCACCCTGCTGCGCAAGGAGCAGCAGGCGCGCCGGCACGAATTGCCCGCGGCGGCGAAGGCGCATCGGCTGCCGGTCGAGTGGTACAAGGCCAAAGCCCGGGCGCTCAAGTCGGAGGCGCGGCGCCGTGGGGTCGATGGCGGGCTGCTTCTCACATCGCGCTGGAACATCATCTACGCCACGGGGCTCCTCCATTCGACCACCGAGCGTCCGTTCGCCTGCTTCCTGCCGATGGACGAGGACGATGGGCTGATCTGGCTGCACCCCTACCTCGACTACCAGCTCGTCGAGGGTTGGTGGAAAACCGGCTCGCACTCGTACTTCGATTACCACCACGCCGCCGGGGGCGATCCTTACGACAGCAATGTTCGCCAGGGACCGACCGTCAACATCTACAAGTGGTGGGGTCAAACGCTCGCCAAGCTGGGTTACGGTGCCAAGACGATCGGCATCGACAGCGGCGGATCGGCCGAGATCGGATTGCTGCCGGGCCAGGAAGACGCGGCGCGGCTCAACCTGTTCGGCGAGTTCGAGACGCCGAAGAAGCATCGTCCCAGCGGCGGCGCCTTCGGGATCATGGCGCGCGAGATGCCGGAGGCGGGTTTCGTCGATGTCTACGACATCCTCATCCGCCATCGAGTGGTCAAAGACGAAGCGGAGAATGAGCTCACCCAGCGCGCAATGGACTACTTCTCCGAGCTTCACGCCTTCGTGCGCAACTACCTGATCGAACGGGGCAAGGGAACGCTCGATTGGGAGGTCGAGAACGCCGCGCGCCTGTGGGGGATGCACCGGATCATGCAGGACATCCCTCAGACCGGCGCGCCCCACGATGCGGTGGGGATCGAGGTGAACGTGGGCTGCCGCACCGGCCGCAAGACCGCTTACCCACACCCGAACCAGGTCTCCTGGGCCCGGATCGAGCCCGGCCACGCCCTGCAGTTCGCCGGCGTGGTTCGCATCGGAGGGTATGGCGGCGAGCAGTACCGATCGTTTCTGATCGCGCCCTGGACCGACTGGCAGGAGCGCGTCTGGGATGTGCACACCGCCTCGTACTACATCCAGGCGGAGGCGTCCGCTGATGGGAACACCTGCTCGTCCGTGGCGCAGGCGGTGCACGACTACCAGGTGGCCAACCGATGCGCGCATCTCGTCTATCACCGGCCCGGCCACGGCGAAGGGATGGAAGGCCACCAGCCGCCGTACCAGGCGTTGGGCGATTACACGGTGATGCGCGCCGGGATGCACTTCTCCAACGAGCCGGGCCTCTACGATCCGGAGAACGGGTTCGGGTTTAACCACTCCAACAACATTCTGGTCGGCCGCCAGCAGGGGTTTCAGATGGGGACGGCGCCGTGTGACAAGGAGTGGTGCCTGTTGCGGCTTTAGTGGACGAGTGCGAGCTGTCCGGTTATGGTACATCGAACATCCGACATCGGACATCCAACTTCTAAGTTGTGCGGCGCTTCGCGCCTTGAAGGAAGAGCATCGAACGTGTTAACTCGAACACTGAAGTGGTTGGACGTTTTGGGCTTTGCTGCGTCCAGCGATCAGCACGAAACCGGGGCGTACGCCCGTGCGTAGTGTAGAGAGATAAACCTGAGATCCCTCGCATATGTTGGGCGGCGCCGCGGGAAGAGCTGCGTGCGCGCCGCCGCGCAGCGGATCTGGCACTTTTGGAGCTCGGTTCAGGCATGTGTCGAAATCTCTGCCGCTTCCTCCCCCTATGCCTCGCGCTGTTCGCGCTCGCCTGCTCCTACGGGAGTGAGGGTCAGATGAACGTATCTCAGAACTTCATCGTCTTCCGTCAGGGCCCGGCCCAGGTGCTGGACGCGCTCACCGCCGAGCTCGTCTCACGCAACGCGCTGTCGGCGGAGTTTGCCGAGGACCTCGAGAGCGACCTGGTCGCGACGTTCACCGACGAGCGGCAGGTGCAGTTCAGCAGCGAGTCGGTCTCGCTGGGGCAGGACGAGCTGAGCCGGCTGGTGCCGGAAGAGTTCCGCCGGTTCATTGGCGACGCGGGCGGCCGCTACGTCCTCGAGCTGACGCTCGAGCCGGCTCGGGACGGGGGGCTGCGGCTGACCGTGACGCCCACCATCATCGCGACGGTACGGGGCGGTGAGGGTCCGCTGGGCGGACGGCCGCTCCCCTCCAACGGCACGCTCGAGAGCACCGTGCTCGATGCGCTCGCCCGCCGGCTCGGCGGTTGACATCCCCGGGGCGATCGTGAGAGCCGGCGGCAGAGACGGATGGGCTCGGCCTGCAGGGGTCGCCGCGACGATCCTGGCGGCCACACTGGTGGCGTGCGGCGGCGAGCGGTTCGGCTCGTCCCGCGACGACATCCTCGTTAACGATCCCTCCACCGATCGCGGCAACAACACCACACAGAGCGAGACCGCGGTCGCTCGCCACGGCGATGTGGTGGTCGTGGGCTACAACGACTCCGGCGAGTTCACCCGCAAGAACAGCTTGACCGGCTACGCCTACTCCCTCGACGGCGGCACGACCTTCGTCGACGCCGGAGTGCTGAAACCGGCGCGCGGCGGCCGCAACCTGGGAGATGCGGCGCTGGCCGTCGACCGCGACGGTAACTTCTACTTCGCGACCTTGAGCATCGATGCCCGGGCGCGCTCGTACGTCGGCGTGGCCCGATCGAAGAAGACGAAGGGTGAGGTGACGTTCGGCGAACCGGTGCTGGTGAGCGGCCTCGATCGCGACGCCTTCCAGGACAAAGAGCTGATCGCCGTCGACGCGACTGGCGGCCGTCACGACGGCAACGTCTACCTCGTCTGGACCGAGTTCCCGCTGCGTGGCGCCTCGCGCATCCTCTTCGCCCGCTCCACCGACGGCGGTCGATCCTTCTCGGATCCTGTCCGCCTGTCCAGCTCGGGGAGCGGCGTTCAGGGCGCGATGCCGGTGGTCGGCGCCCGCGGCGAGCTTTATGTGGCCTGGGAAGATCGCTCCGGCGTCCGAACCGGCTATATCCGTCTGCGCCGCTCGGACGACGGGGGCAAGAACTGGGGCCCGGAGATCACCGCTGCCACCTTCACCCGCATTACCGAGCGCCGTGCCACCCTCGCCTGCGGCCGCCCGGCCCTGAACGGTCATGTTCGGGTCAACGAGTTCCCCAGCCTCGACGTCGACCGCGGCGATGGGGACGGCGCGGGCAACCTGTACATCGCCTTCGCCGCCGACCCTGGCCGGCAGGGGCGGGGAGACGCCGCCGACATCTACGTCGTGCGCTCCGAAGACGGCGGCTCGACCTGGAGCGATCCCGTCAACGTCGTCAAAGGACGCGCGGTGACGGCAGACGGCGACGAGACGACCAACGACAACTTCATGCCCGTCCTCAACGTCGCGCCGCAGGGCGAGGTCAACGTCTTCTTCTACGACCGCCGCCACGACCGCGACAATCGCCGCATCGATGTCTACCGGTCTGTCTCCACCGACCAGGGCCGCACCTGGGTCAACCAGCGACTGACCGCCGAGTCGTTCGATGTTCCGCGCTTGCGGCCCAACTTCGACCCGCTGGTCAAGGACTGCTACATGGGCGACTACAACGACGGGTTGGCGGATGAGGACGGCTTCTACCTCACCTGGGGCGATAACCGCCGCATCGTGAAGGGCCCCCGCTTCCCGCGCGGGCGGCCCGACCCCGACGTGCGCTTCCGGGCGGTGGAGCTGCGGCCGTAGCGGCGGCGGGCGGCCGGTCGGCGGGGTGCTTGCCGGCGGCCTACTTTCGGGTTATCTTCGGGTACAGACCCAGCATTCTCTCGGGCTCCGGATCCAATGATCCCGGGGTCACGAGCCACGTCTATGCCGAGTTCGAACGCCGCTTCCGTCCTCGCCCAGCGGGTGGGGTCCCTGGCCCGGGCCAAGGAGCTGTTGGCCGGGGCCGGGGCCCTGGCCTGGCCCCTGGGCTGGCCGCAGCTCGAGGAGGTCCTGCCCGGCGGTGTGCCCCGGGGCCAGGTCACCGAATGGGCGGGTCCCCGCTCGGCGGGAAAGACCGCGGCGCTGCGCCAGGTGGTGGGTGCGGTCCGCGAGGCCGGGGCGGGGGCGGCGTACGTGGATGGGACCGGGACGCTGGCTCCAGCGCCCTGGGTGCTGATCGGCACGCTGGGGGCGGATGAAGGGCCGCCGTTCTGGGTGGTGCGGCCGCCGGCCGCCGACGGCGTGCTGGCGGCGGCCGAAGAACTGCTGAGGAGCGCCGCCTTCGGCCTGGTGATCGCCGAGGGCGCCGATTGGGCTCGCACTCCGGTCATCCGCCTGCAGCGTCTGGCCCACGAGACGGGCGCAGCGCTGATCGCGGTGGTCGAACGGCCGGGTCGGGTGCCGTTGGCCGGCTGCCGGGTACAATTCTCCCCCGCTCACTCTTCCGACTCGTTTCGTGTCCGGGTGCGGAGCTGTGGCGCGACCGGGGTGGTTTCTTACGAGCGCGAGCTTCCGTATCGCCTGCCCCGGGACGCCGGGCTGCCCGATCGCCGGGGCGCGGTCAGCGAGCGGCGCGCCAAGCCGCGCCGGAGATAGCCTGCCTCGAACGTTCTCGAGAACAGACTGAGATCCGCTACTCTCGTGTTGCCCAGCGACGCGACGGACCCTAGTTATCGTGCTCAGCCGTTCGCACGGGTTGGATCCGATTCGAAACGACAGCGACTCTGTAGCCGCCAGCGGGGGACATGTCCGATCACTCGACCCTGCCGAATACAGCCCAACCGCTCTGGGTGAAGGTGATCGACAACACGCGCTGCATCGGCTGCCACGCCTGCACGGTGGCGTGCAAGTCCGAGAACGAAGTGCCGCTTTCCGTCACGCGGACCTACGTCAAGTACGTGGACCACGGTGCGTTTCCCCAAACGCGCCGGGTCTTTCAGGTGACGCGTTGCAACATGTGCGACGACGCCCCCTGTGTCACCGCTTGCCCGACCGCCGCCATGTTCCGGCGCCCAGACGGCATCGTCGACTTCGACAAGTCGGTCTGCATCGGTTGCAAGGCGTGCATCGCCGCCTGCCCCTACGACGCGATTTTCATCAACCCCGAGGATCACTCCGCCGAGAAGTGCAACTTCTGCGCGCACCGGCTCTACATGGGGCTCGAGCCCGCCTGCGTCGTCGTCTGCCCCACCGAGGCGATCTTCGTGGGCGATCTGCGCGACAGCGGCTCTCGCGTGGCGAGTGTCGTCAATCGCGAGACCGTCTCGGTGCGCCGCCCTGAGAAAGAGACGCGTCCGAAGCTGTTCTACCGGGATGGTCATTACGCGACGCTCGACCCGCTGGCCGCGCGCCGCCCGGACGGTGGCCTGTTCATGTGGAGCGAGCAGGGGAACGGCCGTAAGCAGGTCACCTCGGGCCATCCGGGCCCCTGGAACAGTTCGGCTGCGGCGGTGCTCAGCTACGACGTCCCACAGCATACGGCGCCGTGGGACTGGCGCGTGAGCCTTTACACCTGGGCCAAGTCGATCGCCGCCGGGGCCTACCTGGTGCCGGCGCTGCTGGCGGTGGCCGGCCTGC
>CAYGAJ010000048.1:0-12945 GCA_964347815.1 uncultured Gemmatimonadota bacterium | reverse complement strand
TCTCCACCCCGTGTCATAGCGACAGCCTTACCCCTATGGAACCAAAGAAGTTACCCGCCTGAAGCTCCCGACCTCTCGAGGTGACGATCGTCCGCTCCTCCTGCCACCCGAGCTCGCCGACGAAGTTGAGGAAGAGGACGATGTACGACGCATCGACGAAGGCCGACCAGCGGCCGCTGTCCAGGTCGCCGCGGTCGTCATCCGGAATCACCGGCACGACCGCGTTGGCCGTCGCCAGCGCAGGGTCGATCACGGCGATGTCCACATCGCTGTCGTAGGCGTCGTACCCGAGCGTGAAGGCGAGGCCGAGGGCGACGAAGCTCTTGCTGACCCCGGCGCGAAAGCTGAACACGCTGACGTCCATCCCGAACTCGGCGTCGCTTCCATCCTCGACATCACCGTGCTGAATTCGGCCGAACCAGCGGTAGGTTCCGGAGAGAGAGATCCCGGGAGCGCTGAACGACTCCCTCAGCACCCCGACCCGAGCGCCCAGCCCGTAGCCGGCCGGGTCGTTCTCGAACCCTTCCCCGCCCGGCAAAATCAGAGTGCCTAGGCTCCCGAGAACTTCGACCGAGGCGAGCCCGCCCAGCGACGGAGTCATGTCGAAGCCTCCGAACACCCCCACCGAGACGTTGAGCTGCGGCATGGGGACCACGAAGCCGCGTGTAGCCAGCGGGCTCGAGGTGTCGTCGGGATAATCGAGGATGTCGGGGATGTCGGCCCAGACGAAGTTCACCCGGCCGTCCAGGTGAATTCGAGGCAAGACGCGGAAGCGCTTGCCGATCGGGCTCGCCGTTCCCAGTACCGGGTTTCCGCCCGCCAGAGCCAGCCCCAGCTCGGGCTGCAGCAGCTGGATCCCGGCGATCGCATCGCGGCAGAGCAGACCCAGGTTCGCGTCCGTAAGGCCGCCGCAACGAGCCAGTAGCTGGGGGTCCAGGCCGTTGTCTTGCGCGACCAGCTCACCCGAACCTGCCAGAGCCGTGCACACCACGACGACTGCGAGACGCGCCAGCTTCTTCACCGCACCCGCCTTTCCACCCGTCAGCCCTCACATCTTTTCCGGCGCCACGATGCCCAGCAGCTCAAGCCCGTTACGGAGCACGATCTCGCTGGCGCGAGCCAGGACCAGCCGCGCTTTCTTCACCGTTTCATCGTCATCGAGGATCCGCCGCGACGGGTCCCGAGTGCCGGCGTGGTACCAACTGTTGAGCTGATTGGCCAGCAGCTCGAGGAACGAGGTGACGCGCTGGGGCTCGCGGGCGCGCGCCGCGTCCTCGGCCATCTCGGGGAAATCGAGCAGCGTCTTGATCATCTCGAACTCTTCGTCCAGGCAGATCGGCGAGAGGTCCGCCTCCACGTCGATCGCACCCGGATCGATCTCACCGCGCCGATAGACGCTGCGCAAGCGGGCGTGGCCGTACTGGACTTTGTACACCGGGTTCTTCTCGGAGCGCTCCAGCGCCAAGTCGAGGTCGAACACCATCTGTTGCTGCGGCCCCCGTTGCAGGAAGAAGTAGCGGGTGACGTCGGCACCCACCTCATCGACCAGCTCGCGCAGGGTGACGAATTCGCCCGCCCGCTTGCTGAACTTGACCTCCTCGCCGCCCCGCTCCAGCCGGACCAGCTGCACGATCACCGCCTCGAAGAACTGGCGCCCCAGGCCCAACGCCTCCACAGCGGCCTGCATGCGCGGCACGTACCCGTGATGGTCCGCGCCCCAGACATCGATGGCGATATCAAAGCCACGAATCGCCTTGTCGCGATGGTACGCAATATCCGGCAGAAAATACGTGTAGCTTCCGTCGCTCTTGACCAGCACCCGGTCCTTGTCGTCGCCGAAATCGGTGGTCCGTAACCAGCGCGCCCCATCGCGCTCGTAAAGCAGACCACGCTGCTGGAGCTCGCGCAGGGTGGCCTCGATCTGCTCCGACTCGTACAGCGCCGTCTCGCGGCTGAACTCGTCGAACTCCACCCCGAGCGCCCGCATATCGTCTTGCTGGCCTCGCTCCATCCGCTCGAGCGCGAAACTCCGCACCCGGCGGCGCACGTCGTCGCTCCACTCTCCGGCGAGCTGCTCGCCGAACTCTGCCTGAAGCTCGCGCGCCAACTCAACGACGTACTCGCCGTGATAGCCGCCCTCGGGCACAGCCTGTTCCCGACCCAATAGCTGGCCGTGCCGAGCCCGGAGCGACTCGACCAGGTTGTCGATCTGCACCCCCGCGTCGTTGATGTAGAACTCGCGGCAGACGGAGTGGCCGGTGAACTCGAGCAGCCGGGCGATCGCGTCGCCGACCGCCGCGCCTCTGCCGTGACCGATGTGCAGCGGCCCCGTGGGGTTGGCGGAGACGAACTCGACGTTGACCCGACACCCCGAGCCCCCGTCGGAGCGCCCGTACTCGCGATCCTGTCGGACCACGTGCCTCAGCTGCTCTCGCAGGTAGTCACGGCTGACCCGGAAATTGATGAACCCGGGCCCGGCGATCTCGGCGTGCTCGACTTGAAGGGCGGGCAGATCGAGTCCTGCGATGAGCTCACGCGCGACGTCCCGCGGCGGCCGTTTCAGCTGGCCGGCGATGGCCATGGCGAGGTTGGTGGCCACATCTCCGTGCGCCGCTTCCCGCGGCCGCTCGAGCCGGACCTGGACCGCGTCTACGGCGCCCAGCTGGCGGGCGACCCGCTCGAGAGCCTGCGCAAGCTCGGGTAGGCGCATCTAGTCCGAGCCCTTCTTGGGGCCTTTCTTCTTCGAGGCCTTCTCTGACGGCGGCTTCTTCTTGCCCGGCTCGTCGGTCGACGCCTTGTCCTTCGTCTCCTTCTTCTCCGCTTCCTTGTACGAAGGGCTGCGGTAGTCGGTCGCGTAGAAGCCCGAACCTCTGAACAGAACACCGGCGCCGCCGGAGATCAGCCGCTTGGCGTCGGACCCGCAACTAGGGCAGGCGACGCTCGACTCATCGGAGATCTTGGGCGAGAACTTCTCGAAGTGGTTTCCGCAATCCCCGCATCGATACTCGTAGGTCGGCATCTTTCTCGTCACCCCGCTGCTTGCCCGCTCGCACTCGGCCGGTCACACTCCAGACGAGGCCGCTGCTCAACCAGCGGCCCGGAACTCACCCCACTCCCCTCGCAGCGTGTCGCTGATCTCGCCCAGAGTGGCGCGTACTCTCACCGCCTCGACGATCCGCGGCATCAGGTTCTCGCTGCCGGCCGCGGCCTTCGACAGATCACGGAGCGCCTGCTGAACATGCCCGGCGCTGCGGCCGCGCCGCACTCGCGCCAACCGCTCGCGCTGGCGCGCCTCGAGCTCTGGAAAGGCGGGCTGCTCGATCCGCGGTTCGGCCTCATCCTCTCGGAACTGATTGACACCCACCACGACTCGTTGGCCGTCCTCGATCTGAAGCTGATACGCGTAGGCCGCGCGCTGGATCTCATCGACGACGTAGCCGATCGCGTTCGCCGCGCCGCCCCGGTCGCTGATCTCGTCCAAGTACTCCCGTGCGATCGCCTCGAGCTCGGCGGTCAGCGTCTCGACGTAGTAGCTGCCCGCCAGCGGGTCGGCGGTGCTGGCGACGCCCGCCTCGTGGGCCAACGTCTGCTGGGTTCGCAACGCCAGCCTGGCCGAGTCGGCGGTCGGCAGCGCCAGCGCCTCGTCGTAGGCGTTGGTGTGCAGCGATTGGGTGCCGCCCAGAACCGCCGCCAGCGCCTGTATCGCCACACGCACCACATTGTTGAGCGGCTGTTGCGCGGTGAGGGTCGAGCCGGCCGTCTGCGTATGAAAGCGCAAACGGCTGGCGGAATCCGAGGCACGGTAGCGCTCGCGCATCAGCCGCGCCCAGAGGCGGCGCGCCGCGCGGAACTTGGCGACCTCTTCGAACAGGTCGTTGTGCGCGGCGAAGAAGAAAGAGAGGCGCGGAGCGAAGTCCTCAACCTCGAGCCCCCGTTGGATCGCCCGCTCGACGTACTCGAGTCCGTTCGCGAGCGTGAAGGCGATCTCCTGCGCCGCCGTGCAGCCGGCCTCACGCATGTGGTAGCCGCTGATCGATATGCTGTTCCAGCGCGGCAGCTCGCGGGCACAGAAGTCGAAGACGTCGGTGACCAGTCGCAGGCTCGGCTGCACAGGGAATATGTAGGTCCCCCGGGCGATGAACTCTTTCAGGATGTCGTTCTGAACTGTGCCGGCCAGCTTCCGGCGGTCCACGCCGCGCTCGTCGGCCAGCGCGACATACATCGCGAGCAGGATGGCCGCCGTCGCGTTGATGGTCATCGAGGTCGAGACACGCTCGAGGTCGATTCCGTCGAAGACGATCGCCAGGTCATCCAGCGTGTCGATCGCCACGCCCACGCGACCCACCTCGCCCTCCGCCATGGGGTGATCCGAGTCCATCCCCATCTGCGTGGGAAGGTCAAAGGCGACGGACAGCCCGGTCTGGCCCGAGTCGAGCAAGAAGCGGAAGCGGCGGTTCGTGTCCTCCGCCGTGCCGAAGCCGGCGTACTGGCGCATCGTCCAGAGCCGGCCCCGATACATGGTCCCGTAGGGGCCGCGCGTGAACGGGAAGCGGCCCGGGCTTCCGGGATCAGGAGCGCCGGACGCCTTGAGATCGACCGGGGTGTAGTGGGGCCGGATCTCGATCCCGCTTGTGTTCTCGAACGTGCGCTCGTCCATGCCGAAGCTACGTCAGCGCGGGGCGTCGCTGGACGTCGCCTCGCCCAGATCGGGATCGATCACCAGCAGCGTCTGTCCCTTATCCACCGCCTGGCCGGCGGCGATCCGCACCTCGGTCACACGGCCGTCCACCGACGCCTTCAGTTCGTTCTCCATCTTCATCGCCTCGATAACCACCAGCCCCTGGCCGCGCTGAATTCGATCATCCCGATTGACTTCCACGTTGATGACCAGACCCGGCATCGGGGCCTTCAACTCGACGGGCCCGTGACTCGCCGACACCGAACCGGTGAGACTGCGTATAGCCCGGCGACGCTCGTCCAGCGCCAACACATCGTGACGGCGACCGTCGATCTCGATCTGCCAGCCGCCGCGCTCCTCGCGCCGCCGGGCCGACAGCGTGTACGACTTGCCGTCGAGCAACAGGTGCCAGATGTGCGAGTCGTTGTTCGGCCTCAGGTCGGCCTCGACCCGCCGCCCGTCTATCTGGACGCCATCCGGGCTGAGGACGACTTCCACCGTCCGCCCATCGATCTCGACGTAGTATCTCATGAAGTCTGGCCCTGTGGCGCTGGAATCATCGCCGTCAACGCGTCGAAAATCAACGGCCTACCTGCGTCGCGCAACCGGCGGCCGCCCGGCCCTCGCGTGCCCACCTCCGCGACGCGACCCACCGCTCCCGGCGAGTCGGGCGGCTGTCCTCCTCCCTGCCAGCCCTTTACATTGATCATCCATGCCGGACCGAAGACCTAGCCGCATCCTCGTCGTCGAGGACGAATCGGACATCGCCGCCCTCATCGCCTACCAGCTGGCCCACGCCGGCTACCAGGTCCGGACCGCCTCGACGGGCAAAGAGGCGCTGCGCGCCCTCGACGCGGAACTGCCGGACCTGATCGTGCTGGATATCATGCTGCCCGAGATCAGCGGCACCGACCTGCTCCGCACGCTTCGTTCGAGAAGAGAGACAGAGCGCATCCCGGTCGTCGTCCTCACCGCGCTCCGCGAGGAAGCGGATCGGGTGACGGGGTTCGAGCTGGGAGCCGACGACTACGTCTCCAAACCGTTCAGCCCGAAAGAGCTCGTGCTGCGTGTGAAGGCGGTGTTACGACGCACACAGCCCGACGCACCAACGGCCCGGCCCGGCCGCACTCTAAGGGCGGGTCTGCTGGCGGTCGAGGTCGACGCCAACCGCGTCTCGGTGGATAGCGAAGAAGTCAAGCTCACCGCCACCGAGTTCCGCCTGCTGGTCTGCCTGCTCGAACGACGCGGCCGTACCCAGAGCCGGACGGCGCTGCTCGAGTCGGTTTGGGAGACCACCGCCGACATCGAAACCCGGACGGTCGATATGCACATGGGACGCTTGCGGTCGAAGCTCGGGTCGGCCGGCGACCTCATCGAGACCGTGCGGGGCTTCGGCTACCGCTTTCGAGCCGAGGACTGACGGAACGGTGCGCACCGTCCACTTCCTGAGCCTGGTCGGCTTCTCCGCTCTCGCCCTGGTGCTCTTCGTCGCTTTATCGAGCGGGGGCGTGCCCGGCGCCGCCGCGGCGAGCTTGCTCGTCGTCGCCGGGCTGGCGCTGGCCCTGACCCTGTTGCTACCCAGGACGGTTCGGCGCGCCGCTCGCTTCACCAAAGCCATGGCGAGCGGTGAGATTCCGAAGCGGCTTCCCGAGACCGCGAGCGGCGACACGGGTGAGCTTTACCGCGCGCTCAACCGGCTGGCCGAAGCCCACGAACAGCAGCTGCGCGATCTCACGACGGAGAAAGCCGAAACCGAACTGATCCTTCAGGAAATGGGCGAGGGCGTCCTGGCTCTGAGCTCGGAAGGCGTCGTCGTGCGGGCCAATGCGCAAATGCGTCGGGTGATCGGCGCAACCGACCCGACCAAAGGGCGCACGATCTCGACGATCTTTCGCAACCCACTGCTGGTACGCTTCCTCAGTCCGGAATCGGTTTCCGAGAACGGAAAGCAGGGCGAGTTCGAGGTTTTCGGGCGCACGATGCTGGTGACAGCGAAACGGCTCCGGGCCGGTGGCGTGGTGGCCGTCTTCGCGGATCTGACCCTCGTCCGTCGTCTGAACCGCGTGCGGACCGAGTTCGTCGCCAACGCCTCGCACGAGCTAAAGACGCCGCTGACCGCCATCCGCGGCTTCGCCGAGACTCTGCTCGATCCAGAGATCCCCGCCGAGGATCGTGCGAACTTCGCCGGTCGGATCGTCAAGCACGCCAACCGGATCAGCGCGATCGTCGAAGACCTGATCACCTTGGCCCGACTGGAAGAGCCCGGTCAGGCCGTCGCCTCCGAGCGCGTGCTGCTGCGCCCCCTGGTCGAGCGGACCGTCGAGCTGCTGACACCGAACGCCGAGTCGCAGGGCGCAACCATCAAAGTCGAGATCGAGCCCGACAACCTCGCCGCCCGCGGTGACCCCGAAGGCATCCGGCAAATCATCGAGAACCTGATTGAAAACGCCTTACGCCACTCCAGCGCCCGCGAGGTCGGCCTACGGGGGGTCCGATCGGGAGATGACGAGGTCACCGTGACGGTCTGGGATCGCGGGACCGGCATCCCCTCCATCCACATCGACCGGGTGTTCGAGCGCTTCTATCGTGTCGATCCCAGCCGCTCCCGTAGCACCGGGGGCACGGGCCTCGGCCTTGCGATCGTCAAGCACTGGACCGAGCAGATGGGCGGCCGCGTGAGCGTGGAGAGCGAGGTGGGGATGGGCACCGCCGTCCGGGTGGAGCTTCCCAGCGCCTGAGCCCTACGAATCGGACGATCGACCTCCGGGTATCCTTGCGACCCGGTGGCGGGCGCATCCGTTACAATGTCGTTACTTCCTACCGACAATCTCGTGACAGAGGCTGAATAAGCTGCAGACGTCAGATCCAGGGGAGGCACCCGGCACACGCCGCGAGGCGCCAGCTGATTCCGATGAGGGGAGCGCCCGCGCCGCGGAACCGGGGCTCGAATCGTCCTAAACCGGGAGATTCCAGGATGAAGCCAGCGTGGAGGGTCCTGGGCGTTGCGGCGGTGGCGTGCGTGCTGAGCGCGAGCAGCGCCGTAGCCCAGGTAAAGATCGAGTCGAGGGCAGCCGCGATCACACTGACGGGCCGTCTTCACCTGCAGTGGAACACGACATCGGTGGACGGGCCGATCTCCAACGAGTTCCTGATCCGGCGGGCGCGCTTTACCGCGGAGATCGATTTCAACGATTGGATCAGCGGCAAGGTTCAGCCCGATTACGGTGAGGGCGAGATCAGCCTGAAGGACGCGTATCTCCGTCTCAGCTTCGACCCGGCCTTCCGGGCGACGCTAGGTCAGTTCAAGCGTCCGTTCGACCTGTTCGAGCTGACCAGCTCGACGCAGATTGCGGTCATCGAGCGCGCCGGCGGGATCCGAGGCCTGAGCACCTGTTCCGGCCCCGGCGGTATTTGCAGCTACAGCCGCTTCACCGAGAAGCTGGGTTACTCGGACCGTGACATCGGTGTGATGGTGGAAGGCGACCTTGGCAGTCGCTTCGAGTATTCGGCTTCGGTGACCAACGGCACCGGCGCCAACACCGAAGAGGAGAACGGAACCAAGTCGTACACCGGCCGGCTCGCGGTGGCGGCGACGCCCGATCTGACGATCGCGGGCAACGTGGGCGCCCACGACTACGAGCGTGAGAACGCCCTTGGCGAGATGGAGAACGAGTACGCGATCGCCTTCGGGGGCGACATCGAGTACGGGAATTACACGAGCGGGCTGCACGTGCAGGCCGGAATCACCGCCGGTGACAACTGGTTGAACCTCGACGCGTCCGGGGATCCGACGACGTTCCTGACGGCTCAAGCGATCGTGGCTTACAAAGTGCCCCTGTCGAACCCGCGCTACCTCGAGGCGATCGAGCCCGTCACTCGCGTCAGCTGGGGAGATCCCGACACCGACACGGACGATGACCAGGGCATCCTGTTCACCCCGGGGTTGGTGGCGTACTTCGGCGGCCGCAACAAACTGGCGATCAACGCCGACATCTGGTCGCCGAGTCAGGGGGACACCGAACTGTCGATCAAGGTTCAGTCGTACCTGCACTTCTAGAGCACGAGCAGCTAGTAACTGAAGCAGCCAAGAGGAGATGAGGCATGACGGGTGCATTCAGATTCTTCGCCGGCGCAGCGGTCCTGGCCACGGCGATGGCCGTGCTCGCTTGTGGTGGCGGCGAAGGCCGCATCGAGAGCGAGGCCGGATTGAGAGGCACCGTCCGCATCGACGGGTCCAGCACGGTGTTTCCGATCACCGAGGCCGTCGCAGAGGAGTTTCAGCTCGAGAATCGGAGGACGCGGGTGACGGTCGGGATCTCGGGGACGGGCGGCGGCTTCAAGAAGTTCTGTTCCGGCGAGACGGACATCTCCGACGCGTCGCGTGGGATCAAGGAGAGTGAGCTGGAGGCGTGCCGCGCCAACGGCATCGAGCCGATCCAGATCCCCGTCGCCATCGACGGACTCGCCGTGCTGGTGAACCCGCAGAACAGTTTCGCTTCCTGCATGACCGTGGACGAGCTGAAGCGGATCTGGCAGCCCGGAAGCACGGTCAAGACCTGGAAGGACGTTCGGGCCGAGTGGCCGGCCGAAGAGATCAAGCTCTACGGACCGGGCACCGATTCGGGCACCTTCGACTACTTCACCGAGGCGGTCGTCGGCGAAGAGGACGCCAGCCGCCCCGACTTCACGGCCAGCGAGGACGACAACGTGCTGGTCCAGGGCGTGACCGGTGACCGCTACGCCCTCGGCTACTTCGGCTACGCCTACTACGCCGAGAATACCGACCGTCTCAAGGTCGTCGCCGTGGACGGTGGGAACGGCTGCGTGGAGCCGACCCCTGAGACGGTTCAGAGCGGCGAGTACAGCCCGCTCTCGCGTTCCTTATTCATCTACTTGAAGGACCAGGCGCTCGCACGACCGGAAGTCCGTGCGTTCGTCGAGTTCTACCTGGAGAGCGCGAACGTGCTCGTGCCGCAAGTCGGCTACGTGCCGCTGAGCCCGGAGCGCTACCAGGCGCTCCTGCAGCAGATCGGTTGAGCACGATTGGGGGCCCGCGGACACGCCGGGCCCCCACACGATCCGAGGAAGCGCGTTGGCGCGCGGGCCAGCAGGCCCTCAGACCCTACGCTCGGACTGCGAGGCTCGCCACGACTTCGACCTGCGCGGTCTGTGGAAACATGTCGAAGGCGCGGACGTCGATCGGCTCGAAAGCCGAGTCGAGCGCCTTGAGATCGCGTGAGAGCGTTGCCGGGTCGCAGCTCACATAGATGATGCGCGACGGCGGCTGGGCGAGCAGCGCGCCGATCACGGGAGCGGCGATCCCGCGCCGCGGTGGGTTCAGGACCACCAAGTCGGCGGGCAGCTCCCCAGCCAACGCACGCTCCACCTGCATCGCCACGAACCGCGCCGCTAGTCCGGCGGCGACGGCACCCCGCTGCGCGTACCCGATGGCCTCGGCGTCCGAATCGATGCCCACCACCCGCGCCCCGTGCTGCGCCAGCTCCAGCGCCCGGAGCCCGAAGCCGCAGTACGCATCTACAACCCGCCGTCCTCCGAGATCGCCGCCGCGCTCGTGGACATACGCCTCGAGCACCGACGCCATCCCACGGTTGACCTGAAGGAACGCCAGTCCGGCCAAGGGCACCCGGTGGTTGCCCCAGCGCTCCTCCAGCGCCGGTCGACCGGCGAACCACTCGACGCCGCCGGCCCGATCGATAGCCCAAACCGCATCCAGCGGCTCGACATCCTTGAGCAGAGCCTCAGGCTCGCCACGCCCCGAGCCCCCTTCGATCGCCAGACCGACGCCACCGGCCGACGTCGCACGTAAGGTCAGCCTGAGCTCCACTCCCGCCGGCAGCCGTGATGCGTTCGGCCCCCAGGCCGAACGCAACGCACTCCACGCCCGGTTGATCGGCGGCTCGGCGAGCGGGCAGCTCGGTATGTCGACGACGTCAGCTGGGGATTCGAAGGCGTGGAACCCGGCCGCCAGCGTGGCACCGGCGCGTCGCAGCACGAAGGTCACACGGTTGCGGTACTCGAGCTGGGCGGGAGATGGGGCGACCTCAGGGCGATCGACGTCGATACCTCCGAGTCGGCGCAGGTTCTCGGCGACGATGCCCGCTTTGGCGGTGAGCTGGGCGCTGTACTCCAGGTGCTGGAGCTGGCAGCCACCGCACGCGTCGTAGTGGGGGCAGGGAGCCTGTCGCCGCTGAGGCGCGGCTTGAAGAACCTGAAGCAGCCGAGCTCGCGCCCACTGGCGGCGCCGCTCGACAACCTCGACCTCGACCCGTTCGCCAGGGGCTGTGCGCGGAACGAAAACGATCGGTCCCTCCGGCCTTCGTGCGAGGCCGTCGCCGCCTGCCACGATCCGCTCGATCTCGAGCCGCTCGGGAGGAGAGGGTTGATTGGGACCCGGCGTTAGGGTCATCCGGCCGAGCGGGTGTCCAGCGGCCTAGCCGCGAAGTCCTCGGCCACGGCCCGACCATCCGCCCGTCGGCCAGCGCCAGGGGCTTTGGCTGGGTTCCGCTTTGTCTTCTGCGAGACGAACGCGCTGTCTACCCTCGTCCTCGAGCAAGGCGGCGGCCAGGGCGATGGCTTCCTGTTGGCCGGGTTCGCCACCGCCGTCGATCAGTCCGGGATGTTCCTCGAGGTATCCGGTATGGAAACGGCCGGCGCGAAAGTCGGGCTCATCCATAACGCGCCGGTGGAAGGGAGCGATCGTCGCCACGCCATCGATGATCAGCTCGTCGAGCGCCCGAGCCATACGGCTGATGGCGGCCGTCCGGCTCTGAGCGTGAACGATCAGCTTGGCGATCAGCGGATCGTAGTACAGGGTGATCTCGGTGCCCCGGTCGATCCCCGAGTCCCACCGGACGCCCGGGCCCGACGGCGCCCTCAGCTGCTCGACGCGGCCGGTAGCGGGCAAGAAATCGCTGAACGGGTCCTCGGCGTTGATCCGGCACTCGATGGCGTGGCCTCGCGGTTCGAGCGATTCGAGCGCCAACGGCTCACCCGCCGCGATCCGCAGCTGGGCGTGAACGAGGTCGATCCCGGTGACCAGCTCGGTCACCGGGTGCTCGACCTGCAGTCGTGTGTTCATCTCCAGGAAGTAGAACTGATCGTCGGCCACCATGAATTCGACCGTGCCGGCACCGCGGTATTTGGCTGACCGCGCCGCGGCGATCGCCTGCTCGCCCATGCGGGCGCGAAGCTCGGGGGTCACGACGGGAGACGGGGATTCTTCGATGAGCTTCTGGTGCCGCCGCTGGATCGAGCACTCGCGCTCGCCGAGATGAATGACGTCGCCGTGGCTGTCGGCCAGGATCTGAATCTCCACGTGTCGCGGCCGGCTCAGGTACTTTTCGAGGTAGACGCGGGAGTCCGAGAACGCCGCCTGCGCTTCCCGCTGGGCTGCGCTCCAGGCCGACTTCAGGCCCGAGTCGTCATCGACACGGCGCATCCCCTTCCCGCCCCCGCCGGCCGCCGCCTTCAGCAGCACGGGGAAGCCGATGTCGCGGGCCACAGCCCGCACCTGGTCCAGGTCCTTGAGCGCCTCGGTGTTGCCCGGGACGACGGGCACGCCCGCGCGCTCCATGGCGCGGCGCGCCTCGGTCTTGTCCCCCATCAACGCGATCGTCTCGGACGTCGGCCCGATGAAGATCAAGCCCGCCGCCTCGCACGCGCCGGCGAAGTCGGCGTTCTCGGCCAGAAAGCCGTAACCGGGGTGCACGGCATCGCAGCCCGAACGCTTGGCCGCATTGAGCAGACGCACGATCGACAGATAGCTTTCGGCCGCCCGCGCCGGTCCGATGGGATACGCCTCGTCGGCGTGCCACACGTGCGGAGCCAGCCGGTCGGCTTCGGAGTACACAGCGACGCTCGAGATCCCCACCTCTCGGCAGGCGCGGATGATCCGCACGGCGATCTCGCCCCGGTTGGCGACCAGCACTTTCTTCAGCATCAGAGTGGAATATTGCCGTGCTTGCGCGGAGGTCCCGGCTCGCGCTTGTTGCGGGCGAGGCGCAGCGCTTCGATCAACCGCTGTCGCGTCTCGCGCGGGTCGATCACGTCGTCGAGGTAGCCGCGTGACGCGGCGATGTACGGGTGCGCGAACTGCTCCTGGTACTCGGCGATCAGCTTCTCGGTCTCGGCATCCCGGTCCTTCGCCTTGGCGATGCGTCCTCGAAATAGGATCTCGACGGCGCCCTTGGGCCCCATGACGGCGATCTCGGCGGTCGGCCAGGCGAAGTTGAAGTCGCCGCGAATGT
>CAYGAJ010000047.1:2475-13893 GCA_964347815.1 uncultured Gemmatimonadota bacterium | reverse complement strand
GCACGCGGGCGACCTTCTCGATCCCCCGCACCCCTCGGGCGATCACCACGACCCCGAGCATCATGGCGATGGCGTGCGTGAGCAGAGCGCCGGGCGAGCTGTTGAAGGACTCCCAGAAAGCGCCGGGCGTCGACCCCGGGATCTCACGGGTCAGCGTCGCCACGAAGTAGCGGAGGCACCAGCCCATCACGACGCTGTAGTAGAACATGATCGCCGTCGCGCACCATCCCACCCACGTGCCCATCCAGGCGAAGCGCGGACCGATCAGCTTCGCGAACGCGCCGATGGTCCCCGACCGGGTCGCTTTGCCGAGCGCGAACTCGACCAGGATCAGCGGCACCGACCAGGCCAGCAAAAAGATGACCCAAGCGATAAGAAAGCTTCCGCCGCCGTTGGTGGCGACGATACGGGGGAAGCGCCAGATGTTACCCGTGCCCACCGCCATGCCCAGCATGGCGAGCATCATCCCCCACCGCGACGCGAACACCTCGGACCGGCTCGTCACACGATCACCTCAGGCCGTCCCGGTCGTCACCGGGCGCGCCGGCAGCGGCTGGCGCTTCGCCAGTTCGGCCAGCCAGTCGAGGACGATGCGGTTGAACGTCTCGGCGTTAGAGATCAGCGAGAGGTGGCCACCGTCGGGTATCTCGGCGTAGCTGCAGTTGGGGAGCAACTCGGCGATCTCGCGCTGCCAGCTATTGGGTGTGTAGGTGTCCGAGCTGCCGGCGATGACCAGGGCCGGCTGCCGGATGTTCCCCAGGTCGCCCCGCAAGTCACGGTCCTTGAACGTGTCCATGCGGTTGCCGCCGACCGACATCGGGACGCGCACCGGCGTCTCCAGCTCGTAGTCGACAATGCGCTCGTTGCCCGGCGACGGATCGAACACCCACACACCCCATTGCCCCCAGAACTCCGCGAGCCTTCGCATCAGCGGCTCGGGCGCGTAGCGGGAGGTCCAACGGGCGACCGGTATGAGGAGCGTTCGATTGAGCCCCACGTGCGAAAGGTCGAGCCGCGCCAGCGTGTTGGTGAGGACGAGGCCCCAAGACCGGTTCGGATACAGGGTCGAGAAGCGGATGGCGATGGGGCCACCGAACGAGAGACCGAGAACACACGCCGATTGTTCGTCCACCGCGTCGAGCACGGTGGCGACGTCTCGGGCAAACTGATCGAAGTCCCGCTTCACTCCGGCGAAGTCGGCTCGCAGATTCGGCGCGATCACCCGATAGCTCGCCGAAAACGCGCGGATCTGGTAATAGAAGACGTGACTGTCACCGGTGAGGCCGGGGATCAGCACGATCGCGGGACCCGTGCCCGCCTCGATCACGGGCACGCACTCGCCGCCCTCCAGCTCCACCAGCCGCGGCTGCAAAGACCGGCCCCGATAGTCGCGAAGCGACCGCTCCTCTCTCGATTGGTTGCGGCGCCAGCGATCCACCAGATACAACCCGGTCGCCGCACCGGCCGCCAGCCAGAAGGCTCGCCGGGCCCTCACGCGACCGCCCTCACCCGATCTTCTCCGTCAAGTATTCCAGAAGCTTGCCGCTCGCCACGCGGTCCTGCGCCAGCGTGTCGCGGTCACGGACCGTGACCGTGTCGTCTTCCAGGGTCTGGCCGTCGACGGTCACGCAGAACGGCGTGCCCGCTTCGTCCTGGCGCCGGTAGCGGCGACCGATCGAGCCGGACTCGTCGTAGAACGCCACATGGCTCTTTCTCAACGCATCGAAGATCTTTCGGGCGACCTCGGGCATCCCGTTCTTCCGCACCAGCGGAAAGACCGCCACCTTGATCGGCGCCAGCCGCGGCTGCAGACCCAGCACCACACGGCTCTCTCCCTCGATCTCCTCCTCGCGATACGCGTCGGCGAGGATGACGAGCGTCTGGCGGTCTACGCCGCCTGAAGTCTCGATGATGTACGGGGTGTACCGCTCGTTACTCGAAGGGTCGAAGTATTCCAGCTTCTTGCCCGACCTTTTCTGGTGAGCGTTGAGGTCGTAGTCCGTCCGGTTGTGAATCCCCTCGAACTCCTGCCAGCCGAAGGGAAACTCGTACTGGATGTCGTACGCGTCGTAGGCGTAGTGCGCCAATTCCTCGCGTGTGTGTTGATGCAGGCGCAGCCGCTCCGGACGGATGCCCAGCGACTTCACCCACTCCAGACGCTCGTTTCGCCAGTAATCGAACCACTCCTGGTCCGTGCCTGGCTTGACGAAAAACTGCATCTCCATCTGCTCGAACTCTCGGGTTCGAAAGATGAAGTTGCCCGGCGTGATCTCGTTTCGGAACGCCTTGCCGATCTGCGCGATGCCGAAGGGCACTTTCTGCCGCGAAGAGTTGAGCACGTTCAGGAAGTTGACGTAGATGCCCTGGGCCGTCTCGGGCCGCAGGTAAATCTGCGCCGCCTCATCTTCGACCGGCCCCATGAACGTCTTGAACATCAGATTGAACATGCGCGGCGCCGTGAATTGCCCCTTCATCCCACAACTGGGACACTGATCCTGGACGTCATCGGCGCGGAAGCGGCGATGGCAGTTCTTGCATTCGACCAGCGGATCGGTGAAACCCTCCACGTGCCCGCTCGCCACCCAAACCTCGGGGTGCATGAGGATGCCCGCGTCGAGGCCTTCGATATCGGGCCTCGTCACCATGTCGCGCCACCAGCGGTCCTTGACGTTGCGCTTCAGCTCCACGCCCAGAGGACCGTAGTCCCAGACCGAGCCGAGCCCACCGTACAGCTCGGACGACTGGTACACAAAGCCTCGCCGCTTGCAGAGCGAGACCAGCTTTTCCATCAGATCGGCGTTCGACATCTCATTTATCTATAACGGGTGACCTTCACAGCTTCGCGAACGGCGCCCCGAGCGCGGTCGCTGCTCCGCGCAACCGAGACGGTACGTCTGGCTTCAGAGCCTCAAAGTCTATCCCGCCCGGTGCGGGCCAAGCAAGCGTCCCGAGTCAAGCGAACCAGATCAGCTTCCGCCAGCGTGCGGCCGCCGCCGTCGACCGCGGTGACCCCGGAGGGCAACGGCCCCTCGACGTTGCCGCACACCAGGAGCACGGGCACCCCCGCCGCGCGAGACGCCTCTACGACGCGGCCCGTCAGCTTGCCCATGCCGCTCTGCGCATCGAAGCGGCCCTCGCCGCTGATCAGCAGATCGGCCCGGGCCAGCAGCTTTCGCAGGCCCACCTTCTCGATCATCCAGGCCGCCCCCGATTCCAGCTCGGCTCCGAGGAAGGCCCGCGCCCCGGCGCCCAGGCCGCCCGCCGCACCGGCGCCGGCCAGGTCGGCCACGCGAACGCCCAGCTGCTCGACGACGACCTCGGCCAGCTGGGTCAAACCCGCCTCGAGCAGCTTGAGTTGAACGAGGCCCGCCCCCTTTTGGGGGGCGTAGACCCGGACCGCTCCACGCTCACCCAGCAGCGGATTGTCCACGTCACACAGAGCCACGACGCGCGCGCCCAGCGTCCCGCCCGGCCGCACGATCCGCCTCAATTCGGGCAGCGCCCCGCCACCCTCGGCCAGGAGTCGACCCTCCGATCCGAGAAAGCGCCAGCCCAAGGCCCGGGCCATGCCGCTCCCACCGTCCACGGTGGCGCTCCCGCCCAAACCGAGGATGATCTCGCCGGCGCCGCCGCGAGCGGCGGCGAGCAGCAGCTGGCCCACACCACGGGTGCTGGCGCGGAGCGGATCACGCCGCTCGGCCGGGACCAGATGTAGACCACACGCCTCCGCCGACTCGACGACGGCGACGCCGCCCGAGCGGAGCAGCCGTGCTTGGGTCGGTGAGCCGAGGGGGCCCGACACCTCATGCGTCTCTTCTTCGCCACCGGCGTGGGCGGCGTAAGACTCGATCAGCCCGTTTCCACCGTCAGACAACGGAGTCGTGATGATCTCTGTGCCGGGCCAGGCCGCCGCGACGCCCCGCGCCAGGGCCCGCGCCACCGCACCGGGCCCCAGCGTTCCCTTGAACGCCGTAGGCGCCACCAAGACTGTCGTGGGTTGCAACCGTCCGGACATGTTCTCTTTGGCGTCGGGTCGGACTCACCGTCCTTATGATCTTTATGATGCGTCGACGATCCGCACCTTGACCACCACCCGGTCGAATCCCAAGGTAAGCGGGCCGGAGCAGAGAGCCCGGCATCCGCTGCTTTGCTACGGCCTCTCCCATCGCCGGCACCCGCACGCCGGCCTGCCGCGGCGGACGCACCCGGTGTCGAACCCTCGACGTAAGGAGCAGATAGATGGCCAGGATCAACAACGTGAACGTCGACGCGATGCGCGACTTTGCCGCACAGATCGAAAAGGAACCGAGCGCGGCCAAGAAGCTCAAGAAGATCGTCGGCCGCTGGGTCTTCGAAGAGGGGAAGGCACAGTTCAGCGCCGCCGTCGACTACCCCAAGGGAAGCGACAGGCTGGAATCCGATTTCGCACCCTTCATGGGAGGCGAAGGCCAGCGCCCGGATCCGGTGTCCTACTGTATGTACGGGTTCGCGTCCTGCTTTGCCGGAACCTTCGCCGCCGTCGCCGCGACGGAGGGGATCCAGCTCGAATCGCTGGAAGTCACCCTGGAGAACGAGATCGATCTCAGCCTCCCGATGGGCGTGGCCGACCGCCCCGTCACCCAGGGGATGAAGGCGACGCTCAAAGTCCGATCCAGCGCCCCGCGCGCACGCCTCGAGGAGATACAGCGGCTCGCCGAGGAGCGCTGTCCCGGCGTGTACTGCATCACCAACCCGATCCCGTTCACCTCGAAGGTCGAGGTAGAGAGCTGAGACGCCGCAGAGGGCGCGAGTCCGGCGCTCGCGCCCGCCTGGCGCCCCATTGCACGTCGTCGCCCGGCGACGTCCGAGCTGGCCCGGCGGTATTGCGCAACCCAGACTCGCGTCCTTTTTTAGGGCAGTCCCAACCTTCAACCCACACCAAACGCGCCGAGGGGGGTGAAAATGCACAAGGTGGCTCCGAGCCACGACGCCGCAGAGCGCGCCGTCCTGACCCACGTGATGGTCGACATGTACGGCGTGGATTCTGAGACGCTCAACGACCCCGAGCAGATCAGCGCGATCTTGACCGGGGCCGCGTCGGCCGCCAGCCTGCACCCGCTGGACGAGCCCGCCGTCTATCGGTATCCGGGCCAGGGACTGACCGTATTCCTGCCGATCCGCGAGTCGCACTTCGCGATCCACACCTATCCAGAGTTCGGTTACGCCTCTGCGGACATCGTGAGCTGCGCTCTGGCCGAGCGGGCCGAGCGGGCGCGCGACTTCGTGGTGGAGCGGCTGGGCGCGGAGCGCGTCGACTCCGAGCTGGTGTTTCGCGGGTTCCTGGCAGAAGAGGCGCTGTAACGATTAGGTCCGAGATCGGATGGGCCGACGCACCCGGCCCGCCGTACTAGAAGTAGAGTATCCGCTCTTCCAGATACTCTCGCAGGTAGGCCTCGTACCACCCTTCCACGCGGCTGTTCTCGTCACTGCTCACCTCCTCGACCTTCACCCGGGGCTCGTCGGGCGCGAAGTAGAAGAGACTTTCCAGAGCTTCCTCTGTCAGATAGCGCGTACCGGCAGGAACGTCGCGCCGCCGCTCAAGCGGCTGCAGCCCGCACAGCGCGAAGCCGGCCCGGACGAAGCTGTACATCCAGACCGCGTATTCTCGGACGTCGAGGAACACGGATCGCAGCGTCGTCAACACGCCATCGAACAGCGGTGGCGCGTAGACGATCTGAGCCGCGAGCAGAGCGTCGGGGCCCGAGAGCTGATCCGCCAGTCGCGCATAGAATTCGCGGTTGTAGAGGCGCGCCAGTATCGGGCTCGTGGGATCGGGCAAGTCGCAGAGGATGAGATCGAAGGGCTCGGCCGACCGATACGTCAGGGCATCCGCGTTGATCACCTCGACGCGAGGGTCGCGCAAGCTCCCTCGGCTCAGCTCCAGCAGACGAGGGTGCGTTCGCGTCAGCTCGGTCATCGCCGGATCGATGTCGACGACGCAGATCCGCTCGATCTCACCGCCGAAGTGGTACAGCAGCTCGCGCGCCACTAGACCGTCCCCACCGCCCATCACGCCGACCCTGCGCAACGGTTCATCCCGGAACAGAGCCGGCAGGAGAGCCAACGACTCGTGAAACCGCTGCTCATCGCCGCTGTAGAACTGCAGCTCGCCGTCCAACAACAACATCAGTTCGCTCTTCGGCGTCTCGAGTAGAAGGATGTGTTGGAAGGCGGTCTTCTGATCCACCAGCGCTTTCGTCCCGGCCGCGTGCAGGGCTTCGAGCTTCGCGACCTGCGGGCGCTCGCCGATCGCGGGGGCATCGGCGATCCGCCTCCAGTAGTCGTGGGCTTCGGCCATCCGATCGCCTCCCTGCTCGCTGTCGAGATCCACGTGCAACCGCTCGCACCTCAAGCGACCGTCGCCGGCTGGCGAGCGCAAGGGGCGGCCCCGACGCAGGAGCGACGGCGCGGGCGATACATTCATCTAGCTACAGCACTGCACAGCGCACGATCTTGCAGTCCTCATCCGCGACAGCATACGTTTATCTACACTCAGGAGGTGGAGCACGACATGACCTACGCCGATCTGGACTACGAGATCCTCGAGGAGCTGCGGCGCGACGCCCGGGCCTCGCTGCGCACCATCGCTCAGCGGCTGAACGTCTCGACCAGCACGGTCAGCCACCGGGTGAAGCAGCTGGAGGAAACCGGGATCATCCGCGGTTACCAGGCGAGCCTCGATTACGCCAAGCTGGGCTACCGGCTGACCGCCATCACCAAGATCAAAGCCCGCGGACCTCACATCCCGGCGATCGTAGACGAGCTGGTGAAGGAGGAAACGCTGGTCGACGTCTACGAGATCACCGGCGACTACGACGTGCTGGTGATCGGCAAGTATCCCGATGAGGAGATGATGAATCGGGAGATCAAGCGGATGCTCTCTCACCCCGAGATCGAAAGCACCAACACCTCGATCGTGCTCTCGGTGGCCAAAGAGGGCGGCGACCTGGGTATCAGGGTCGCCGGTGGAAGGGTGGGGAGGGGATCGAGCTGACTCCCTCCCCCGCACGAGGATTCCGGTCGGCCCATCGACCGGACGGAGGGACTTAGTAGTCGAGGTACTTCACGACCTCCCAGGGTGTGAGCTGCAGGCAGTACTGATTCCACTCCGCCGTCTTCAGCGACGCGAACGCCTGGACGATCGGATCGCCCAGCGCCTCGCAGAGCACCCGATCCGCCATCAGCGCCTCGAGCGCCCGGTCCAGCGTCGTCGGCAGCGTGCCCACGCCCAGCGCCGCTTTCTCGACATCGCTCAGTTCGTAGACGTCGTGATCGAGCGGTGCCCCGGGATCGATGCGGTTCTTGATGCCGTCCAGACCGGCCGCCAGCTGGGCGGCCATGGCGAGATACGGGTTGCAGGCGGGGTCGGCGGCGCGGTACTCGATCCGCTTGGCGCCCGCGTACGCCTCGCCCTTCATGTACAGCGGCACCCGCACCAGGGCCGAGCGGTTGCGCCGGCTCCAGCACACGTTGATCGGGGCCTCGAAGCCCGGCACCAGCCGCTTATAGCTGTTGACGGTCGAACAGCAGATCGCCGTCAGCGCCGGGGCGTGCGCCAGCAGCCCGCCGACGTAAAAGCGGCCGATCTCCGACAGTTCCGCATACTCATCGTTCGCATCGAAGAAGGCGTTCTTTCCGTCGACCCACAGCGACTGGTGCACGTGCATGCCGCTCGCGTTGTCCAGGTAAAGCGGCTTCGGCATGAAGGTCGCGTGAAAGCCGCGCAGCTTCGCAACGTTCCGCGCCGCGAACTTGTAGATGACCGCGTTGTCCGCCGTCGCCAGCGTGTTCGCCGGCTTGAAGTTCAACTCCACCTGGCCGGCCGTCGCCACCTCGTGGTGGTGGTATTCGACCCGCACGCCCAGCTCGCGCAGGTGGTGCGCCAGCTCGATCCGAAACTCGTGCGTCGAGTCCTCGGGCGGCGCCCGGAAGTAACCCTCCTTCGGCCGCACCGCCGGGCCGCCGTTGTACAGCTCCGGCGATTCGGGCATCGGGCGTGGGCCGGCCCAGCTGTCCCCGTGGCCGCCCGAAGGCGAGGCCCAGTAGTCGAAGACCAGGCGGGTCGGATCGAAACGCGAGAACAGGAAGAACTCGATCTCGGGCGCCACCACCGGCGCGTAGCCCATCTCGGCCGCCTGCGCCATCACTCGGCGCGCCACACCACGGGGATCGCACGCGGCGGGACCGCCGCCGTACGCCTCGTGCACATCACCGATCATGAAGGCGGAACGCTGAACCGGATCGTCGATCCATGGGATGACCCGGAGCGTCGCCGGATCCGGCAGCCAGACCATGTCGCTCTCGTCGATCGCCTTGAACCCACGCACCGAGGAGCCGTCGAAGCCGATGCCGCTGTCGAAGGCGCTACCCTCAGTGAACTCGTCGACCGGGATCGTGAAACTCTGCAGGATCCCCCTCAAATCGGTGAAGAAACAGTTGACCCAGCGCACCCCGCTCCGGGCCAGCCGTTCGCGAGCCTCAGCGACACGGTCGCGTGTCACCGACTCCACCGTTCCCATAGCCAAAACCTCTGCCATACAGCCCTCCTGGTTAACCGGATCACGGTCCAACCACGAACCGCACGTTCGGGGCGCGTGATGACGGGCCACGCGAGCGAATGGGCGCGAAGATGTGACTTGAGGCTATGAATGTCAAGAGATAGAATCAATAGCAATACGACAATCTGCTTATATGCGGATAAAGTAGACTGACGTATTATTATTGGAATATTATCTATACAACCGTAGGAAGCCGCGGTCCGGTAGGCCGTCGAGCCCAAACCGCCTACCGCCTACCGATCACTCGGTCGGTAGTGGTTGGTGATGGGAAGCCGCCGGTCCTTGCCAAAGGCCCGGGCGGAGATGCGGATGCCGGGCGGCGCCTGCCGTCGCTTGTACTCCGCTCCGTCGATCAGCTCGACGACGCGCTGCACAACCTCCCCGTCGAAGCCCAGCCGCTCGATCTCCTCGGGGCTGCGATCCTCTTCGACGTAAGCGACCATGATCGGGTCGAGCACCTCGTACGGCGGAAGGGCATCGCTGTCCAGTTGGCCCTGCCTCAGCTCGGCGGACGGCGGCTTGTCGATGACCCGGTTGGGGATGACTTCTTTTTCCCGGTTGCGCCAGCGGCTGAGCTCGTAGACGAGGGTCTTGGGCACATCTTTCAAGATCGAGAAGCCACCGGCCATGTCGCCGTAGAGGGTCGCATAGCCCACGCTCATCTCGCTCTTGTTGCCGGTCGTGAGGACCAGCCAGTCGAACTTGTTGGACAGCGCCATCAGCAGGTTGCCGCGGATACGGGCCTGCAGGTTCTCTTCGGCGACGTTGGGCTTTGTCGTGCTGAAGGGCTCCGCCAGTGCCCCGAGGTAGCCGTCGAACAGCCCGTCGATGGCGATCTCCATGAAGTCGACGCCCAGGCGGCGTGCAACTTCCCCGGCGTCTTCCCGATTCACGGGTGCCGTATAGCGCGACGGCATCGAGACGGCGGTCACGGCGTTCGGCCCCAGGGCGTCGACGGCGACGGCCAGGGCGAGGGCCGAGTCGATCCCGCCGGAGAGTCCCAGGACCGCGTGCTCGAACCCGTTCTTACGGAAGTAATCGCGCGTTCCGAGGAGCAGGGCTCGATAGACTTCATCCAGCGGGTCGAGCGCCGGTCGCGGCTCGGCACGCGGGAGATCCGGTTTCTTGCCTTTTGGCCGCGTCACCGGCGTAACGATCACGCCGTCGCGAGTAATCCCAGGGCGCTGGCGCCAGCGCGGGTCGTGGAGCCGCCGGCGCGAGACGCCCCGCAGGTCGAGGTCGACGATCAGGTGGTCCTCCTCGAACTGGCGCCCGCGGGCCATGATGTTGCCGCGAGGATCGATGACCAGGCTGTGCCCGTCGAAGATTAGCTCGTCCTGGCCGCCGACGGTGTTACAGAAGACGAGGCAGCAGCTGTAGTCCTCGCAGCGCGTGGCGAGCATACGCTCCCGCTGCAGGCCCTTGCCGCGACTGTAGGGAGAGGCCGAGATGTTGACGAGGACGTCGGCTTTACCTTCGAGCACCGAACGCTGGGCGGGGCCGCCGGGGTACCAGAGGTCTTCACAGATCGTCACGCCCACCTTCATCCCGTCCAGATCGAGCACCAGCGCGTCGTGGCCCCGGGCAAAGTAACGCTGTTCGTCGAAGACGCCGTAGTTCGGCAGATAACGCTTGCGGTAGCGGGCCGTCACCCGGCCCTCCGCGATGACGGCGGCCGTGTTGAAAAGGTCGTCGCGCAGCTCGGGATACCCGACCACCGCCACGATCCCGTTCACTCCAGCAGCCAGGTCGAGCAGGGCCGCCTCGGCGAACTCGGCGAAATGCGGCTTCAGCAGCAGATCCTCGGGCGGATAGCCGGTGAGGGTCAGCTCCGGAAACACGGCGAGGTCGGCCCCGACCGCCCTGGCTTGCTCCAGGCTCTCCCGGACTTTCCCGGCGTTCCCGTCGATGTCTCCGACGATGAGGTTGCGCTGGCATAGCGCCACGCGAATCACCCGATCGTCGCCCAGCGGCGTCGTCGCCTTCATGCTATTCCGCTTCCTGCCACATGTTGCGTCACCGGACACCTGACAATCTGGGGTTGGGGGGCCGGGGCGCAATCTCGTAGCCGCCTACTGGCGTCAGGCCGGATAAACCTGCATCCTTTAAGGGGTTCCCCGCCGCCCTCTGCGACTCTGACTGCAAACGCCGGAGGCTGTTCCGCATGGCCGACCGCAATCTCTCCCCGGACGGAGGCATCAACTGGGGGGTCGTAGGGTTCGGTGTCATCTTGCTGATGCTCGCGACTTCGGCCATCCCCGACACTCTGCTCCGCGTGTTGGCGGCAGCGGGCATCATGATCTTGACCTTTCTCTGGTCCCGGTCACGCCCGGAGGCCGAGGTCGAGAACCCCGTCCTCGACAAGCTGCACGACGCGCATTTCGGCCTCGACCGCCGGAAGTACGGTCGCCTGCGGTCGTCCACCGACCGCATACTCGAACACGTGCGCGAGATGAACCGGATCGCCGTGCAGGGCCGGGAGGGTAAGCTGGCGCCGCGCCACGCTCAGGCCGAGCTGGATCGATTGGCCGCCGCGATGCGCGACCTGGTGGAGGATGTGCGTCGCTCCGCCGGCATCCCCACACCGATGGAGCAGCCGTCAGCGAGGTCCGAAAAACCCCAGGTCGTCATACCCAAAGCCCACACCGCGCCCGAGCCCCCGAGCCGGCCGCCCAGCCGGGAGCCACGTCCCCGATCCGCACCGGCCGCTCCCACGCCGCCGACGCCGGAGGCCGATCGCGAAACGGACGCCATGCTCGACGAACTGGAAGCCAAGGCGGAAGCGGAGGCGCGGGAACGGGCCCGGCGCGCCCGAGAGGGC
>CAYGAJ010000047.1:0-2375 GCA_964347815.1 uncultured Gemmatimonadota bacterium | reverse complement strand
GTGTGCGCGAGCGATTCGCCGGCCAGCCGCATCTGCTCGGTGTTCGCGACCAGCATGGTCTGGCGCAAGTTCTCGCTGCGCTCCAACCTCTGGCGCGCCTCGGTGAGGAAGTAACCGTGCGGGCCGCCCTGCTCGTCGGCGCGAGGGCAGGCGATGATGTGCGGCCCCTCGGGGTAGAACAACTCGCTGACCCAGATGACCTGGCGTGCGAGTCGCACCTTCTGCATCACCTGGTCTTTTAGTCGATCGACCTCCACAGCGCGGCCGCTGACCTGCGTGACCGAGGGCCCCGTCTCCTCGCCGCGATTCAGTTCCTCCAGCACCTCGCGGGCGTGTGAAAACACTGTGAGGTAGCCGGGTCCGACGGTGGCGTTGAGGTCAGCGATGTTGAGGATCATCTCCTCCACCGCATTCAGCGCACGGTCGGGCGGCGACAACACCTCGATCCGGCCCAGCTCGCGCAAACGGCGGATCTTGCGGAGCATGAGCTTGAGCGGCTCGCGGTCTCGGGGGTCGTTGCCAAGACGCTCGACAGCCCCACCCAGGTCCACGATCAGGGTGCGCAACAGCTCGTCCGCCTCATTTTGCGCTTCCGGCGGCAACACCGCGGCCGACCCGTCACCGTTCGATCCGCTCCCTGCGGTCGGCCGCGCGCCATCCGTTGGGATCAACTCGGCGGCCACACTCTGAAGGCGTGATTCGGCGTCCGGGTCACCGGACGGAAGGGCATCGATGACTTCGTCGAGGATCATCACCGTGCGGCGAATGGTGTCGGCCAGATCGTGCGACCAGGCTCGCTTGCCCGCCATTAATTGGACGGCCGTCTTCTGCAGCGCCGCCGAGGCTTGGGTGACCACGTCGTGATTGGCAAGCACGGCGCTGTGGTGCAGCCGCCGGCAGGCGCGCCGCAGGTTGTCGCTGTTGGGCTGGCCCTCAACCTCCACCGCCGCACGCAGACGGTCCATATGCTTGCGCGCGTCGGCGGCGAAGATCTCGCTAATGCTCGGGCTCATGTCTGGATCACTGACGGCCCGGCCGTCGGACACTCCGGGCGTCAGGTCTCCGGCTGAAGTTGGGAACCGCTCAAGGCACCGCCACACCTTCGTCAGCGCCCCGCACCACCTCGCCCTCAGCCGACATCTGGCCGGCCGTGCTCCGAATCCGCTGAATCAGGTCGGTCAGCCGCTTCTCGATGACGTCCATCTCTTGCAGCGCCTGGTCCCGGTCGCGGAACCCGCGGGCGGCGTCCACCGCCATCCAGTTGAGGCGGCGAATCTCATCGAGCAGCTGCTGAACCTGCGCACGCAGCCGCATGAAACGGCGCTTGTACACCCGCTCCGCCGCCGTGTGGGTGATCAGCTCGAGAAGCCCGATCCGCGAGGACGTCCAGACGATCGGTGCCAGCAGAGCGAGGCCGAGACCGAGACGCGTGGCCGGGCTGTCGACGAAGTAGAGCACGACGCCTTCCCCCACGAGGGCGGCGATGAGAACCAGGATGTCCAGGGCCGGGCGAAGCGGCATGAGGCCTCCGCCGTGCATGCAGACGGGCTGCACTGACTTGGGTTTGAGACAAATACCGGCGGGAAGCGGGGGACCAACAGCGGAATAAACTACTCAAAAACAAGCGATTACGCTAGAATAGGCCGTGTGACCCCCGAAGAGCTGGCCAGATCGCTCCGCGACGAGTTGGAGGAGGCGCTCGCCGACGTCGCCGGCGCGACTCCGATCGAGGTCGTCGGGATCGGTCCGCCATCCGACCTGGGCCCCGACCGCTCCTTCCTCATCTCACTGCGCCGCGGCCGCGGGCCGACCCTCGAGGTCGCCCTGCCGGTCCCGCTGGCCGCCGGCTATCTGGCGGACGAGGAGTCGGCGGTGGACGAGTGGAAGCGCTGGGTCGCGGGGCTGGCGGCGCGCCTGGGCGTGGGGTGAGTCTCAGCCCAGGACCTTTTCCACCTCCCCGGCCACGGCGGCAGCCAGCTCCGCCGTCTCGGCCAGCAGCGCCTTCACCTCCTGCCGCATCCGCTGGTTGAACTGCTCGTCGGAGATGTGGCGCAGGTTGATCCTCACGTTGTAGGCGGCGGCCCTGGCTCCGGCCTCGGCCATGAAGGCGCCCGACCCCACATCGCTCACCATCTCCGGGTCGGCCAGCGCCGCCATCTCCTTGCAGAGCATCAAGGCGTCGCGGCATAGCTCAACGGTCGCGAGCGGCACCCGGGTCGCTGCCTTATACCCCTCCTGTAGGGCTCGGTCGCGCTCGGCCCGCTCCGCCTCGGTGTCTTTGGGCATGCGCATCGCCTCGATCACGGAGTCGAACGCCCGCGTATCCTCGTCCACGCCCCGCACCAGCTCGTCCTTCACCCGCTGCGCCCGCTCGG
>CAYGAJ010000046.1:0-13940 GCA_964347815.1 uncultured Gemmatimonadota bacterium | reverse complement strand
ACGAAGGTCGCCGGCGAGCTGCTCTGCGATTATTACCACACACGTTTTGGCGTCGACACCCGTGGCCTACGCTATCCGGGTCTCGTCTCGTACGTCGCGCTGCCCGGAGGTGGCACCACCGACTACGCGGTGGAGATGTTTTACGAGGCGGTGCGCAATCGTCGCTACACCAGCTTCCTCGAACCCGACACACGCATCGACATGATGTACATGCCCGACGCGATAAGAGCCTCGATCGATCTCATGAACGCCGACGCCAGTCGTCTCGAGCACCGAAACGCGTTCAACATCACCGCCGTCAACTTCACACCCGAAGAACTGGCCGCGGAGATCCGCAAGCACATCCCCGACTTCACCATCGATTACCAGGTGGACCCGGTTCGCCAGGCCATCGCCGACTCCTGGCCCGACTCGATCGACGATAGCGCCGCCCGCCGGGAGTGGGGCTGGCAACCCGAGTACGACCTCGAGAAGCTGACGACGGACATGCTCCTCAACTTGAGGAAGAAACTGGGCCTGCCTGAAGGCGTCGATTCGGCGGGCGGCTAAGCGCGCGGCCTCGCATACTCGTACCAAGCGCGAACACGCCCGGGGTAGGTCGCGTCGCCCGAAAACACATCGGCCAGCCGCTCGCCGATCCGTTGGCCGTGCCGACGCAGCAGTCGCGTCCTCAGCGCCGGGTAAGGATAGACGAACCAGGCCAAACGACGACCCTTCCGAAGCTCGCGAAGCACCGAGGCGGCGAGTCGCGCCCGATAAAGACGGCGAACATCTCGGGGCACGAAGTTGGCCTCAGCCAGCACCCGGCCGGCGGTCTGGCCGCTGCGGATTGCAAAGCTGATTCCCTCTCCCGTGACGGGATCCGCGAAGCCTGCCGCGTCACCCGCTACCATCACCCGGCCCCGCGCCAGATCGCCCTTCCTCGAGCTGAAGGGTATGACGGAACCGTGCCGCTCCTCCCGTTCGATCGAGTCGATCCCAAGCAGCTCATAGTATCGCTCGAGGTGAGCCGGGAGCCGGACGGCGCCCCGTCGGGTGCTGAGCACGCCGACCGAAAGGTGGTCCCGCTTTGGAAAGACCCAGGCATAGCCGTTGGGGACGACCCCGAAGTCGAAGCGCGCCGTGCGACTCAGGCGTTCGAACGTCTTCGCGCCGACGCTGACTTCCGATTCGAGAGCCGGGATCAGGCGGCGGTCATCCTTCCAACCGGCCGCGCGGGCCGTCGGGCTCAGCGCTCCGTCCGCCGCCACGACGAAGCGTGCGGACACGGTTCCGCCGCTGGTCGCCAGCTCGACCCGATCGCCTGTCTCTTCCACACCCCGCACCGTGCAACCGTCCCGCAGCTCGGCACCCGCCTCGCGAGCCGCGCTGAGCAACAAGTAGTCGAGCCGCTGCCGCATGGTCATCGATATGAGCGGACCCGCCCTCTCGACCACGACCCGTACATCGGATTGCAGATCGCTGATCTCCGCCGCCATGCATTCGCGCTCGACCGCCGCGGACACGTCGATGGGAAGGAGCCGGCGCGCCCGGATCACCAGGCCGCCGCCGCAGGTCTTGTAACGCGGCAACCGCTCCTTCTCGATGACGACGACGTCCGCGCCAGCGGCGGCGAGGCAGTAGGCCGCGGAGCAACCCGCGGGCCCGCTGCCCACCACGGCCACGTCGAAGTGTCGGCGGGTAGGGGGAGAGATCATGTTTGAGATGGCCCTCTCAAGAGTCTGCACTGGCCGCTCCTCGACCGCCTCGCACAGGCTATCGCCACCGCTCCGCACCGGGCAAGCCGCGGGCACTCGCCGGCGGCTGCCGAAGCGAGAGAGCCTCCGGTTTCTAGGAAAGCTTGGCCCCGGCGGCGCGGAGCCAGAGTTGGAGCGCCGCCGGTCTCGGGCTCGAACCTACTTCTTTGTCCAGGGCGGCGGCGGCGGGTCGCCTGGATCGCCAGACGCCATCCCCAGGCCGCCCTCCAGCCGGATGAGGTCATCCCTTAAACGCTGGCCCCACTCACACATGGCGTTCATCCAGTCGACGAGACTCTCAAAATCCTTCTTCTTGAGCGTAGCGGGCAGAGCGTACGGCTTCCACCCCTCCGGCCAGTTCTCCGCGCGATGGTGTGGCATCCTATGTCCTCCTTCCAGAGTGGTTGAATGACAGGTCGGGGCCGGCTTATCCCCCTTCGAGCGTGGCGCGGCGCTCACGGTAGCGCCTGGCGAGCGCCTCGCGACCCAGCCTCTCCGCTGCATTCGCACGTACGGTCAAGCTCGCCGGAAGATAGGCGAGATCGCTGGCCGGTCGGGCCGGCGCGTCGAGGTCGGACGCCACGGCGTGCGCCGCAGCGTAGTCGCCGCTGGCCAGCAACAGCTCGGCCAGAGCAAGGCGCTCGCCGGCCAGCGACTCCCAGGGATACCAGGGATCGTTGCGTCGCTTGGACGGCGCGATCCCGGACAGCAAAGCTCGCGCCTGTAGCGTGTCGCCGCGGGCGAGGGTCGCCCGTGCTCGGAGGCTACGCGCCAGAAGGCTGTCGGTGCGCGAGCCGTTTCGGGCCGCCAAGCTGCGAAGCGAATCGGCCAACAGGCTCGCTTCCTCGGCACTCCCGAACTCGGCCTCCCAGATGCCAAGGAACCAGAGGTAAACGCCCTGAGCATCCTCCGGCGCGTAACCGGAGTCGTGGTAGTCCCAGAGCAGCCGGGCGGCCTCGCGGGCGTCCGGAAATTCGACCGCCGCGACGCTATTGAAGATGGAAAGGTGGGCCCTCATGTGTGACCACGGGACCCCGGAATCGAGGATAGCTGCCGCGTCATCGTATCTTCCGCGCGCTACCAGCAAGCTGCCAAGGCCGATCGCCGGAGCATCGGTCGCTTGGCGGGAAACGTCGCCCACGACTTCAACAACCTGCCGACGGCCATCCTCAGCCAGTGCGAGAACCTCTACAGCGAACTGGAGGCCGACGACCCACACCGTCGTGATGTGCGCGAGATCAGCGCGGTGGCCGAACGCGCGGCATCTCTGACGCGACAACTGCTGGCCTTCAGCCGAAAGGAAGTGATCAGACCTCAGCTGCTCGACCTCAACGCCGTGATCACCAACATCGAAAAGATGATTCAGCGTCTGATCGGTGAGGACGTGGAGTTGGCGACGAAGCTGGTTCCCGGACCGAACAACGTCCGAGCCGACCCCGGCCAGATCGAGCAGCTCCTCGTCAACCTGGCGGTCAACGCGCGTGATGCCATGCCGAAGGGCGGCAGACTCACGATCGAGACGGATCGCATCGACATCCCCGCCGGCGATCTGGAGAGGCATCGAGTGCTCGAGCCGGGCGCTTACGTCGTGCTCTCGGTTCGCGATACCGGAACGGGGATGGACGACGAGACGCTGGCCCACGTGTTCGAGCCCTTCTTCACGACCAAGGCCAACGGCAAGGGCACGGGATTGGGACTATCGGTCGTTTATGGAATCGTCGACAGTTGCGGCGGTCACATCGGCGTCGACAGCGCGCCCGGGCAAGGCACCACCTTTACGGTGTACTTGCCCCAGGTCGTCTGATCCGGGACGCCAGCCTCAGCCGCCGCTCTCGGCCTTTCGGCGCGGTTCCACGCCGGCCAACTCGAGAGCGAACGCGTAGAGACGGGTCAGGTGCTCCACGCGCAGATGCGCGTATACCACGAAAAGCACGAGAGCCAGGCCGAATGCGGCCGCGGCTCGATGCCCCAGCCAGTCGGGATCCAACGACCAGAACAGCACCCGCTCCGCGACGATTCCCACGATACAGCCGATCGAGACCGCCAGGCTCGGCCAGATGAAGCTTCGCACGAAGCGTGACATCGTGAGCGGCCTCTTCGCCTCCCTCCAGTATCTCGGCTCACTGCGGACCACCCGCTCGGCCCGCCTATAAACGTTCTCACCGACGAAACGTAGCGGAAGGTGCCGGGTCGCTCGTGCTCTCTGCTTCTTCAGTTCGGCGCCGCGGGGAAACACGAGAAGAGGCCTTCGCCGAAGTAGCCAGCGGCCCGAAAGGCTGTAAAGGGGATCGAAGACCGCGATATCCCAAACGTCTCCGCCCAGATAACCGAGGAGCCCCAGCAACGCCCCCAATCCGAGGATCGGCGCGTGCGTACCGCCAACGGGAAGCTCGGGCCAGCCGCCCGGCATCTCGGCGAACACCGCCTCCAGCGCCGCCGCACACGAGACCATCACGAGCAGAACACCCGGCAACCCCTCGAGAACCCTCCAGAGACGAAGGGTCGTCAGAGTCCATTCCAAAGCACGGCTCAGCCTCAGCTCGACGATGCTGCTCACCTTGAGCTACCCGGCCTCGCTGACGCGGCGACGCGCCTGTTCTAGCTTGCTCCGCGCCTCATCCCAGTCCTCCGCATCAGATTGCGGCGCCTCCCGTACTGGCCCGCGCGGCGGTTCGAGACTCAAGCGCACGAGCAGAGGAAAGTGATCGGACCCGAAATCGGCGCGGCGCCGGATATCGACAATCGCGAAATCCGGTGTATGGAAGAGGTGGTCGAGGCGGAAGCGCAGAAACGGCACTCTGGCGTGGAAGGTGGAGATGATGCCGCGGCCGATTCTCGGATCGAGCAACCGCTGATCCTCCGGAACAGGCGGGTCGTATGCGACCAGGCGACATCGGACCTGCATTCTGACCAGCGGCGTAAAAGGAAGCAGCGGCTGCGTCTGCAGCATGATCGTCAACACCACAGCGCCCAGCGCCACCCGGTCGTGAACCGAACTCGAGCCTGAAATACGGACGCCGTGCGAGGCCGCCGTTAGCAGGCCGCAGGTCAGAATCTGGGGTCGCGGGAAATCGAACGCACGCACCCACCACTCCTCCCGACGGAGCAGCGGCATCAGCGTGAAGGCAACCAGGAGAAACGTCAGCGCAAAGTTGACAGCCAGCACGATCAGCCTCGCTGAACGGAGCCCTAAACAGAAAGGCAGCCGTTACCGACTGCCTTTCTCTGAGGCGAAGTCAATTTCTTCGATCTTCCCTGCGGCCCTAATCGCGGCTTGTCGTTTGCATCTTCGGAGGCAACGACAAGTCGGGTCGGATCCAGCCTTCCCTAATCTCTATCCGCCGGCCGTATTTCATACCCTTCTTCTCGAGCTCAGCGCCCTCTTTGCCCAGCGCGCTCATGATCTTCTTCTGGTTGGCGTAATAATCCGCAGGATCCTTCGCCGTCTCGACCACGAGATACATGGGCAGGTCCGGGCCCATGATGGCTTGATACACACGCCAGCCGTCCGTCATGCCCTTCGCCTTGTACAGTTCGATATACTCCTTGATCACGGCCTCGACCTGCTGGTCCGTGCCCGGAATCGCGTACCAGTAGTGGTACATGCGAAAAGGACGCTCGGCGGTCAGCGCCGTCGACTCCAGCAGATAAGAAAGATCCTCGCGCAGCATCAGCACGAACGACTCTGCATAGTCCGTGGCGGCGCTGGCCTTCGCCTGGATCGCCATGAACTTGTCGCGTCCGGCGGCGTCGATCATCGCCTCCCAGTTTTGCCACGCCTTATCCATCCCCGAGAAACCTTCGACGGTGATCACGTAGGCGTAGCCGACCTCCGGTCCGGAGATCGTCGTGAACCCGACCTTGCTCGCGGCGTCCGGGACGGAAGCCAGGAGCTGGATCATCTCTTTTGTCGCTGCCTCGTACTCCTGGAGCATGCTGGGCTTCACATGCTCGGCCAGCACCCAGTACATCTGCGGCGGGCTGTACTCCTGGGCCGCGAGCCCAAGAGGCAAGCCCAGCCAGACGATGAGAGCGAGAACAGCCGGCACCCGTCTTCTCATGAGTGTCCTCCTTGAACGCGGTGGTTGGTTAAGAAGTGATCATCTGGTATTCGGTCGTCCTCGAACGGGGCCGCACCGGCTGGCAAGACCGGGCAAGCCGGCGCCTGGCCAATGTGCTTTGGAGGCGGCCACGTTAACCCCGAGCGAGTCGGGCGGCAACGGGGGTGGCGACGACCCACGTCCCGGCCGAAACCCGGGTCCGGTGAGAAGGTCAGCGGCCGTGCTTGCCGGAGGGACCCTCGGATCGTAGCCTGCGAGTTCGGATCCGACGGCTACAAGGTCGACCTCGATCCCGAGACGAAGGCGTTATGGTGGCGACCGAGCCCCGGCCGAAAACACGGCTGCGCACCACGAGCCGGCTGCGGCGAGTTCTCGCCAGCCGCGTGACGGTGGCCGTGGCTTCGGCCTCACTTCTGGCCGGGCTGGCAGGAAGCGGCTTGATCTTCACGCAGCCGCGCTGGCTCCTGAGCCTGCTGACGCGCCGCGCGCCTGAGGCCCTTTATTTCGTTGATACCGATCGGCCAGTCGTGGCCTTGACCATCGACGATGGTCCCGACGCGAGGACCACTCCCGAGATCCTGCGCCTGCTGGCCCGGTACGACGCTCGGGCGACGTTCTTTCTGATCGGCGAGCGTGTCCCGGGTCACGAGGCGGTGGTCGAGCGGATGGTGAGCGAGGGCCACGAGCTGGGCAATCATCTGGCGCGCGACGAGCCCAGCATCCGGCTATCGAGCAGCCAGTTCGAACGGACGCTGCTCGAGACGGATTCGACGCTTTCCCGCTTCGCCCCGGTCCGCTGGGCCAGGCCGGCATCCGGTTGGTACAGCCGAGCGATGCTGTCGACGATGGCGAACCACGGCTACCGCTGCGCCCTGGGCTCGATCTACCCGTTCGACGCCCAGATTCCCTCGTCGCGCTTCGCCGCGCAGTACATCGTGGGCCGGGCGCGCCCGGGCGCGATCATCATCCTACACGACGGCGGCGAGCGCGGTGTGCGCACGGCCGCCGTGCTGCGGACGATCTTGCCCGAGCTGAAGCGTCGCGGTTTGCGCCTGGTGACGCTTACGGAGTTGGTGAACGGTGAGGGGGAGGGTGTCGGGACAGGGAAACCGGAGAGCGGCCCGGCCGCGGAAACGGTCAGGCCAGACGCCGAGCCCGGATCAAACCGGAGTCATAGCCACTAGACTAGACCTCGGCGTGATCAGCGAAACGCGCGTAAGGCTCCTGCCCAGCCGGCCCGCCCGGTACGATCCGGGGCAGCCAAGCCAGGAGGGCAGCGAAGCTCGCCACGGCGGCGCCGATCCACCAAAACCTTTCGAGAATACGCAGCATGTGCTCCTTCTCCTCGTGCCACGGACATGTTTACCCCGCACTCATCTAAAAGCTCCGCACGGTACGCCGGCGCGTAAACCGCGCCGTGACGATCATATATCGAACGCCAGACACTCCTGCGGCGGCCGTGGTTTCCGCTGTGGCCGGGGTGTTCCGGGAACCGGCGGCGCACCCTCTAGCCCTCGGGCTCGAATCCTTGAGGCACGGCTTGCCCCTTCGGACGCGGCCGCCTTATGCATCAGGTGGCGCATCCATCCGGCGTGATCTGGCGCGCTGACGTTGGATTCAGGGCCGAGAACCTGGGGACAGGACAGGAGAATCAGGTGTCAGGGTCGGACAGATCGCCCGTCGCCACGATCATCACCGCCACCTACAACCGGGCCGAGCTGCTTGGCGGGGCGATCCGCTCTGTTCTGAATCAGGACCTGCCGGCCTTCGAGTACCTGATCGTGGACGACGGCAGTACCGATCAGACGCCCGAGGTCGTTCACCCGTACCTCGTCGATCCGCGCGTCCGTTACCTTCGGGCCTCGAACCAGGGTCAACCGCGCGCTCTCAACCTGGGGCTGCGGCACGCCTCGGCCGAGCTGGTCGGATTCCTCGACTCGGACGATGAACTGAAGTCCGACCATCTGTCACGGCTCCGACGCGAGCTCAAGGCGGGCGGTTACGATTTCCTGCTGGGCCGGTTCGAGTTGATCGTCCCGGCGGGTGGGCCCGAGCCCCGAGTCACCGACTTCTACAACCGAGAGAGAACGATCCCGGTGCGCGATATCGAGTGTATCACCGGTGCGTTGTTCGGCAGGCGCGAGGTGTTTCAGGCGGTCGGCGGCTTCCGAGACGTCCCGTTCAGCGACACCGATCTCTTCCAGCGGTTGCGAGAGGCCGGCTATCGGTGGACGCGGGTCGATTCCCCCACCTACCGTTACTACTTCGGTCGATCCCGAGACAGCCTGGCCATCCGCCAATCCGAGGAGGCCTAACGGCGACCGCGCCCCCCACGCCGGCCTGCAACGGCGGCTTCCAAGAACGCGTTCACTTTTCGCCCCGCCCGGTAGTGCCGGAGCACGAACTCGAGAAGGTCGTTTCGCAGTAAGAGGCGTGGATCGTCGTACTCGACGAAATAGTAGAACCGCTTGTTGGCGATGAACGGGTGGCTCTCGACGGCCGCGGCGAATTCCCGCGGCAGCCGTTTGTTCTTCTCCCCCCGCAGCTCGCCGAAGAGCTGGCGGAAGGCTTTGCCCGCGACAGCGCGGGCCAGGGTGGCGCCGTCTCGCAAGATCGCCCGCCGGATCCTCAACAACGTTTCCTTGTCGGGTTGGTAAATCCCACCACCGATCCCGATGCCCTTCGCGTCGAAGCGGAAGAACAGGGCCGGGTAACGCATGTCCTTGCGCCCTCCACGACTGATGACTGCAGCGACGTGTGTCTTGTATGGAGTCTTGTCCGGTGAGAAACGGATGTCTCGGGCGATACGGAACGTTGCATCTTTGGGCTCGATGGCGATGTTGGGATCGAGCAGGCTGACGCGGTCAATGACCTCGACCACGAAGGCGTTGAACGGTTCTTTGACGAAGCGCTCGTACTCTCGCTTGTGGGCATGAAACCAGTCACGGGTGTTGCTTCGCGTCAGCCGACTGAAGAAATCGGTGAATTCCGGCGAGAAGTAAGCCATGATCGCTCCGGCGGTGTGGCCTATCGATGATGCCCAACGACGAGCCCGCCGCGTTATACTATTCCGGGCCACGAAGGTCGCCCGGAGACGAGAACCCTGAATGGCAAATAACTCCGGACTCCAAACACGGCCAGACCCGCAACGCGGGTTGCCGCCCAGAAAAGGACACGGTACGAATGCGAACACTCCGACCGGGCCGTGCCGCCGCGCTGGCGCTCGGGCTCATCCTCGCCGCTCACGCCGCCGCCCCGGCTCCAGCTGAGGCGCAAACGCTTGACACGCCGGACGTGCTGCTCGTGGTCGCCCACCCGGACGATGAGGCGATGTTCGCCGCTACGGTCTACAAGATCACCCACACGCTCGAGGGAAACGTGGATCTCGCTGTCGTCACCGACGGCGGCGGCGGCTTCCGCTACGCCCAGCTGGCCGAGCCGATCTACGGCCTCGAGTTGACCGACGAACGCGTCGCACGCCACCACTTGCCCGCCATCCGCAAGCAAGAGCTTCTCTCCGGTGGCCGCATCATCGGGCTCCGCAACTACTTTTTCCTCGATCAGCCCGATCCCGAATACACCGAGAACGTGGACACGGTGCTCAATCATGTTTGGGTCGCCGATCGGGTGCGCTCACGCCTGCACGAGATCATGCAGCGTGGCGCCTACGACTTCGTGTTCGTGCACCTTCCGATCCCGAACTTCCACGCTCATCACAAGGCGGCGTCGATTCTGGCCCTCGAGGCGGCCAGCACCCTCTCCCCTTCTGAAAGACCCGTGGTGCTTGGCAGCTTCGTCGGCAGCCGAAACGACTCCATCCAGTTTTTCGGCGAGTTCCACGAGCATCCCGGTTATCCGATTACACGGGTCACGTCCAGCCTGCCTCCGTATACATTCGACCGGCTGCAGCCCCTGAGCCCCGACGGACGGCTGAACTATCAGATCGTCGTCAACTGGCTGATCGCCGAGCACAAGACCCAGGGGACCATGCAGTTGCTGGTCAACCGGGGCGACCTGGAGCGATTCTGGCTGTTCGAGGCGAACGGCAGCGGTGCGGCGACCCGAGCGGAGGCCCTGTTCCGCCGACTGGAGGCGCCCGGTCGACCGTCGGGGCCGCCCGAATGACCCCGGCCGGGCACGCTTTTGGCCGGCCCCGCCGGGCCTCCCCCGGCACCTGACCGGCTGCCTGACTTCTGGCTGATCCAAAGAGGGTGCCACTTGATCGTCGCCTGATGGCGGGGTTTTAGCTTACGGTCGTGGTTTCGAGCGGAGAGGTCCGGCAGCCAAAGTGGGAGGGACCATGTTCAGGTTTCGAGCGGCGCCCCTGTTGAGCACGCTGGCGCTCGTTGCCTGGGTGGCCGTGGTGGTTCTCCAGGGGTAAGGCCAAGAGAGATTGGGAGGGTGCGGACGCGGCGGCGTCCACCCTCAACCGGCGATGCGTCAGCCGCCCCTGGGGAGCCCCAACAGCGGGTAGGACGCAGGACCACGAAAACCCGGTCGGGGTGCACTGCCCCGCCGGGTTTTCGCTTTTAGCCGGACGTTGAGCCCAGCCGGACTCCAAGAATCGCCGTCTCGAGTGCTGGCGGATCGCGCCCGCTTACCCTGCCGGGCCAGCGGATAGGTCGTCGTCTAGTCGCCGAACTTCAGCCCCTGCGCCAGAGGCATCTCGGCGCTCCAGTTCAGCGTGTTGGTCTGCCGGCGCATGTAAGCCTTCCAGGCGTCAGAGCCGGATTCGCGGCCGCCGCCCGTCTCCTTTTCGCCGCCGAAGGCCCCGCCGATCTCGGCCCCGCTCGTTCCGATGTTGACGTTGGCGATCCCGCAATCGCTGCCCCGCGACGAAAGGAAAAGCTCCGACTCGCGAACGTTCTCGGTAAAGATCGAGGAGGAGAGTCCCTGCGGCACACCGTTGTGCAGCGCCAACGCCTCTTCCATCTCGGCCACGGCCTGGTTCGGCGAGGAGGACTTGTTGCCATATCCTATGATATAGAGGATCGGCGCGAAGGTCTCTTCCTGAACGATCTCATACTCGTTCTTGGCCGCCGCGATACAGGGCGTGACGTAGTGGCCGCCGGGATAGTCCGGGCCGTCCAGCGTTTCTCCGCCGAAGAGGATCTCGCCACCCTCCTCCTTGATCCGCTTGATCGCATTCTGCATGTCCTTTACTGCGCCGCGAGTCACGAGGGGCCCCATCAGGGTCTCGGTCTTGCGCGGGTCTCCGATACGCACTCCGGCGTATGCTTTGACGAGCCGTGAAACGAGTTGATCTCGGATCGACTCGTGGACGATGATCCGTCGCGTCGACGTGCAGCGCTGACCCGCCGTGCCCACGGCCCCGAAGAGGATGGCGCGCAACGCCAGGTCGAGGTCGGCGCTGGGCGTGACGATGATGGCGTTGTTGCCGCCCAGCTCGAGGATCGTGCGGCCCAAGCGCTTGCCGACGACTTCGCCGACACGGTACCCCATCTGACAGCTTCCCGTCGCCGAGATGAGGGGTATGCGTCGATCATGAAGTAGCCGGTCGCCGATCGACGAGCCCTTTCCGATTACGAGCGAGAAGATCGCCGGATCCACGTCGTTCTCGCGGCAGACCTGCTCGGCGATCTGGATACATGCGATGGCACAAAGCGGCGTCTTGCTCGCCGGTTTCCACACCACGCTGTCCCCGCAAACCGCCGCGATCGCCGCGTTCCAGCTCCACACCGCCACCGGAAAATTGAAGGCCGTGATGACCCCGACGACGCCCAGCGGATGCCACTGCTCGAACATCCGGTGGTCGGGCCGCTCCGACTGCATGGTGAGGCCGTAGAGCTGACGGGAGAGACCCGTGGAGAAGTCGCAGATGTCGATCATCTCCTGGACCTCACCCTCCCCCTCGGGTAGGATCTTGGCCATCTCCAGTGTGACCAACTGAGCCAGCTCGCTCTTGAGCTCCCGCAACCGGTTTCCCAGCTGCCGCACGACCTCACCGCGCTTTGGGGCCGGGACCGTTCGCCATTGAAGGAAAGCTTTATGAGCACGATCGATGATCTGGTCGTACTCGGTTTCCGTGACCTGCCGCACGGTGGCGATTCGCGACCCGTCGATCGGCGTGATGACCTCTTGCTCCGGCCCCGACCCGAGCCACTCACCGCAAAAACCACCGGGGTTTACGTCCTGGATGCCAAGCGCTCGGAGAAATCCGCTTTCGACCTCTACTTTAGCCATATCGTCCTGCCGTTCAGTGCATTGGGGGTGCGATTCCAAGAGGTTGGGCTCGAGCCGCTCGGGGACCCTCGGATTCTATCATCGGTGCGCTCAGGAGGCCAGTTGCCGGCGGCTTTTCCAGGCAGCCCGTCCCGTCTCGGGGTGCCACGCCATGAGGCGGAAGAGCTGACGCTTCTTGTTGCCACGTCGGCCGCGGATTCGTTAGCTTGAAGATGCCCTGTTAGCCCTGAAATTCGGGAGTGCCTCGTGTATACACGCTCGCCAGGACGACCCCGTTCTCGCTCATTCCGCGCCGATAGGCCCTTCCGACCGGTCCGTTCCGTGGCGATTGCGTTCTCATCGTCGACGCCTTTCACCTGGACGCTCCCACCGGTCGATCTCACCCCCATCGTATCGTGACAGGAGGTCTCTGATGACGCGTTGGTTCGGGATCGCCGCCGTGTGCACGCTGCTCGGTCCACAGGCCCTCAGCGCCCAGGAGCCGGACGCGATGGTCCACGGCATCTACTACCGCTGTGACCAGTCGAAGGAAGGACGCGCGGACGAGATCGTGCGGGGAAGTTTTGCGCCCGTTTTCGATCTTCACCTGCAGTCCGGCGACATCAGCGCCTGGGGCTGGCTCTCGCATCGCGCCGGCGGCGAGTGGCGCCGCATCCTGTACTGGGTCGCGCCGGGCCGCGACGCCCTGCTGGACGCGATGGATCGAATCATCGAGCGGCTGAACCGTGATCATGCCGCCGACACCCGGGAGTTGGCGGCCATCTGCCCATCGCACGACGATTACATCTGGCGGTCGCTGGCCAGTTCCGAGCAACCCGCAGAGCTGGGGCTGGATCGGCCGGTCGCCTCGCTGTCGACCTACTACGAGTGCGATATGGCCAACGAGGCGCGCGCCGACTCGCTGGTGGCGGAGGTGTTCGGGCCGGTGTTCGATCGGCACGTCGAGGCCGGCGAGATCGACGGTTGGAGCTGGCTGGCGCACGATGTCGGAGGGAAGCTGCGGCGCGTCGCGATATTCGACGGCGATGATCACAAAACGCTCTTGAACGCACGCGACAAGATCATTGGCGAGCTCGGGAGCGAAGAAGCCGAGGCGATGCAGCTGTTTGGCAGCACTTGCACTCAGCACGTGGACTACCTCTGGACGATAGCGATCTCTCGGCCCTGAACGGCCGGTGCGCCTTGGCCGCGCGCGCGAAAGTGCCGTGTCAGATCTCGGTGGCCGAAACTTTGCAACGTCTGATGACATAGAGGAGACCTCGATCGCGAACAAAGGCCGAAGTACGAGCGTTCAGCCTTGGTGGCTGAGGCCCCTATCGACTCTCACGCAAGGAGCTGCATAGAGGCACGAACCGACAGCAGAGGTGAAAAAAGTTCCGTAGTCGATGCTTGGCCGCCCGGGCGGGCGGCACGTGAGGCGAGGCAGGACGCCGGCCGGTTTAGACCCGGCGACCGGAGCTTGCCCCCCACCCCCTGCCTGGATTCCACCATCACCATCGCCGGGAGGGTCCTATGAGGCGCATGGCAACCAAATTACCGGTGGCGGTTGGGTTGGCGGGTCTTCTCTTGATCGGCTGTACGGAGGAAACAACGGGGCCGGGCGATCAGCACATGGCCGAGCTGGCCCCACTGCTGTCGCAAGACGTCGGGTCTCGGGTGATCCCCAACCGCTACATCATCGTCTTCGAAGCGACGACGCCCGATCCGCGCGGTAAAGCCCAGCAGCTCACCCTGCAGCACCGCGGCTCACTGCACCATACGTACACGTCAGCCCTCCGCGGGTTTGCCGCCACGATCTCGCCACGCGCGCTGGAAGCGATCCGAGCCCTGCCGTATGTGGCGTACGTGGAGGCCGACCAGGAGGTGTCGCTCGTCACGGAGCAATCGAACGCCACCTGGGGTCTCGATCGAGTCGACCAGCGGGATCTGCCGCTGGATA
>CAYGAJ010000045.1:0-13968 GCA_964347815.1 uncultured Gemmatimonadota bacterium | reverse complement strand
ATTTTCACCCTGATCTACCTGATCCCGTGATGGAGGCGGAATGAGCGCGAGCCACGGCGGCGCGGAGGGAGTCCAACACGGCGCAGCGGCCGAATCGCAGGAACACGCCCACCCGAACTGGAAGTTCTACGTCACGATCGGGCTGATCCTCACGGTGATCACCGCCGCCGAGGTTGCGGTTTTCTATATCCCGGCGATGAGACCCGTGCTGGTTCCGATCCTGGTCGTGCTCTCCGGCGCCAAGTTCGCACTGGTGGTCATGTTCTACATGCACCTGCGCTTCGACAGCCCCATCTTCAGCGGGGTGTTCGTGGCGCCGCTCACCCTGGCGATCCTCGTCGTCCTGGCGCTGATCATCCTCTTCCACGTCTTCCCGCACGGCGCCACGTACGTCACCGGATAGCGGCGAGCCGCTCGGCGCGTAACACCCAGGGCCATGCGCGCCGGTGCCCCGCCTTCGTCATCGGCAGAAGGCGGACGCCGATCTGAAGCGGCCACCGCCTGGCCGTCGGTCCGGCGCATCCAACGGATCGAGTGCCCGGGTCGTCCAATCATTGGAGTCTTCGATTTCACGTGCCCCAACCTTACGAGCGCATTGCAGGTCAAATGGAGGACCGAACGATGATCGCTGGCGGTCGGCGTGATGCGTCTCTCCTGCTTGCACTCTCGATCGTTACGGTCGGTCCAGTCGAATCCGGGGCCCAGCTGCCGGCGCGCCAGTCCGTGCTCGATAGCGTCGTTCATCTGGAGGCAGTGCCCATCACCGAGATCCCGAAGACGCCGCGGTGGGAGGAGCAGCTCGATCTGATGGAGCGGCGCGTCGACGTCGGCGACGCCGAACTCTTCGTGGAGTTGGAAGGCTCGGGCACGCCGCTGGTCCTGATCAACGGAGGCCCCGGCGGAACGCACCACTACTTTCACCCATGGTTCGGGCGAGCAAGAGCCTACAGCCGCGTCATCTACTACGATCAGCGTGGTACCGGGCTGTCCGACTTCCAACCCGGCCCCGACGGTTACTCCGTCGAACAGGCGGTGGAGGATCTGGACGCGCTGCGAAGAGCGCTGGGCGTCGATCGCTGGGTGCTGCTTGGCTTCTCCTACGGCGGATTCCTGGCACAATACTACGCCACTACCTACCCGGAGAACGTCGCGGGCCTGGTCCTCGTGGGCGCCGCCCCGGGGATGTGGGCCGATCTCGGTCCGTCGCGGCAATACGACTTCATCACCCCGGCCGAGCAGGGACGGATGCGCGAGATCCGGGGACAGCTCCGAGAGCTCCGGGATCTCGAGGGGTGGCCGCGTGAGAAGTACATCCGGCTTCTCGTCTACAACAACCACATCAACGGCGACTGGAAGCGCCAGAACTTCTACAAACCAACGCCGGAGAAGCTCGCCCACATCGCGCTCTACGAGTGGGTTCAGGACGCCGACTTCAACGCGATCATGAGCCAGAGCATGGAAAAGGTCGACCTGAGCGGCGCCTTCGACCACAACCCCATCCCGACGCTTCTGCTCGAGGGCAAGTGGGACCTGACCTGGGGTGACGCGAAGCCGACGGTCCTTTCGCGTAACCACCCCAACGCTCGCATGGTCCAGATCGAAGGCGCGGGCCACTCGATCTACGACGAGAACCCCGACGCGTTCTTCGGCCAGCTCGAGGCGTTCGTCCGCGGCCTGAAGCCCGTCGATCCGGCGAGCATCGAGCGCTACCGAGGTCACCTGACGGCCTGGCGGGCGCGCTGGAAAAGCTCTCCGCTTTACGCGCTGAAGGCCGCGGGGTGGGGCCAGGCCGGCAGCCGGCAAATCGCAGGGGCCTACCGGCCGTCATGGCTCGAGCAGATCGATGAGCCGTCGTACGTGCTGCGCATCGGGTTCGCGTTCTACGACACGGGAGACTACGCGGAAGCGTTGCGGGTGTTCGTGGAGCTGGAGCAGCTGGCCCAGGCGGTGGGAGACCCGGACCGCCGCGCCATGGCGCTCATCTGGCAGGGCCACATGCTGGACCTCATGGGACGCCGACAGGAAGCGGTCGCTCTTTATCAGCTCGTGGTGGAGATGGGGAACACGAACGGGGTGCGACACGATCAGTACGACCTGACCTACGAGTACAGCGCCTACGCCGCCGAACGCGTCCGCGCGCCGTTCCAGCGCATCGAGAACAAGGTGCCTTGATCGTCAGGTGGCGTGGTGTCCGGCTGCATCCTCGGCAGGCTCCGAAAGGTACCATCGGAAGAAGAGGATGGTGATCGCCGTCCAGAAGATCAGCGCGCCGCCGATCTTCATCAGCAAGCCCGCCACCTGCTGGTCGGCCCGCGTCGAAATGCCGGCGACCGGCGGCGCCAGCTCGTAGGTGGCGTAGAGCGGCAATTCGCTGAAGGTGAGGAGGGCGAACGCCGGCGTGTTCAGGATCGTGGCCAGGATGAGATAGCCGATCCTGTACAGGTAAGTGAAGCTTGGACGCCGGGGCACCGGCGCGGTGAGCGGCCACCAGAGCGTCAGCCCGGCCACCCACCAGGCCATGTCGAGGACGAACGAGCCGAGCTGCGTCACCATCAAGCTGTCGACGACCTGGGGCCAGTGCGTCGCCACGAGCACCACGTTGAACACGGCGATCGCCACCAGCGGGTGGGTCAATAGCCGCAAGGCACGGTGAACCCGGGGCCGCCGCTCGATCGCTTCAAACGCAGAGGGCGGCAAGCCGTAAAGGAGGAGTGGCGGCGACACGAGGGCGATGAGCAGGAACTGCACCATGTGGGCGCTGGCCAAATAGCCAGCGCCCAGGGCGCCCAGCGGCCAGTCGAGAGCGATCCACAAGCCCAGGAGTCCGCTGAAGAAGCTGACCGCGCGGAGGCGTCCCGACGGTCCGCCGCGTTCGCGCCGGGCCAGGAAGACGTAGCTCAGCGCCAGCAGCAACACGAAAGCCCAGACGCCCGGGTAGGGCTGCCAGCTCCAATCCCAGGTGCTCGTCTGAGCGGCGCACCACCAGCGCATTCTAGTTCGACAAGGATTTCGTGCCGGCGCCGCTAGCGCCGCCGGCACGCCTGTGCGTGAAAGAAGTACGGATCAGACGCGATCCCGTGCCTCGGTCGGCTCCACCTCCACGTCGTCGCTCACCAGCGTCGGTCGCCCTAACGCCGCCCTGAGCTCCGGGTGCGCCTTCAACAGATAGGCCGCCATCACCACGGTCGCCAGCAAGTTCCCCAGCCCGATCGACACCCAACCGATCACTCCGAGCAGCCACTCGGCGACCACGGCGAGGACACCCAGGAAGAAGGCCTCGAAGGTGGCGAAGATGAGCAGGCCAGCCAGCAGCAGCGGCGGCGTCTTCTCGGCCTCGACGGCGATGGCCGCGGCTGCGAGACCGACGAGGATGAAGACGGCGAAATGGACGATCGTGTAGCCCGCCACCGTCAGCAAACCGACCTCGATTTCGGCCGCGCTGCCGATACGATAGAAAACCGCCGAGCCCAGAGCGCCGGGGGTGAGGAAGATCTGCCCTCGAATCAGGTCGAAGATCAAGAACCAGACGGCGACGGCCGAAGCGCCAAGCACGCCGACGACCACGCCCTCGCGCACGATCCGGTGTTGAGCCAGGGTCTGAAGCCAGCTCGGTGATCGGATGCGCAAGCTGTAATGCAAGTACATCATCAACCCGACGGCGGCCAGCAGGTTGCCCGAAAGAACCTCCGGCCAGCCGAGCTCGTCGACCACGTCCACACCGGTCAGCACGAGGCTGAGGTAGAAGACCAGGTCGAAGAGCACGAAGCCGAGGACCAGACCCAGCAGCAGCGATGGGCACGTTTCCAAACGGCTCATCACCCAGGCCGCGAGGAGGCCGACGCCGCAGAACGCCAAATAGTGAAGCCCGGTGTAGAGCGTGATGAGGGCGACGGAACGGTCCACGCCTTCCACGTGGGCAAGGTTGCTGGCCAGGAAAGCCGGCGTGTAGAAGGGCCGCCCCTCGATCGCGTCGATGACGAAGAACCAGGCCGCCAGGATGGTGGCTCCGATCAGGCCGGCGACCAGTCCACGCACCACGATCTGTCTTGATGACATCCGGTCCCTCCTCGAAACTCACCTGTTCGGCGGCCTAGGGTCGCGTCGGCGAACGCAACCCGCGGACGGCGGTCACTTCTGGGTATCAGCCCGAGAACCTAATAGGCGGGGCCGGATTACCCAAGCAGCCGTAATCAGGCACGGGTCCGGCGGGGCCCTCAGTTCACCACCGACCGGATCCGCTGGCCCTGAGAGGGCCGCGGGCCCGGCTTTACAATCGGTGCTCGGCGCGATCTCTTCAAGTCGCGATGAAGAGTGCGAACGAGACCGGTTCGAGCGTCGTCCCCCAACGGCTCACCGAGGCGAAGGAAGGCCGCCTCGGAACGTTCGGCGGAGTGTTCACGCCATCGATCCTGACGATCCTGGGCGTGATCATGTACCTGCGCCTCGGCTGGGTCGTGGCGAACGTCGGGCTGGTGCTCACGTTGCTCATCGTCACCCTCTCCACCTCGATCACCTTTCTCACCGGGCTTTCCGTTTCGGCGATCGCAACCGACCAGCGTGTGAGGATCGGCGGCGCCTATTACATGGTCAGCCGCTCCATCGGTCTTGAGACCGGCGGGGCCGTGGGCATCCCGCTCTATCTCGCGCAGGCGCTGTCCGTCGCGCTGTACACCGTCGGGTTCGCCGAGAGTGTGGTCAACGTGTTCCCGGCTTTGGACGAGAAGACAGTCGGGATCGTTACGACGATCCTGGTGACCGTTTTGGCGCTGACGTCGGCGAAGGTCGCGATCCGCGCCCAGTACTTCATCATGGCCGCCATCGGGCTATCGCTGGTTTCTCTCCTTTTCGGCTCGCCCATCCCCGACGCCGAGGTGCAGGGGTTCAGCGTTCCCGGCCCCACATCCGAGGGGTTCTGGCGCGTGTTCGCCGTGTTCTTTCCCGCGGTCACCGGGATCATGGCGGGCGTGAACCTCTCGGGCGACCTCAAGGATCCGGGCCGCTCGCTGCCCCGTGGCACGATGGCCGCCATCGGCGTGGGTTTCATCATCTATATGACGCTGCCTGTCATCCTCGCCATTCGCGCCGATACGGAGTCGCTGCTGTCGGATCCACTGGTCATGCGGCGCATGGCTTTCTGGGGCGACGCGATCCTGCTCGGCGTTTGGGGCGCGACGCTGTCCAGTGCGGTGGGAAGTGTGCTCGGGGCGCCACGCGTGCTACAGGCGCTGGCGCGGGACGGCGTGCTCCCGCGGCCGCTTCGCTGGTTGGGCCGGGGGAGCGGCTCGTCCGACGAGCCACGTGCGGGGACGATTTTCACGCTCGGTGTGGCGCTGCTCGCGGTCTCGCTGGGCAACCTCAATCACATCGCACCCGTGCTCACCATGTTCTTCCTCACGGCGTACGGCGCGGTGAACCTCGCGGCGGCGACCGAGGAGTTTCTGGGGAGCCCGTCGTATCGCCCGAAGTTCCGAGTCCACTGGCTTCTCTCGTTCCTGGGTGCCGTTGGTTGCGTCGCGGTGATGCTGTTGATCAACCCGTTGGCGACGGCCGTCGCCGCGATCGTGGTGCTGGGCATCTTCGTCTGGCTCGAGCGGCGCGAGATGACCGCGGCCTGGGGAGACGTGCGACGCGGACTGTGGATGGCGATCACGCGGGCCGGTTTGCTGCGCGTCACGACGACGCCCGACCCGAAGAACTGGCGTCCCCATCTTCTGGTGCTGTCGGGCGCCCCGACACGTCGCTGGCACCTGATCGATCTGGCCACGTCCCTCACGCACAACCGTGGCCTGGTCACGGTCTCTACCGTGTTGGGCGACGAGGACGTGAGTCGAGCCCGACAGTATTCACTCGAAGACACGATCAGCGAATACCTGTACAAGCGTGGCGTGAGCGGTCTGGTGCGCGTGGTCACCGCGCCCGATCCCTACGCCGGGGCCGAGCGGTTGGTCAGCGCCTACGGTCTCGGTGCGCTGGTACCCAACACGATTCTCTTCGGTGACAGCGAGGAGCAGAAGAGTCGCGAGCGCTTCTGCCAGATGATCCGGAATTTCCACGACGCGCAACGTAACGTGATCATCGTCCACGCCGATCCCGAGCGGCAGTTCGGCGAGCGGAGGCGCATCGATGTCTGGTGGGGAGGGTTGCAACGCAACGGCGGCCTCATGGTCATCCTCGCCTATCTGTTGCGGACCAGCTTCGATTGGCGCAACGCCGAGGTCACCTTGAAGATCGTCGTCCCCACGCAGCCGGCTGCCGAAAGCGTTCGCAAGAACATGGAGGCGATCGTCGAGCGCAGCCGCACCGGCGCACGCTTCGAGGTGATCGTCAAGGGTGAGCGGCCGTTTGCTGAGGTCCTGAGGACTTCGTCGCGCGATGCCGATCTGGTCTTCCTGGGACTCGCCGAGCCCGCCGAGGGTTTCCTCGAGTACTACGAGCGCATGCAGGCGCGCCTCGAGGGCCTCCCGAGCACGGTGCTCGTCCTCGCCGCCGAAGATCTCAAGTTCGGCGAGGTGCTCCTGGAGCCGGAAAGGCCGGAACGGCGCTGAGCTCAGCGGTGCCTCAAGCGAACAGAAGCACCATGAACAGCCGCGTGAGCAGGTAGTCCATCGCCCGTATGAGCACGGCGGCGGTGACGACGGCGAGCTCATACTGGCGAGCGAACGCCCGAGCATCTGGGTGCTGCTCCATTGGCCCGCCTGGATCGAGCCCTCGAGCGCGAGCACCGTTCCGGTAAAGAAACCGATTGGAACAACGATCCAGATCGAGCTGACATCGATCAGATCCATCTGCTCGACGGTATCGCGCCAATAGAAGGGGCGGTGGAATACGGCCCGCGCGGACCGGGCGGGCGCCCGAGCGGGGGATATCTCAACCGCGTACGCGAGCCGGGCCGACTGGAACAAGCGAGAAATCAAGGGGTCGGGTTGTGTCGATGCGGATCGGCTCACGATCTTGGGTTTGCGGCGGCAACGCCGTCAGGTGTCTGAGCGCGAATTAAGAGGTCGGTCCGATGGGCGGACAACGTGTGATCGTCGTCGGAGGAGGCGTGTTCGGTGTGGCCGCCGCCCGCGAGCTAGCGGCGCGGGGCCACCGTGTCTGCCTCATCGATGCGGGTCCCGTGCCTCATCCGCTCGCTGCCAGCACCGACATCAGCAAGGTGATCCGGATGGAGTATGGGCCGGACGAGGTTTATATGGAGCTGATGGAGGCGGCGCGTGAAGGCTGGTTGACCTGGAACCGGGATTGGGAGAAGGAGGGGCTCGGCCCTCTCTATCACGAGACGGGTGTGTTGATGGTTTGCCGTGACGAGATGAAGCCCGGTGGCTTCGAGTTCGAGAGCTGGCAACGGCTGCTGAAACGCGGCCATCAGCCGGAGCGTCTGGACGCCGAGGGGATCACTAGCCGGTTTCCGGCCTGGAAGCCCGGCCGGTACGTCGATGGCTTCTTCCACGCCGAGGGTGGCTACGCCGAGAGTGGACGGGTGGTGGAGGTGCTGGCCCGGGATGCGCAGCGGCTGGGGGTCGAGTTGGTCGAGAACCGCCGGGTCGTCGCGGTGCTCGACGGGGGCGGGCGTGTGCGCGGACTCCGGGACGACCAAGGTGCGGAGCACGCGGCGGACGCGGTGGTCGTGGCGGCCGGCGCCTGGACGGGCAAGCTCTTGCCTCACCTGTCGCAGGCGATCCGGGCGACGGGCCACCCCGTGTTCCATCTGCGGCCCCCCGAGCCCGAGCTTTTTGCGGCGGAGCGCTTTCCCACCTTCACGGCGGACGTGGCGCGCACCGGTTACTATGGCTTTCCGCTGAACCGCGACGGCGTGGTCAAGATCGCGAATCACGGGTTGGGCGTTGCCATCGATCCTGACGCGCCACGGGCGGTCGGAACGGAGGATCGAGAGCGGCTGGATTCGTTCCTGGCCGCGACGTTTCCGTCGCTCCAAGACGCGGGGGTGGTCTACACGCGCCTCTGTCTCTACGCCGACACGCAAGACGAAGATTTTTGGATCGCGCGTGACCCGGACCTCGGCGGGCTGACCGTGGCGAGTGGCGGCAGCGGTCACGGCTTCAAGTTCGGCCCGGTCCTCGGATCGCTGATCGCGGACGCCGTGGAAGGGAGGGCGAACCGCTGGTTGGAGAAGTTCAGCTGGAGGCCTGGGTTGACCCTCGACCAGGGGCGCGAGGCGGCCCGCTGCCACGAGCCGGACCCGGGCGTCTGAAGCGATGCCACGCGTCAGGTCGAGCGTCGACCCCTTGAAGTGGTGTTCGCCCGGAGTACTATGAAGCGCGATCGAGGCCGGAACCCGGAAGGCCGCGGTCGGTGGGTGACGGCCGGGGCGGGCTTCGCGGCACGGGTAACGATCCCGGGCTGTGTCGCATCAAAGAGGGTAGGGCGTTGCGTATTGTTGTCTTAGGCGCACCCGCGCGGAATGGTGTATCGGTCGGCCGCCTGGAGGTCGGCGGAAATGGGATCACGGATAGATGAGCGATAGAACCACGCGTTTCGGCGCCTTTCTGGCTGAGCTGAGGCGGCGGCACGTCTGGCGCGTGGCCATCGCCTACGCCGCCGGGGCGTTTGTCGTCCTGCAAGCGGCCGAGATCGTTCTGCCGGCCTTCGAGGCCCCCGAATGGGGGCTGAGGGTGCTGGTCGTGGTAACGCTGCTGGGTTTTCCGGTGGCGATGGCGCTGGCCTGGGTTTATGAGATCACGCCACAGGGTGTCCGACGAACGGAGAGTGTTCCGGGCCGGGGTGGACGGTCTGGCAGTTTGCTGCCGCGTCTCGCCCTCCTCGGCCTGACCCTGATCACGGTGGCGGCGGCGGGCTGGTGGCTGGTCAAGTGGACGGTGCCGGCGGATCTGGCAGCATCACGGGCCGCGTTGGATGCACGTTCCGCCGGTGGCGCACCAGCGGTGGCGGCCTCGGAGGGGGCGTCGGCGATTCACTCGCTCGCCGTACTTCCTTTCGAGAACTACTCCGAGCCCGGCGAGCCCGACTACTTCGCGGCCGGGATGCACGAGGCGGTGGTGTCGCAGCTCAGCCAGCTCAGCTCGCTGCGGGTGGTCTCCCGCACCTCGGTCATGCGGTACGCCGGTACGACGAAGTCGGTTCCCGAGATCGGGCGTGAGTTGGAGGTCGATGCGGTCGTCGAGGGCTCGGTCCTGAGGGACGGGAATCGAATTCGCATAACGGTCCAGCTGATCGACGCGCGAACGGACACCCACCTGTGGTCGAACAGCTACGAGCGCGACTTTGCCGATATCATCGCTCTGCAAAGCGAAGTGGCCCAGGCGATAGCGCGCGAAATCGAAGCCGAGATCACACCGCTGCCCGCGACTCGGGTCGCCTCGCTGCAGTTCGTGAACCCCGAAGCCCACGAGGCCTACCTGCGCGGACGGTTCGAGCAATCCAAGGGCACACCCGAGTCGTTGGAGCGGGCCATCCAGCACTACCGCGAGGCCGTCGGGACGGACAGCGCCAATGCGGCCGCGTATACTGGTCTGGCAGGAGCGCAGCTCCTGCTCGATATCAGCGACCCCGATCGGAATTCGGAGCTGCTGCCCGCCGCGCTGGAGGCAGCCGAGCGCGCTTTGAAGCTCGATCCCAGCTCGCCGGAATCGCGGGCCGTGCTGACGGAGACGTATCGACGGATCGCCGAGACGGCCGACACCCTCAAGGCGCTGGTCGAGATCCGGAAGTTGCCCTTCGACTCTGCCGGGATGCCCACCGAGGAATGGCTGGCGGCGTTCACCGACTTCGGCCGGCAGTTCGAGCGCGTCGTGATCGATCAGGAGCATCCGCCGTTGATCGGGGTTCACCCGCAGCGGCTGGTCGGCATCGCCCGGCGTCTGGATGCGGCTGGGCAGTCGGTGGAGGCTGTGGAGATGTTGCGCCGTCTCTTGGGTCGCGAGCCTGGCCTCGTGGAAGCTTGGGAGGCGCTCGAACACATCCACGCTCTGGAGGGTGAATTCGAACAGGCGGTCGCCGTCCGTGCGGAACGTTTGGATCGCACGGGCGCCTCGTCGGCGGATCGGGCGGCGTTGGACGAGCTGAGACGAGCCGTCTCGGAGAGAGGTGGACGGGGCTATTGGGAGTGGCGGCGCGACGAGCTACGAGCCAGAGCGGCGCGGGGAGAGACGATTTCGAACGTCGACTATGCGGCCGCCGCTGTCTCCCTCGGCCAATTCGCGGACGCTCTCGACGCGCTGGAGCGAGCCGAGGCGCAACGCGACCGCAAGCTCTACTCGCTGCCCTGGGATCCGGTCTGGGACCCGATCCGAGGCGAGCCACGCTTCCGAGCCCTCCTCGAAACGGTCAAGCGGGCTCCACCCGTGCCGCCGATTCCCGGTCGCGATTGAACGCCGTGATTCGTTAGCCGTTCGATCGAGCACGCGCCCTCACGCGAAACGCTCCACCGAGCCCCGCGAGCACAGTGACGATCGCCAGCATCGGGATCAGCAGGCTCTGCGGTCCCTGACGCCGGTCCACACCCCGGGGCGCGCCGAGCAGCGCCGGCGCGACGATGAAGACGGGCAGCGGCACGCCATTCTCAGGCAGAGCGCCGCGCCCGGCGTGTGACGTCTTGCCGCGAATTGCGATCGCCTTCGGAGGTTGGCCACACGGGCGGTGACTGAATCGCGCCTATCGCTCGCGTCATCAGATCGACCGTCGCAGCTCATCCGTCCTTGCATCGCGGGTCCCCTCATTTATGTTGGCCACTTCGTGCCCTGAGAGAGCAGGCGGGACACCCGGAGGGGTTCCGTGCAAGGAGAACAGCGCCTCAGTCCGGTCAACCGTTTGTTGCGCCTCTTTGCTGAGGTGCGACCCGGCGAAAGCTCGACCGCGCTGCTCCTGTCACTCGACATCTTCCTCATCCTCACCGCGTATTACTTCATCAAGCCGGTGCGCGAAGCGCTGATCCTCGACAGCGGCGGAGCCGAGCTGAAGAGCTACCTTTCGGCCGGGCAGGCGATCTTGCTTCTCGCCGCCGTACCCGCTTACGGGGCTTTGGCCAGCCGGATGCCCAGACGGCGGCTGATCAACGTGGTCACGGTCTTCTTTGCGGCCTGCCTGGTCGTGTTCTATCTCGCCGGCCACCTGGGCGCTCCGCTGTTGGCGCAGTCAATCATCTTTTTCCTCTGGATCGGCATCTTCAACTTGATGTTTGTGGCCCAGTTCTGGTCCTTCGCCAACGACATCTACAGTCAGGAGGAGGGGGAGCGTCTGTTTCCTATCGTCGCCTTCGGCGCTTCAGCCGGTGCGGTGATGGGCAGCTACATCTCCGGCAGTGTGATCGAGCTCGTGGGGTTGTACGAACCGATGCTGGTCGCCAGCGGTCTCTTGTTGCTGGCGATGGCGGTCACCAACCTGGTCGACACGCGCGAGCGCGGCCGCACGGAGGCCGATCTTCCGGATTCGTTCACCTCCGGCTCGTTGCCGGCCGCCTCGCAAGAGATCCCTCTGGCCGACGTCCGCAAAGCGCTGTCAGGCGAGATCGACGTGCAAGAGGTGAGGAAGTCGATCACGGGTGAGATCCGGATGGACGAAGTGAGGCGCGCGCTGGAGGGCGAAGTCGAGGATAGGCGCGCCGAAGAGGACGCCAGGTCGGTGCTCGAGCGGACGGCGAAGGAGGTCGATCTGCGGGGAGTGGAGAACCCGTATCGAATGGTGTTCGCCTATCCCTATCTCGTCATGATCGCCTTCCTCATGCTCTTTATCACGTGGGTGAACACAAATGGGGAGTACATCCTTGGGAAGCTGGTCGAGACCACGGCTTCGGCCGCGGTGGCGAGCGGTGAGGCGGGTGGCCTGTCGGTGGGGGAGTACATCGGCGCGTTCTATTCGCGCTTCTACGCGGGTGTCAACGCACTCGGCCTGTTCATCCAGCTGTTTCTCGTTTCGCGCGCCATCAAATACCTGGGCGTCTCCGTGTCCCTGCTCGTCCTGCCGGTGATCGCGTTGGGCGCCAACACGCTGATCGCCTTTCTGCCGTTAATCGCCTACGTCCGGTGGGCGAAGACGGCAGAGAACGCCACCGACTACTCGCTGCAGAACACGGTGCGCAACGTGCTGTTCTTACCCTGTACACGGGAGCAGAAGTACAAAGCCAAACAAGCGATCGACTCGTTCTTCGTTAGGGCCGGCGATGTGTCCTCCGCCGTATTGGTGTTTCTCGGGACGACGTACTTCGCGATGGCACCCAGGCACTTCGGCGTATTCAACATCGTCCTCGTCCTGCTCACGATCACGCTCGTCGTTCTGATCGGTCGCCAGTACCGGCAGTTGACGGCGACCGGCCGGCCGCCCGCGCCGCGACTCCACCTCCGCGCTCGCCAGCTTGGCGCCGTCGCGGTGGCTGATCGGCACGCCGGCTGAGCGCAACCGACGACGGCACAGACCTCCGATAAAGATGAAACTTCAATTCTGGGGAGCCGCTCGCACCGTCACCGGCTCCATGCACCTGCTCGAGGTTGGGGGACGAAAGCTCCTGCTCGACTGCGGCCTGTATCAGGGCCGACGCAAGGAAGCGTTCGAGCGCAACCGTAAGCTTCCGTTCGATGCCGCCGAGATCGACGCCGTTATCCTCTCCCACGCACATATCGACCACAGCGGCAACCTCCCCTCGCTGGTCAGAGCCGGATTCCGTGGCTGCATCTACTCCACCGCGGCAACCCGTGACCTCGCCACCTACATGTTGGTCGATTCCGCTCACCTGCAGGAGAACGACGTCCGCTTCGTCAACAAACGAAGGCGCAAGCAGGGGAAGAACCCGTTCGAACCCCTGTATACCAAGGAAGACGCCGTCGACGCGCTCGGTCGGTTTCATAGCGTCGGCTACGACCACCCGTTCGACCCCGTTCCGGGCGTACGCGCGTTCTTCCGCGATGCGGGTCACATCCTCGGCTCGGCCATCGTGGTGCTCGACTTGACGGAGAAGGGGCACGAGCGACGCCTGGTCTTCAGTGGCGACATCGGGCGCAAAGGCCTGCCGATACTTCGCGATCCGTTCACCGCCGAGGGCGCCGACTTTGTGATTATGGAGGGCACCTACGGAGACCGGCTCCATGAGACGACGGGCGATGCCAGGGAGTTGCTGCGGTCGACCATCGCCGAGATCGTCGCCCGCGACGGCAAGCTCTTGATACCGGCGTTCGCCGTGGGGCGCACACAGGAAATTGTCTATCGGCTCAACCAGCTGTGGGAAGATAACAAGTTGCCACGGGTCGACGTTTTCGTCGACAGCCCATTGGCCGTGAACGCCACCGAAGTGTTTCGCTTACACCCGGAGTGCTACGACTCGCAATATAGAAAGGAGCTGCTGACCGACACCGATCACGATCTCCTCACGTTCAGCGGGCTCAGCTACCTGCGGCGGGCCGAGGAGTCCATGCAGCTGAACGATCGGAGGGGTCCGGCCGTCATCATCGCGGCCTCCGGGATGTGCGAGGGCGGCCGCATCCTCCATCACCTGAAACATCATGCGACCGAGCCGGCCTCGGTGGTCCTCTTCGTCAGCTTCCAGGCGGAGCATACCCTCGGTCGCAAGATCCTCGAGGGCAAGAATCCGGTATCGATCTACGGCGAGCAGTACGAGATTCGAGCCAGCGTCCGCAAAGCGGAGGGGTACAGCGCCCACGCCGACCGTTCCGGCTTGCTCAATTGGGCGTCGCGGGTGCAGAAGGCGGGTGACGTGAAGCGATTCTTCCTGGTCCACGGCGAAGAGAGTGGTTTGACGGCGCTGGCGCAGGGACTTCGCCAGAACGGCGCGGCGGACGTTCGGATCCCCGAACGCGGCGAGAAATTCAAGCTTTGAGGCTCTCCCCGCTCGGGTCCCTATAGGACACGCCCCGCCGTATACCTCGGCGAGGCGTGATGGTGCATTCCAGCCGGCGCGCCGCCGTTCGACGGGCGCCGGGACCGGGTGGCGGCGCTCGCTACCTAGCTCTCAGGACCTTGGCCGCACGGCTGTAATCCTTG
>CAYGAJ010000044.1:0-14195 GCA_964347815.1 uncultured Gemmatimonadota bacterium | reverse complement strand
CGATCGCCTTGTCCGGCAAGTAGCGATCGGTGATGTAGCGCTCCGACAGCTTCGCCGCCGACACCAGCGTGTCCTGCGGTAACGCCACCTTATGATGGTCTTCGTACCGCTTCTTCAGACCTTTGAGGATCTCGATCGTCTCATCCACCGTCGGCGGATCCACCATCACCGTCTGGAACCGGCGCTCCAACGCGCCGTCCTTCTCGATGTACTTGCGGTACTCGTTCAGCGTCGATGCCCCGATGCACTGCAGCTCGCCTCGCGCCAGCGACGGCTTTAACATGTTGGACGCGTCGATCGCGCCTTCCGCCGCCCCGGCTCCCACTAACGTGTGCACCTCGTCGATGAACAGGATGACGTCGCGGTTTTGAGCGATCTCGTTCATCACCGCCTTGAGCCGCTCCTCGAACTGGCCCCGGTACTTCGTGCCCGCGATCACCGCCGCCATGTCAAGGGCCAGCACCCGGTGCCCCTTCAGACTGTCCGCGACCTCGCCGCGGGAGATCAACTGCGCGAGTCCCTCGACGATCGCCGTCTTGCCAACGCCGGGCTCGCCGATCAACACCGGGTTGTTCTTCTTCCGGCGCGAGAGGATCTCCATCACCCGCTCGATCTCCTTCTCACGTCCGATCGTCGGATCCAGCTCGCCGGCACGCGCCAACTCCGTCAGGTCCCGGCAAAAGTGATCGAGCGCTGGCGTCTTCGACTTCTTCTCCTTCGCGCTGCTTCCGCCCTGTCCGGCGGGGTTCGTACTCGGCACATCGGTCCCCAGCAGCTTGAGCGTCTGCTCCCGGGCCTGTTCCAGGGTGACGCCCAGCGACTCGAGCACCTGAGCCGCCACTCCCTTTTCCTCGCGCAGAAGACCGAGCAGCAGGTGCTCGGTACCCACATAGCTGTGGCTCATCTCCCGCGCCTCGGCCACCGCGAACTCCAGCACCTTCTTCGCCCGCGACGTGTAGGGCAACTCGCCCATCGTCGCCCCGGCCTTGCCCTTTCGGACCTGCTCCTCGGTCCGCTCCTGGATCTGATCGAGGTCCACGTTCAGGTTCAGCAGCACGGCGGCGGCGACGCCCTCACCCTCCCGAATCAGCCCCAGCAATATGTGCTCGGTGCCGACATAGTCGTGCTGGAGACGGATCGCCTCCTCACGCGCCATCGCCAGGACTTTGCGTACCCGATCAGTGAAGTTGTAATTCATCGAACCCTCATCTCACCCGGGGTAGGGTCCATCCCCGGACCTTAACAAGGTTAAGTGGTCGTGGAGGGTCCAGCCTCCGCGAGGGCCTTACGCACGTAATTCGCACGCTGGATGTCAAGCTCCCCTGTGGAGAGCTGACCCTCGCTGGCTTCCTCCAGGTGGGCGTTCTGGGCGAAGACCATGGTCCTGTTGAGCACATATACACTGGGCCCTGATAGAAGTTTCAGAGACAGGCCCAAGCGCACGCCTGATAACAGGTTCATCATCTCGTCGAACGCCAGCGAGCGCGCGTAGCGCAGCAGCCCGTACGCCCGCCACACCTTGTCTTCTATCACGTTCGGCGCGTCGCGCAACAAGACGGCCCGCGCCTTCTGCTCGTACTCGATCACCTGCCCCACGATCTTCTGCAGGTGATCGATCAGATCCTCCTCGCTCTTCCCCAGCGTCGTCTGGTTCGAAACCTGGAACAGGTTGCCGATGACCTCCGAGCCTTCGCCGTAAAGTCCGCGGAAGGTCAGCCCCACCTGTGTAATGCCCTGCAGCACCTTGTTGATCTCTTTGGTCAACACCAGGCCGGGCAGGTGGATCAGCACAGAGGCTCTCAGCCCGGTGCCGCAGTTGGTCGGGCAGGAGGTGAGATGACCGAACTCGTGGTGGTAGGCGTAGGGAAGGACGCTCCCCAGCGCCTCGTCGAGCGCATCGACCCGACGCCACGCGTCGCGGGGGCTGAAGCCGCTGGCCAGGCTCTGCAGGCGCAGGTGGTCCTCCTCGTTGATCATCAACCCCACGGGCTCCTCCGACGCCGCGGCCAGCGCCGACGAGGACGACTTCTCGGCCCCCCTTCCGCCGACCAGCTCGCGGCTCACCAGGTGGCGCTCCAGCAGCAACTGCCTCTCCCGGGGGCCGAGCTGATCGATTTCCACCAGGACGCCGTCGCTCAAGACCGGCGTGCGCTCCAGCACATCCCGGACGGTCGAGAGGATGGCGGCGCGGTCGGAGGTCTTCGCTCGAACCGAGAAGGGGTAGCCCTGGAGGTTCCGGGCGATCCGCACCCGTGTGGAAAGCACGATGTCGCGGTGCGGCCCGCTGGCATCCAGCCAGTTGAGACCGAAGTCCGGCATCGTGGTCAAGTCGAACCGCCTCATACGTCGATCGCCGCCTCCAACTCGCGGATCTGATCTCGAATCACCGCCGCCCGCTCGAAGTCCTCGGCCTCCACGGCGCGCTGCAACTTGCGGCGCAGCCCGGCGAGCCGTGCGCCCAGATCCGCTCCGGTGGTTGCAGGCGGCACGTAGACCTTCCCCAGGTGGTGGGTCGAGCCGTGGATTCGCCGGAGGATCGCCCGCAGCTGGGATTCATAGATCGAGTAACAGTGCGGGCAGCCGAGCCGGCCGGTGCTGCGAAAATCGTCGACCGTCGTGTGACAGTAGCTACAGGGACCGGCGATGCCCGCCTCTTCTTCCGCCAGCGCCGCTTTGCCCATCTGCGCCAGGAAATCGGTCAGCGGCCCTTTCATGCTGCTGCCCGTATCCAGACCTTTCTCTGCCGCACAGGCAGGACACAGGTGCACCGTGGTCATCTCGTTGTCCACGATCTGCGTGAGGTGCACTTCCGCCTCGTTCTTCCCGCAGCTATCGCAGAGCATCACGGAATCGCCTCCTGCTCCGCTAGTGAGAGGGAAACCGGATTGAGGCGACCGTCATGGAGCCAGAGGACCCGATCCGCACGACGAGCGAGCTCTCTGTTGTGCGTCACGAGGACGACCGCCAGCTCGCGCTCGCCCCGCAGCCGAAAGAACAGCTCGTGGAGGCCGGCCGCGGTCTGGTTGTCGAGGTTCCCGGAGGGCTCATCCGCCAGAAGCAGCGGCGGGGCGTTGGCCAGCGCGCGGGCCACCGCGACGCGCTGCCGCTCCCCCCCGGAAAGCTGCGGCGGCTTGTGCCCTCCCCGCGCCTCCAACCCCACTTCCACCAGCAGTTCTCGGGCCCGGGACTGTGCCTGGGGGCGCTCGACACCCCCGATCAACTGGGGCATCATAATATTCTCCAGCGCGCTGAACTCCCGCAACAGGTGGTGGAACTGGAAGATGAACCCGATCCGCCGGTTCCGGACCCGGGCGAGCGCGCGGTCGTCCAGTCGCGACAGCAGCTGGCCCTCCAACCGCACCTCGCCGCTCGTGGGGCGATCCAGACCCCCCAGCAGGTGTAGCAGCGTGCTCTTGCCGGCCCCGCTGGCCCCGACCACGGCGACCACCTCACCCAGCCGCACCTCCAGGTCCACCCCACACAGAATCGGCAATCTGGAGCCGTCGCTGTCGGTGAACGACTTGTGCAGATCGTCCCCGCGCAGAATCGCCGTGCCGGACGCGCCGTGAGGCGTGGCCGCCCTCTCGCTACTCATGCCGAATCGCCTCCACGGGCGCCAGCCGGGCCGCCTGGCGCGACGGGTAGATGGTCGCAGTGAAGGAGATGAGTATGCTGGCCAGGACGATGAGGCCGAGATCGAGGAAGTCCAGCGTGATGGGGATGCGGCTGATCAGGTACACGTCGCCGGGCAGTGAGATCAACCCGAAATAGTCGATCGCCCAACTGAGGGCCAGACCGCCTACCAGGCCGAGCACAGTTCCCGCCACTCCGATGATGAGGCCTTGAAGCATGAACACTTTCAATATCCGCTGCGACGTCAGCCCCATCGAGCGCAGGATGCCGATCTCCCGCGTCTTGTCCGTCACCACCATGATCAGGGTGGAGATGATGTTGAAGGCCGCTACGAGCACGATGAGCAGCAGGATCAACGCCATGCCCATCTTCTCCAGCTTGAGCGCCGAGAACAGCCCCTCGTTCATCTGCTTCCAGTCGCGCAGGTTGTAGGGGTACCCCAGCTCTTGCTCCAAGTCGGCCGCGACGATGTCGGCCTGCCAGGGGTCTTTCACCCACAGCGCCAGCCCCGTCACCGCATTCCCCAGACCGAGCAAATCCTGGGCCGCCGCCAGAGACACGTAGCCCATCTGGTTGTCGTACTCGTACATGCCGCTCCGGAACAGCCCGGTGACCTCGAACTTCTTGAACTTCGGGATGAAGCCGGCCGGCGTCAGCTCGGCCCCTTGCCCGGACACCAGGCTGACCGTGTCGCCGATCGACGCGATCAACCGGTCGGCGAGTCGGAAGCCCAGCACGATGCCGGGCAGATTGGATCGTGTGGACTCGAAGTCCCAGCCGCCCACGACGAGCTGCTCACCGAGCCGCGCCGTCGCCTCGGGCATGACGCCCCGCAACGCCACGCCCTGCTGGTAGTCGACGTTCTGAAAAATGAGTGCCTCGGTGTACACGAAGGGCTCGGCGATGGTGATCTCGGGATCTTCGCGGGCGTGCTGCAGCGGCGCTTCCCAGACGTCCATCCGCAACCCTTCGCCGAAGGTCGTCACCATGATGTGAGGGTTGGTGCCGAGAATCCGATCCCGCACCTCCCGCTGCAGCCCCGACATGACGCCGGTGACGACGATCAGCGCCATCACGCCGACGCAGATCCCGCCGATCGCGATGATCGTGATCAGATTCAGGAATCGGGTCGAGCTGCGCGCCGACAGGTAGCGAGACGCCAGAAACAGTTCGAGCGGCATCGGCTCACTCCGGCCTCAGCGTGGGAAACAGGATCACGTCGCGGATCGACGCGCTATCGGTCACGATCATCACCAGACGGTCGATCCCCAGCCCCATGCCACCGGTGGGCGGCATCCCGTACTCCAGCGCGGTGATGTAGTCTTCGTCCACCTGGTGCGCCTCTTCCCAACCCTCCAACTCCCGCATACGCACCTGGGCCTCGAACCGTTCCCGCTGCTCGAAAGGATCGTTCAGCTCGCTGAAGGCGTTGGCCAGCTCGCGTCCACCCACGAAAAGCTCGAACCGCTCGGTCAGCTCCCCCTCACCCCCCCGCTTGCGCTTCGCCAGGGGGCTCAACTCCACCGGGTAATCATAGACAATGATCGGCCCGCTCAAGTCGTCCTCCACCCGCGCCTTGAACAGCCCGTCCAGCAGAGCCGCGCGTCCCTTGCTGTCCGCATCCTCCACACCGGCCTCCAGGGCAGCCTCACGCAGGCCGCCGTCCGACAGCTGGGCGGGGGTGATGCCTCCGTAGCGCTCCAGTGCTCCGTACCAGGTGATCCGGGGCCACGGGGGTCGAAAGTCAAGCTTCTCGCCCTGGTAGGTGACCTCCGAGGATCCGGTCGTCCGTATCACGACCTCGTGCACGAGCGACTCGGTCAGCGTCATCATGTCTTCGTAGTCGGCGTAGGCCTGATAAAGCTCGAGCATCGAGAACTCGGGGTTGTGCGTCCGGTCGATCCCCTCGTTCCGAAACACCTTGCCGATCTCGTAGACGCGCTCCAACCCTCCGACGATCAGCCGCTTCAGGTACAACTCGTCCGCGATCCGCAAATACAGGTCTGTCTCTAGCGCCCGGTGGAACGTCTTGAACGGCTGGGCCGTGGCGCCCCCGTAGATCGGCTGCAGAACCGGTGTCTCCACGTGCAAGAAGCCACGCTCGTCCAGAAAACGCTGGATCTCGGACACCAACCGCGTCCGCACCACGAAGCGCGCGCGGACGTCCGGGTGCACGGCCAGGTCGGCGTAGCGCTGGCGGTACCGGCTCTCCACGTCGCTGAAGCCGCTGTGGACGACGGTCGCGCCGGACTCGTCGGTCGCCTCTTTGCCGTAAGGCAGTGGCCGGATCGTCTTGGCCAGCAGCTCCAGACCGCTCGCCCGTACCGTGATCTCGCCCGTGCGCGTGCGAAACAGCTCGCCCTCGACGCCGATCCAGTCTCCCAGGTCCAGCAAGCGCACCAGCTCGTAGCGCCCGTCGTCCAGCGCATCGGCGCGGAAGTAGAGCTGGATCTTGCCGCTCGCGTCTTCGAGGTGAACGAAGGTAGTCTTGCCGTGCGGCCTGAGGGAGCGGACGCGCCCGGCGAGCTTGACAGCGGGCCCGTCCTCACCGCCGGCCGCGGCGAAGGCGGCGATAGCCTGCTCCGCCGAGGCCGTCGGCTCGTAGCGGTAGGCGTAGGGTTCGATTCCGAGCTCGCGGAGCTGGCGAAGCTTGTCCCGGCGGGCTTCGATAACGTGCTGGGCTTCGCCGGTCCCGGTCATCGGGACTTCGCCCCGTGCCGTTTCAGGTAGCCGATGATGAACGGGTCGATATCGCCCTGCATCACCCGTTGCACGTCGGATTGCTCGATCTCGGTGCGGTGGTCCTTGACCAGCGTGTAGGGTTGAAAGACGTAGGAGCGGATCTGGTTACCCCAGGCGATCTCCGTCTTGGCCTCGTCGATCTTCTCCCGCTCTTTCCGTTGCACTTCCAGGGCGCGCTCGTACAGCGCGGCCCGCAGCATCTTCATCGCCGTGTTTCGGTTCCGATGCTGGCTGCGCTCTTGCTGACACGACACCACAATGCCCGTCGGGATGTGAGTGATACGCACGGCCGAGTCGGTCTTGTTTACGTGCTGCCCACCCTTGCCGGACGCTCGAAACGTGTCGATGCGAAGGTCCTCCGGCTTCACCTCAACCTCCACCGCGTCGTCCACGACCGGGTACACGAACACCGACGCGAAGGACGTATGCCGGCGCGCCTGCTGGTCGAAGGGAGAGATCCGGACCAGCCGGTGCACGCCTTTCTCGGCCTGCAGATAGCCGTACGCATAGCGGCCGCGAATCTCCAGCGTGACCGACTTGATCCCCGCCTCCTCCGCCGGCACCAGGTCGAGCACCGCTACCTCGAAGCCGTGTGACTCCGCCCAGCGCGTATACATGCGCATGAGCATCTCCGCCCAGTCCTGCGAGTCGGTTCCGCCGGCGCCGGGATGCACGGTGAGCAGCGCTTCGCGTTCCGCATCCGAGCCGCGGAGCATGTTGCGAAACTCAAGGTCCTCGACCTCGCCTTCCAAACGCTCGACCTCGACCCGGAACTCCTCTTCCATCTCCAGGTCGCCCTCGGCGGCGATCAGTTCGCCAAGCTCGACCAGCTCCCGGGCCCGACGCTCCAGCTCCTCCCACGGCTCGATCCAACCCTTGAGCTCGTTCAACTCCTGCATCACCGCCCGCGCCCGCTCACCATCCTCCCAAAAACCCGGCTTGGCGCTCTCGGCTTCCAGACCGGAAACGCGGCTCTTCTTGGCGGCAACGTCAAAGATACCCCCTGAGCTCTTCTAGGCGCTCCTGAACCTCCTTGAGCGTACCCAGCTCGGTCGCCACCGCCATGACTTCACCTCACGGTTTAGAATGTACTGATGCTGAATGCCCTAACATCCTGGTAGGACAAACGATAGGGCCGCCCCTATCGGACGGCCCCGGACTCTCTCCGCCGTCGTTAAACATATTCCCGGCACCCCGTGCGGGTCAACGCCACCCGGGCATCCTCGTGCCCCTCTCCGCTTCCTCCCCGGCGCCCTCGCTCGCGCTCGAACCCGGACCTGCGCCGGTCAGAACACTCGCTTGCCTTTGGCGAGGATCTCGTTCAGCGCGTCGCGGAAGAACGGTGTGTTCTTGGCCGTCTCGAGGCCGACGTGCTCGACGTACTCTTGCCACGACTTCCGCAGCTCGTCCTGGAACAGCTCTTTGAGCCGACCTTCGCGCAGACCTCTTTCCTGGCGTTCCGGGTGGTAGGCGGCGACATCGGAAATCAAAGCCCGGGCGAGACGGCGCGCTCGGCTTTCCTGGTCTGCCTCACCGAAAGGCGGGCGTTTCGCCGCCTTGGGCGCGGCGCCGGGAGGCGGCGACCCCGAGGGTGTCTGCACGGTCGGTGCGGTCGCCGGGTCGGGCGCGCCCGATATCGGCTCCTGGGGTTTCGGCGGCGTCGGGGCAGCGCGAGACGGGGTGAGCGGAGCTTCGGCCGTCTCGACCTCATCCTCGCCCGCCGCGGGCTCGCCCAGCGATGGGATCGCGCTTGGTGTCGCGATCGGGGCCGCGCGCGGCGGCATTCCGACGGCGAGCGGCGCTTTGGCCTGCGGCGGCGCTCCGGCGGCCGGAGCGGCGACGGGCTTGTCCTCCTGGACGACCTCGAAGACACCGCCGCAAACCGAGCAACGCGCACGTACGCCGGTAGCGGGCACCTTTCGCGGGTCGACTCTGAACACCGTTTTGCACTGTGCGCACGTTACGTTCATGATACTTCCTTCATCGCTCCGGTGACGGCTTTATGGAGGCGGTCGGTTCGCTTCCCCCGCTCGCCATGGCGCCGATCGACGACGAAGATCGACCCCTGCTTGGTCTTCGCGTAAGCCTTCATTTCCGTGGCCAGCTCACCCACTTGAGCTGTGTGCGTGAACTGACGCTGGTGGTTCGTCACGACGCCAATCGACAATGTCATCAGTGGAACGCGATGTAGCTGGCCTCGTCGATCCTTGCCCCAGAAGAAGCCGGCTTTCCGATCCTCCTCCGAATACTGAAAGGGTATCAAGGCGTCGAAGATCGAGAGCACCTCCCGACAGCAGGACTCGAAGATATCGAGCGGCACGTTGAAGATGAAGTCGTCACCACCGATGTGTCCGATGAAGCCGCTCGGCGCTAGGGCGCGCACGACATCTCTCAAGATCTTCGATGTGAGCAGTATGACCCGGTCACCGTGGGCGTAGCCGTATCGATCATTGAACTCCTTGAAGTTGTCGATATCCGCGTAGCACACGGCAAAGCTCTCGGCCGCTCCCAGGCGTGCTGCGATGTCGCGCTCGATCATCGCCGTCCCGGGCAGGCGCGTCGTTGGGTGCACACCGACGTCGCGCTCGGCGCGCCGTGCAACCGTGTCGAGCCGCCGCAGCTTCTCGCGCCGGTCCATATCATTCTTGAGGAAGTCATCCGCCCCGGCCTCCAGAATGCGATCGAGGGCTTCCGCCCCGGCATCCTCCGACCAGACGATCACCGGCACGATGGCGCTGAACGGGTCGGCACGCAGACCGACGATCAACCGGCAAATCTCGTCCACGGCGCCGTCTCCGTCCAAGACGACCAGCGGCGGGTGGCCGCGGTTGACCAGCGCCACGACCTCCCGAGCGCTCGTTGCCACGACCAGCTTGGACTCGCGCTGCGCCACGTGCTCCGCCAAGGCAGGCGGAGGTGGTTTCTGGGCGGAGGAGTAGAAGACGATGACTGGCGGTAGCGGCATTTAGCTACGCGTAGGCTCTCTCTCCCGAGTTTGGCGGAAGGGCTCCGTGCTTGTACTCGGCTTGTTTGTCAAATTACTGCCCGCTTCCGACACCGTCAATTTAACAAGACCCGCCGGCAAAGCGCAGGTCCAGCTCCCGGGCTCCGCGCTTCACCCTCACCACCTGGACCCGCACCCGGTCACCCAGTCGGAATCGCCGCCGCCGGCCCTCACCGACTAGCGAATACTCCTCCTCGACGAAGCGGTAATAGTCGTCCTCGAGCTCGCTCACGTGGACCAGACCTTCCACCAGCACTTCGTCGACCATGACGAAGAAGCCGAACGGCTTCACCCCACTGATCGTCCCTTCGAACTCGTCCCCAACGTGCCGCTCCATGTACTCCATCTTCTTGAGCTCGACCGAGTCACGCTCCGCCTCCATCGCCTCCCGCTCGCGTTGGGACGCGCGCTCCGCCACCGTGCCCAGCCGATCGGCCAACGTCGGGTCCAGCTTCCCGCGCCCGAGCACCGCCGAGCCCAGCACACGGTGCACCACCAGATCGGGGTAACGGCGGATCGGGGATGTGAAGTGGGAGTACGCCCGAAGACCGAGCCCGAAGTGACCCTCTAGCTTGGCACTGTATCGGGCCTGCTTCATGCTCCGCAGGACGAGTGTCGAGACCACCGCCTCTTCGGGGCGCCCGTCCACCTGTTCGAGAAGACGCTGCAGTGCCCGCGGGGAACGTTCCGCGGCCCTCGGTAGCTTCAGCCCCAGCCCGGCCAAGAACTCTCGCAGCCTTTCCAGCCGGTCCGGGTCGGGAGGCTCGTGTATCCGATACAGAAAGGGCAACGCCTTCCGTTCCGCCAGGCGCGCCACCGACTGGTTGACCAGAATCATGAACTCCTCGATCAACTGATGGCTCTCGAGCCTCAGCAGCTGCTGGATCTGCGTGGGCTCGCCCGCCGCGTTCACGATGACGCGCGCCTCGGGCAGGTCGAAGTCGAGGCCCCCTCGTGCAAGTCGGCGCCGCCGTAGCTCCAGGGCGAGATCGCGGAGGTCGACCAGCGAGCGCCGAAGCTCCTTCGGAGGCCGCCCCTTCCCGTCGATGATCTCCTGCGCCTCTTCATAGCTGAGCGCCCGCTGGCTGCGGATGACCCCGGCGGCATAGCGCACCGACTTGACCGCCGCGGTCGAATCGAGCAGCAACCAGGCCGACACCGTGAGCCGATCCGCTCCCGGCCGCAGCGAGCACAGGTCGGCAGACAGCTCTTCCGGGAGCATCGGCAACACGCGATCGACCAGGTAGACGCTGGTTGCCCGCTCCAGCGCCTCCTGATCGACCTCCGAGCCGGGCGGCACGTAATGCGAGACATCGGCGATGTGAACGCCGACGCTCCAGCTGTCGGAGTCCAGGCGCCGGATCGACAGGGCGTCGTCGTGATCTTTCGCATCCACCGGGTCGATCGTGAAGACCGCCAGGTCTCGATAGTCTTCGCGCGCCGCCAAATCGGACGCGCTGATACCGCGCCGGGCTTGTTGCCGAGCCGCGCGCGTCGCCTCGGCCGGAAAGTCCGAGCGCAACTCGTGCGCATGAACGATCGCAAGGACATCGACCCCGGGATCTCCCGGTCGGCCCAGAACCTCGGTAACCTCACCCACGGGGTCGTGATGATCGCCGCCCCAATCGACGATCCGAGCTACCACCACATCGCCGTCGCGGGCGCCCGCCTGCGGCCCGGCCGCTAGAAACACGTCCCGGCGCAGTGTCCCCTCCTCGGGCACGAGATAGGCGAAGCGGCCGCGTCGGTGATAGACCCCCACGACTCGCGTACGGGCGCGCTCCAGCACGCGGACGATCGATCCCTCGGGGTTCCGGCCGCGGCGCCGCTTCTCCACGCGCACGACGACCCGGTCACCCGCCTGCGCGTCGCCGAGCTGCGATGCGGGCACGAACACATCACCCTTCACCTCGTCGGGCACGACGAAGCCGTGTCCGGCTCGGGTGATCTCCAACCGCCCCACCACGAGGTTGATCCGTCGCGGCAGGGAGTAGCGCCGCCCCCGGCCCCGGTAGACACGTCCGCTCCGTTCGAGGCGGCGCAACAGCCGGCGCAGATCGCTGTAGTCGCGATTCCCCAGCTTCAGGGCCCTGGCGATATCTCTCGCTTTGACCGGCCGTTCCGCACTCTGCAGAAAGCTGATCACCTGCTCTGGATCGACCATTCAGTCCCGCCCGTCAAACAAAAAAGGCCTCCCTCCAGGAAGCCCAAGGAATTACCATCTCCCACCCCTCCGGGGCGGGTCGCGCTCAGAAGATGACGCCAAATGTGACCTGCGTCGCCTCCTCGCCCGCCGCGGTGCTCAAGTCATCGAACCCACGGCTCAGGTCGAGATAGAACCAGTCGTAGGTCAACCCGAGCCCCAACGCCGGCCCGCCCAAGCCCGAGTTGAGGAACGAGTAGCCCCCTCTCAGGAAAAACTGATTGGAAAAGCCCAGCTCCGACCCCACCATCAGATCGGGTCGACCGAGGTCGCGCCACTCGTCTTCCACATCGAGGGCGAGCGCCAGCACGAAGGTGCTGTCACTCGTGAACGACGTGAGCGGCCGGTACGCCACCCCCATTCGCACCCGCGTCGGCAGCGGGTCGTCCTCGTTCGCTCCCTGCAACGCAAAACCCAAGTGTCGTATCGCGCCACCCACCGTCACCGGGAGTCCGGCCGGCCGGTCGTAAAGCAGACCCAGGTCGACCGCGTGCGTCGTGCGCGTGAACGACCCGTGCTCGGCGCAAACGCCATCGCAGCGGAAGATGAGCTGGATGATCTTGTAGTTGATGCCAGCCTCCAACGAGCCGATCAGACGCGTCGCGTAGCTGAGCAAGAACTCCTGGTTGCGGAAGTTGATAGTTCCCTGGACCGCACCCTCGACGTTCGTGCTCGCCAACTCGCCGTAGTCGACCAGGAAATAGGTGGCGGCCAGAGTGCCCAGCGAGCCTGTGGGCCAGAGGACGGCGAGGACCTCGCTACGCGTGTCGAAGGCCCCCTCGCTGTGGTTGAACAGAAGCCGGGTCTTCTCGAGGCCCGCAACGCCCGCCGGGTTCCACATGACCAGCTCCCCGGTCCCCCGCAGCCCGGTCACCGCACCACCCATGCCTACTGCCCGCGCGCCGATGGGAAGGAGCAGAAACTCCGCACCCTCCGATACGCTGCGACCGCCTCTACTGTTCAGCAGGGTCGGCGTCGGGTCCTCCTCGTCGTCGCTGATGACAACGCGGAGCGAGGAGCCGTCCTGAGCCTGGGCGCCCAGCGGGCCCCCGAACAGCGCCGCGAAGATGAGCAGCGCTAAGGAGTTAGAACGGTTCGGCTTCATCGATCAGCATTACCGGGATTCCGTCCTTCACATTGTAGCGCAACCTGCAGCCGTGGCACAAGAGGACGGACTCCGCCTCCCGGTATTCGAGCGGACCCCGACATTTGGGGCAAGCCAACACCTCCAGCACCGCTTTATCCAAGGACGGCTCTCTTCGCTCCATCCTACACCCTCCAGGCTTTGCTGTCCACTATCAGCGCCGGGAGTCGCCGGCCGGCGGCAATCGAAAGCCGAGCTGGCGCAACCGGTTGCGTTTGCGTGACCAGCCGGCGAGCACCTTGACCCGAAGATCGAGGTAGACCGGACGTCCGATCAAGCCTTCGATCTTCTCTCGAGAGGTCCGGCCAACCTCGCGGATGGCCGCACCTCCACGTCCGATCACGATGCCCTTTTGACTTTCACGCTCGACGAAGATCGTGATCGCAACGTACACCGGATCCTGCTCCTCGCGAAACTCATCGACCCGGCAGGCGATCCCGTAAGGAATCTCGTCACGGAACCGCTCCATGCAAGTCTCCCGCACAAACTCCTGAGCAAAGAAGCGGACCGGCCGCGTCGCGCTGTACTCCGTGGGGAAGAGCGGCGGCGATTCTGGCAGGAGTGAGATTACCATCTCGACCAGTTCCGCGAGTCCGGTGCGCTGGGTGGCCGAAGTCGCCACGGTCCTGTAACCTTCTGATTTGACTTGGCTTACGAGGCGCGCCACGGTGTCGCCATCCGCCTGGTCCGCCTTGTTGACGGCCACGACCAGCCCCCGTTCGGCGGCGTCGGCCAGCTCCTCCATCTCATCGCCGGGAAGCGTGGACGGCCGGGTCGCGTCACTCACCAGCACCACCACATCCGATTCTTCGAGCGCTTGTCGCGCCGCCCAGCGCATCGCTTCTTGCAAAGGTGTGCGCGGCTCGAACAGCCCGGGCGCATCGAGGAACACGATCTGATACTCCTCGGTGCTGACGATGCCGGAGATGAGATCTCGGGTCGTTTGCGCTTTCGATGAAACGACGCTGAGGTGTTGCCCGACCAGAGCGTTCAGGAGGGTCGACTTCCCGACGTTGGGGCGACCCGTCAGGGCGACATAGCCACAACGGTGGGAGTCGGGCGAGCTTTCCTTCATGCGTCCAAAGCGTCGATGACCATAACCCCTTCCCGCGCTGGCTGGCGCTGGAGGCGATGACAAGAGCGTCGGGCTCGAGCTGCCGCCACAGACTGAGCCGCAGGGTCTCGTGCCCGGTAGAGAAAAAGAAGACGCCGCGGCACCGTCAAGGCGCGCGGCGTCTTCGGTCTAAAACTCCGGCAGCGACCTACTCTCCCACGAGCTTGCGCCCGCAGTACCATCGGCGCAGAGGGGCTTAACTTCCGAGTTCGGGATGGGATCGGGTGTGACTCCCTCGCTATGGCCACCGGAAAGCAGGGGTAGAGTCGGGTGGCAACGGGATCAGCGGTGTGGTGCGTGTTTCGTGCATTCGATAGGTGAAAAAGGGTATAAAGCCGCTCGGTCGATTAGTACG
>CAYGAJ010000043.1:0-14235 GCA_964347815.1 uncultured Gemmatimonadota bacterium | reverse complement strand
CCGAGGCTCGGACTCGCGTTCCACTCGGCCTTCAGTTACCGCCAGTGGTACGCTGCTGGTGCGCTACCGCTGCGGCCGGTCGGCACCCTGGGCCTCTCCGTCAAGGTCTTCTCGTTCGACGAGCAGCTCATCACCGGGTCCTCGGATCCCGATGAGGTCCTCGCCAGGTTCACCCCGCGAGCCACCGAGTTGCGTCTCACCGTGGCCCGGTCCTTGGGGGGGCGGATCATGCTCGGCGCCAGCCTAGGCTTCTACGATGTCCAGATCGCTCCGGCGGGTCTCTACGGCGGTTTTCACGGCGGTGGTACTTCGGTCGGCGGGGACGTGGGGGTGCTGGTCCGTCCCATCGCCAGGGTACCCTTGAGCGTCGGCGCCGCGGTCCTGAGCCTGGGACGCGGGATCGCTTTCGCCGACGATGCGGATCGTGAGCCGTTGCCGCGACGTCTGCGGGCGGGGCTGAGCCTCGAGGTGCTGCGCTGGCTGGCGCCGAAGGCCGGCGAGCGGTTGAGCCTCCTCGTCGGGTTCGACAGCGAGCAGCCGCTTGTGCCGGGGGCCGGACTCGACCTGAACATCCAGCATGTGGGTGCGGAACTGGGCGTTGGCGATGTGTTCTTTCTCCGCACAGGTTTCACGCATGATCCGTTGGATTCGGCGACGACCGTGGCGCTCGGGCTCGGCGTTCGCATCAAGAGCTTCTCGTTTGACCTGGCACGTTTGGTCGAGGGCAACGAGTTCGTGAATGAAGATACGCATCTGACGATGGAGATCGGCTTTTAGCGATACCGACACTCTCGTAAGTGCGACTTGGCCGGTTCGTTGTACCGCAGGAGGAGGGTAGCATCGTGAATAGTCATCGAATGACTGGCTTTGCGGCGGCGACGGTTGCGGCAGTCTTCCTCGGGTTGGCTGCTTTACCGCTTGCCTCGAGCGCCGCCGCGCAAGAGGCGCCGCCCCGTTACATCGAGGTCGACCCCATCACAGCGGAGGAGACGGGAGCGGAGCCCTGGGACATCGCGGCAGCCATGAGTGAGGCGCAGTCGCAGTTCAAGCTGTTCGGCTTCGGCGACCGCGCCTGGACCAGCCTGCGGATGGTGGGCGACAACGTCATCTGGGAGACGAACACCGGGCCTGGAGACGACTATGGCGGGCCGATATTCAACTTGTTTTCGCCGATCAACCAATACAACACGGTGGCGGGAACGCGGTTCCAGACGTTCGGGATCCCGCTGATGTGGGGGGCGCCCCGCAGCGAATGGGTGCGATACCTGGCCGAGGGCGTCGGGAGCCTGCAGAACGTCCAGGGCGACCCACCCGGCTGGACGGTGCTGTGGAACGGCGATGTCTTCGGCCGCCCCAAAGACCTGGACGCGGCCGACGGTCTGGTGGGCACGCTGCTCTCGGGAGTGACGAGCACGACAGATGGCTCGTGCCTCGACCACTCGGCCGCGCCGGGGGGTGCCGCCATGAATCCTGGGTTCCAGCTGCTTCCCGGCAGCGACTGCCCGCCGACATGGTCGTTCGGCGGAACCCAGTGGGTCGGCGACCGTCCGGTCAGCCGCCGCAGCTGGATCCGCGCCTTCAACCAGCGGGGCACCGACTTCCGCTGGAACCGCTGGGAGATTCCCTCCGGTTGGAAGAACCCGAGCAGGTTCTTGGGCGACAACGTCGCCACTTACGGCCACTTCAACGACTACAATTCGGCGGTGCTGCCGAGATTCGGCAACGTGGTACCGGGCGGCATCGGCGATCCGACGCGTGAGGGGTACCCGCTGGGCCTCGACGTTCGCTTCGACGCGTTCAGCTTCAGCTTTCCGGAGCTGGGCAACGCGAAGTTCTGGGCGGGAATCATCGTCAACAACAGCTCCCAGCTCTACGGTGTCCCGCACGACTACGACTCCCTCTACATCGGCCTCGGGCCCTGGCCGGGCCGCAGCCAGGACGGCGACAACTACATGATCCCCGAGCTGGGCGCCTGGGTCTCGTCCGAGAGCAACGACCGGTTCAGCCCCGAGTGCGCGGCGGTCGATCCGATTCCGCTGATCGGGAACACTTGTGGCGGCTTCACCCGGCCGTTCAATGCGTTCGAGGAGGGTGCCCACGGGATCGTCGTCCTGAAGTCGCCGATTGGGGACTTGCGCAACAAGCTTTTCACCGAGCCCACCAGCCCGTTCTATCTTCCCTCGCACCCGCTGGCGGGCGACACCGTAACTTACAACCACGCGATCAACTGGAACTTCGGCCAGTGGGGCCAAGTGTGGAACCAGGGTTCCGATCGCCGGCGGTTCGGCGTGCTGTCGTCCACGGCCGACAACGTCCTCGACGAGACGGCCTGCCTAAACTTCTTCAGCAACGTGACGCGCTGGCGGACCTTCCGCTCCAATGACTGGCCGACAGTTGCAAGGCAATGCGACTTCGGTGGCTGGGTGCCCGGAAGTTGGAGCTACGTGTCCGGCCGGCCGCTGGGTGCCGGCATGGGCCCCGACACGCTGTTCCTGGCCGGTTGCGGACCCTTCAATAACGGTGGCTGCCCCGTGGCCTGGGCGGACAGCACCTGGCAGGGTTGGAGCGCCAACACCGCCGGTAACCTGTCGCAGCTCCACATCGGTCCGTTCCGGCTCCCGGCAGAGGACACGACCGAGCTGATCATCGCATTGTACAGCGCCCGCGACTCAGCGAGCTTCGAGGAGCTGACCCGAAGCATCTACGAATTCTATCTGGCCCTGTTTCCGGTGGAGATCGAGGTGGCCATCGATATCAAGCCGGGCAGCGACCCGAACAGCATCAACCCCAATAGCAAAGGGAAGATTCCAGTGGCGGTTCTGTCCGACGAGGAGTTCGATGCTCCGGAGCGTCTCGACAAGAGCTCACTGAGGTTCGGGCCGACAGGGGATGAGGAGAGCCTCAGCCATTGCAACCCGTCGTCGGAAGATGTCAACGGCGATGGTCGGTTGGACCAGGTGTGCCATTTCTGGACGGAGCAAGCCGGATTCGCGCCCGGGGACACGGAAGGCGTGCTCACGGGCGAGACGGTCGACGGCGAGGCCGTGATCGGTGTCGACGCCGTCAGCATCGTGCCGCCCGTGGCGACCTCGCAGGTCGCGGCGGATGAAACCCCGCTCTCATTCAGCCTGAGCGCGATCTACCCGAATCCGCTCGTGGTCGGCTCCGGCGAACCGACTCCGGGCCAGCTGGCCGCGGGAGGTGTGCGGTTTCAGGTCACCATCCCCGAAACGCCTGATCCGAGGCCGGTGCGTGTAACGGTCTTCGACCTCAAGGGACGGAAGGTGGCGGTGGTGCTCGATCAGGTCTTGCCGGCTGGGCGGCACACGCTGAGCTGGGACGGGGCGAACGAGAGACGCGAGCTGGTCGGCACCGGCATCTACTACGTGGTGATGGAGGGGGGTGGCCAGGTGCTGAAGAAAGCCCTGACCGTGGTTCGTCGTTAGCGGCCGCATTGCACTCGGGCAGGAGGTCAGGCGGTGACGGGCGCCTGGCCGACTGCCTCGTCAGAAAGAGGGAGGGCAGCATCGCGCTGCCCTCCCTTTCTAGCCCGGGTCTCGGAGCGTCCCGGGTCTGCCGTTCGTCGCGAAGCGGGTTAGGGCGCCTGGCTAGCGGCGCTCCCAGCGAGGCAAACGTCGTCCGGGCGTCCACGGGGCGCCGGCGGCCTCCAGCCGATCTTCCAGCGTCACCAGGTCGCGCTCGATGAGCTGGCGCAGCTCGTCGTGAAGCTCGCCGAACTCCTGGGCGGCGATCTCGTAGTTCCTTCGGTGCGTCGCCGTGGGAGCCGAGGTCGAGGACCAGTGGCCAAAGACAACGCCCTGCACCCGGTTCATGATGCCCGGCATCGCCGGCTCGTTGCGCCGTGGCCGGGTCGGATCGCCGTTCAAGCGCTCGCGCATGTCCATCAGCCGCAGCTCGAGCGTCCGAGCCTCCTGACGCAGTGCCGGATCGGCGTTGGGCCAGACGTCGATCATCTCCTTGATCGCCTCGAGGCGCTCGGCCGCGTCGCGTGCGGCACGGTCGGCGCCCATCACGGCGCGCTGCAGCTCGCCGGTCTGTCGCTGGAAGGCGAGGATCGCCGCGCGATCGGCCGGCGGCAGGCTGGGCATACCGAGGGGCTCGACCTGGAAGGGCGTGGGTGGCACCAGCTCGGTCGTCATCCCGTCCACCCGCCTCTCGATGCTCAGCGTATAAGATCCGGGGACGGCCAGCGGGCCGAAACCCTCGCGCTCGATGCCGCTCGCCGTGTAGCCGGGGTAACGCAGGTCCCAGCTTGTCCGGTGGATGCCAGAGGATGTAGAGCCGCTGATCCGGCGCACCACGTTACCGGCCTCGTCCCGGATGGTGAGGATGACCGCCGGCTTCTCCTCGCGATCCTCGGCCTTCAGCGCGTCCCAGCTCGGATAGAGGACGTCGGCGCCCTCCTTCGCCGCCTTGCGCTCCTCGGCCAGACGCTGGTCCCGGCGCGTCTTCAGCGACTCCTTCAGATAGTAGGTGAAGGTCGCGCCGAAGGGCGGGTTGGGCGCGGTAAAGAAGGCGGCCCCCTGCGAGGCCTTTTCGCCACCGCCCAGCGGGCGCGCCTCGATATACGACCAGGCCGTCTTGATCAGGAACAGTTGCGCGTCGCGCTCGAGCGTCGACGCGCTCAGCTCGCGCAGCGGCGTGTAGTCGTCGAGGATGAAGAAGCCGCGGCCGAACGACGCCGCGACCAGGTCGTTCTCACGTCGCTGAATCTCCAGTTCGCGGATGGCGATCGTCGGCATGCCGCCCTTCAACTGGATCCACTTCGCGCCCCCGTCCAGCGTGACGAAAAGGCCGAACTCGGTGCCGGCGAACAGCAGGTTCGGGTTCACGTGGTCCTGGACGATCGTGTAGACCGATCCGCGCTCGGGCAGGTCGCCGGTGATCGACGTCCAGGCACGCCCACGGTTGGTGCTCTTGAGAACGTAGGGCTTGAAGTCGCCGCGCTTGTGGTTGTTGAGCGCGACGAAGACGGTGTTGGGATCGTGAAGCGAGGCCTCGAGGTCGTTGACGTAGGTCATCTCCGGCACGCCGGGGGTACGCTCGATCTTCCTCCAGTTGGCGCCGCCATCCTCGCTCACCTGGATGAGCCCGTCATCGGTCCCCACGTAGAGCAGTCCCTCCACGAGCGGCGACTCGGTCAGGGCCACGATGTTGCCGTAAAACGACGTGGAGCGGTTCTTCGATGGTGCGTCCACACTCCAGATCCGCCCCATCACCGGCAGGCGGTTGCGGTCCATGTTTCGAGAGAGATCGGGGCTCACCGCGCGCCACGAGTCGCCGCGGTCCTCGCTGCGGAACAGGATCTGCGCCGCGAAATAAAGCCGCGTGTTCGAGTGCGGGCTGATCAACAAGGGCGAGTCCCAGTTCCAGCGCAGCGGCGGCCCGTCCCGCTCTTCCTGCGGCTGGATGTCGATCCGCTCGCCGGTGCGCCGATCGAAGCGGACCAGGTTGGCGTACTGCGACTGAGAGTACACGATGTTGGGGTCCGCGGGATCGACGGCCGGGTCGAACCCGTCGCCACCGCGGGTGATGAACCAGTCGCTGTTGCGGATGCCGTGGACGTTGTTGGTCCGTGACGGTCCGCCCTGCGTGTTGTTGTCCTGGGTTCCGCCGTAGACGTTGTAGAACGGCGTATCGTTGTCCACGCCGACTTTATAGAACTGGGTAACCGGGAGGTTCGCCTTGAAGTCGTGGTTGGCGCCGCGGTCCCAGGTCTCGTAGAGGCCGCCGTCGGTCCCGATCAGCAGGTGGTCGGGATCGGTCGGGTCGATCCAGAGCGCGTGGTTGTCCACGTGCTTCCACTCCCGGCCCAGCGACTCGAAGCTCCGGCCGCCATCCTCGGACACCTGGAGGATGACGTCCATCGAGTAGATGCGGCCGAACTTATGTGGGTCGGCGAAGATCTCCTGATAGTATTGGGGGCTGCGGCTCACGTAGTCGCTCCGCCTCGACCAGCGCTCGCCGCCGTTCTCCGAAACGAAGAAGCCACCTTTATCGTCTGCTGCTTCGACGATCGCGTAGATCACATCGGGGTCGATGGGCGAGACGGCCAGGCCGATGCGGCCCATGTCGACGGAAGGGAGACCGCGGTTGATCTTCCGCCAGGTGGCCCCCGCGTCGATGGACTTGTAAACGCCGGAGCCTGGGCCGCCGTTGATTAGCGTCCAGACGTGACGGCGTCGCTGGTAGGCGACGGCGTAGAGCACGTTGGGATCAAGAGGATCGAAGTGCACCTCCGAGATGCCGGTGTGCTCGTCGACCTCGAGGATGCGCTCCCAGGTCGCACCGCCGTCGGTCGTCTTGTAGAGTCCGCGGTCACCGCCAGGCGACCAGAGCGGGCCCTGGGCCGCGACGTAGACGACGTCGGAATCCCGCGGGTCGATGCGGATCATGCCGATGTGCTCGGAGTCCTTCAGCCCGACGTTCGTGAAGCTGCGGCCGCCATCGGTCGACTTGTACAGACCATCGCCGTAGCCGACGCTGCGCTGGCTGTTGTTTTCGCCGGTGCCCACCCAGACGACAAGCGGATCCTGCGGGTCTACGGCCACGCAGCCCGTGGAGTACGAGCCGTATCGGTCGAAGATCGGCGACCAGGTTGTCCCCGCGTTCTCGGTCTTCCACACGCCGCCCGAGGCCACGGCCACGTACCAGGTGCTGTGCCGGCTGGGGTCGACGGCGATGTCGACGATGCGGCCCGACATCAGCGCGGGACCGATGTTGCGCAGCTCGAGCGCCGACAGCAGCGCCGAGTTGAGCCCGGGTCCCTCCTCCTCTTCTTCCTGAGCCGTGGCCGGCGCCGCGAGGGGCAGCGGAAACAAAAGGATCCACAGATAAACCAGGCGTCTGGTCATCGGTTCCTCCGGGTGGAGCGCTTCGGCTTTTTTGGGGTTGGGGATCGGCTGCAAGGTAAGGTGGTGGCGAGCTCGAAGACAGAGCACGCTCCGCCCTTTCATGAGGATCGAGGACGGGCTGTGCCGTCAGCAGCGAACCAGCGGCCGGTCATCTCCCTTACAGGTCGCGCCCCTGCAACCTGCTCCGCCCTCGACACGTAGGGTGACTGTAGGACATAGGAAACACCAATCCGATCGAGCCTACGTTCGGGCCGAAGTGCCCGCCATGTCGTGTGGCCGAACGCGGGAGCAGATAAATGGCCTTCGCCGTCATCAAAGACCTTCTGGGCCGACGCGTCCCCCAAATCCTCGGGCTGTATCTCGGCGCCGGCTGGGTGATCGTCGAGTTCGTCAACCTGCTGGTGGACCGCTTCGCGCTCTCGCCCCACTTGATCGAGTTCTGTCTGGTGGTGCTGGCGTCGCTCATCCCGACCGTGATGATGCTGGCCTATTTCCATGGGAGGCCGGGCCGGAACGATTGGGCGACTCTGGAGAAAGTCGGGATCCCGGCCAACCTGCTGGCGGCCGCGATGATCGTCGGATTCTTCTTCTCCGACAAGCATCTGGGTGCGGCCACCACGACGGTGATGGTGGAGACGGAAGAGGGGCGCACCGTCGAACGGGTGATTCCGAAGAGCGAGTTCCGGAAGAAAGTGGCGCTGTTCTACTTCGACAACGAGTCGGGCGACACGACACTGGATTGGCTCAGCTCGGGCATGGTCTACGGTCTTCAGATGGACCTGATGCAGGATCTGTACGTTCAGTTTTCCGATCAGCACAAGCTGCGTGAAGAGGTCGAGAGCGCCGAGTACCCGGAGGGCCGATCGTTGCCGAGGACGCTGAAGGCGAACATCGCCAGCCGGTTGCACCAGGACTACTTCATCGATGGTTCGTTCACCCGGGAGAGTGGGGCACTGGCGGTCACCGCCTCCGTCTACGAGACGCGCCGCCAGAAGCTGCTGGCCCGCAACACCATGACTGGGGATGATGTCCTGGGGCTGATCGACCGGCTGTCGGTGCAGCTCAGACGCGACTTGGGGATCCCCGACCGGCATATCGAAGACACGTCTGATTTGAGGATCGCAGATCTTCTGACGCACTCGCGGGCGGTATTCGAGCTGCAGGCGCGCGCGTTCGAGTCGCTGTACGCGAACGATTGGGGCAGACTGATGTCGCTGATGGAACGAGCGGTCGAGCTCGATCCCACGTCGGCCATCTCGCATTATTTCCTGTCGATCGCCTATCTGGTCTCGAATCGTAAGGAGGAGGCGGACCGAGAGGCGGAGCGGACGATGGAGTTCATCTACCGCTTACCTGAGCTGTGGCAATACTACGTCAAGCTCTACTACTACGATGCGATTGAGGAGGATGCGCGGAAGCGGTTCGCGGTGGCCAAGCTGATGGTCGATTTGTATCCGGATGACATCGAGGTCCGCGTGCAGCTCGCGGAGGAATACCTGCGTCGGGATGAGTTGGACAAAGCGATAGCCGAGTACGAGAGTATTCTGGAGATCGACCCGACTCAGTATGAATACCTGAGATCGATCGGGTATGCATACAGGCGGGAAGGCAAGCTCGATCAAGCCCTTGAGTACTTCCAGCGCTACGCAAAGGCGCGCCCCGGTGACTACGCCGCGTTTCAGGCGCTCGGCGACCTCTATGCGGCACGCGGAGAACACGCCCTCGCCGAAGAGCAATACGAGCGTGCCCAGATCGTCGATCCGGAGAACGTCGACATCCTGAACCGTCTGGGGACCGTGGCGTACAACCAGGGGCGCCTGGACGAGTCGCGCCGGTTGCACGAGCGGTCGCTTGAATTGGCCAAGAGCGCTCGTGAGCGCGCAGCCGCCTACGCGGCATTGAGCTATCACCATCAGGCGCGCCACTACATCAATAAGGCCATCGAGTACAAGGAGCTCGAGTGGGCCGAGCGTGAGAAGTTCGAGCCACGACCGATGGTGTTGAGCAACTGGATTCTGCAGGATCTCGAGCTGTACGTGTGGGCGAGGCGTGCTGACCGGGCCTTCGAGATCATCCGCGATGCGGAACGCGAGTTGGCGGCGCCCTTCACGGCGGTGATTCCGAGCGCCTACCTGCAGGTCTATCTGGAGCTGGAGGATACGGCGAAAGCTGCGGAGGCGCTCGCCGAAGTGGAGCGGCTGGCCGAGGAAAGACAGCTGGGTTTCGTGAGAGACGACCTGCTCGCCGCCCGTGGCTGGATCGAGGAGCTGCGCGGCGACTGCCGGCGCGCGATCGAGAGTTACGAGGCGGCGCTAAAGCTCGAGCCGCAGGATGTGACACGGCATCGCTCGCTTGGCCGCTGCTACCGCAAGCTGGGCCGGTTGGCGGAGGCCGAGGCCGAGCTCAGGAAGAACCTGAAGGTGACGCCCTACAACCCGAAGACGCACTACGAGCTGGCGCTCGTCTACGCGGACCGACGCGAACCCCGACGCGCTGTGGAGCACCTCCGGGTCGCGCTGCGCGTGCTCGAAGGCGCCGATTCGACCACGTGCGAGACCTTGCAGAAGGCGAGGGCGAAGCTGGCGGAGCTTGAGGCGACCTGATCGGCGACCGCGCGCGCCCGCTCGTCGTCACCTACAGGCCAGGAGGTACTTTGTTTCGGGTCGTGCCCGGCTATCGGTTGGGAATGGCCCGCTCGCCGACGCGCTCGAGGTAGCTGGAATCCGAGCCTTCCACCCGAGTGCGGGCGGCGAAATCGTAGGAGAACAGAATAAAGCCTCGGGTTCCCAGCTCGCGCGCCACCTCGATCTTCTCCAGCGTTCCCTCGATCGAGTTGCGGAAGGCGCCGATACCCGCCCAAACCCGCCCGGCGCCGCCCGCCTCCACGGCGCCGGCGATCTGCTCGCGGAAGACCGCGGTCTCGGGCGTGTACGCCATGGGGCAGGCGACATCGAGGATCCCCAGCCGTAGCCAGGTCCGCCAGTCTTGATAGCGGTTTGCAAACGCGTCCTCGGCGTTGGCGAAAACGGCGGCGCTCACCGTGACACCCGGGCGACGCCGCTTCACCCCATGGTAGACCCGCTCGACCAGCTCGGTGATCTGCTCACGCCGGAACCGGTCCCACGCCTCAGGGAACGAATCGGCGTAGACGAGCGGATCGTCGGCTTCCAGCTGAGAGAAGTGCCCGGTCAGCGAGTCGGTGAGCTGCGGGGTCAGCCATCGCCGGAACCGCTCCAGGGCCGGGCGCGAGTAGTCGTACTCGGGGGCCGGGAAGCGGACGTAGTCGAAGTGCATCCCGTCCACGTCGTACTTCTCGAGCACGTCCATCCAGATGGAGTAGAGATGCTCCTTCACTTCGGGCGCGGCCGGGATCGTGTAGAGGCCCTCGACGTGGTCGCGATTCTGGCGCGCGTATTCGGCCAGAGCTTCGACGAAGCGGGGGTCGCGCGGCTCCACTCCGTACAGCTCGCGGGCCAGCGGTCGAGGAACCGCCAGAATCTCGGGCCGGGTGTGAACAACGTGGGTTGGCTGGCCGGGAAGCGTGTCGGCGTTGGCCACCAGGTGTGTATTGAGCCAGGCGTGCACGGCGATGCCGCGGCGGTGCGCCTCGCGGATCACCAGGGCCAGGGGATCGAACTTTTCGTCGTGAAGCGTGGACGGTTTGGGCTCCCAGCGGCCGTCGTAGAACGCGTCGCCGCGCCCTCGCACCTGAACGATCAGCGTGTTGAAGCCGGCGGCCTCGGCACGGCGGACCATCGCGCGCACGCTGTCGGGGTGGTTGAGCGTGTGACGCACGACCCAGAGCGCCCGCACTTCCGCAGGCGGCGTCAGCGGTCGTACCGGGGCGCGGGGCGCGCAGGCCGCGACGCCGACGGTTGCCATCAGGAGGAGTGCGGCCAGGTCTCGGCCTCTAATCACGACGCCTCGGCGTTCGGAAACAGGTGATACGAGGTCGGTCGGGCTTGGGTGATCTGAGATACTCATGGGCCTGTTGCGATGAGACTCTGATCAAGATGGCCACAACCGTTGCCTGCGCAAGCGGTCGGGGTCGTTGCAGCCGCGGACCCCTTCGCCCCGGTGCCAACCATTGCCGGTCTCGGCCGGTCTAACCGGATGAGACGAAGTCCGCCTACTCCTGTGTCGGGCCGATGCGCATCCTCATGTCGCCCTCACGTTCCAGAAGTCAGATGGCGTGGCACTTGGCTGGGGCCTTACTGGCGCTGATCGCCCCGACGGCCGGCGCGTACGGCCAGAGCACCTCCGCGCACCCGAGACCGCCGCGGCAGGTCAACGCGCGACCGCTCGCGGACGAGATACGCCTCGACGGAAGGCTCAACGAGCCCGACTGGCAGAGCGCCGAGCCAGCCGCCGACTTTCTCCAGTCGCAGCCGAACGAAGGGGAGCTGGCAACGCAGCGGACCGAGGTTCGCTTCTTGTTTGACCGCGATGCGCTATATGTCGGCGCACGCATGTTCGATGATCGGGGCGTCGACGGCGTACGAACGCGGCTGGTGCGGCGTGACCGTGATGCCGATGCGGACGAGCTGATTCTCACCTTCGACACCTTTCACGATCACCTCGGTCGCGCGATTCTCAGCGTGAACCCGTCGAAGGTGAAACAGGATGCCCTCGGCCCGGGGGGTGCTGGCCCCGATCTTTCCTGGGATCCGGTGTGGGAGGTCGAGACACGGATCGATTCGCTGGGCTGGACCGCCGAGATGCGGATCCCCTTCTCGCAGCTCCGATTCCCGCGAGACTCGCTTCAAACTTGGGGTCTGCAGATCGAGCGCGTCGTAAACCGGCTGAACGAGCGTTCGCAATGGGCGTTCTGGCGGCTCAACGAAACCGGTGGCCCCTCGTATTTCGGGCACCTCACGGATCTCAGGACCCCCGACGTGCGGCGGCGGCTCGAGTTGTTGCCGTACGTCGTGAGCCGGTCCCGGAACATCGACCCGGATGACCCGGACGATCCCTTTCAGGACCCCCACGAACTGGACGGCCGCGTCGGTCTCGATCTGAAATACCTGCTCACCTCCAACCTCACACTGTCGGCGACGTTCAACCCGGACTTCGGCCAGGTGGAGGTGGATCCGGCCGTGGTCAACCTGTCGGCCTTCGAGACGTTCTTTCCGGAGAAGCGGCCCTTCTTTGTTGAGGGCGGCGGTTTGCTTCGTTTCGGCGGGTTGAGTTGCTTCTTCTGCAGCAACGTCTCGGGCCTCAGCCTCTTCTACTCGCGGCGCATCGGCCGGGTGCCTCAGGGCTCCGACAACGCCGACGATGTCGGCGATTACTCGGATGTGCCGGAGAACACGACGATCCTGGGAGCAGCGAAGATCACCGGCCGTAGCGCGGGCGGCTGGTCCGTGGGCCTGCTCGAGGCCCTGACGCGCCGCGAGCACGCGCAGGTGCTGACGTCGAGCGGGGAACGGTTGAACGTTCAGGTCGAGCCGCTGACCAACTACTTCGTCGGACGGTTGGCGAAGGATTTGCGTGGTGGCAACCTCGTGGTCGGCGGAATGGTCACCTCGGTGATCCGCGACCTGGAGGATCCGGTCCTTCGAACCCAGCTCAACCGCCACGCCGAGAGCTTCGGCCTCGAGTCGAATCTCTGGTGGGGTGGGCGCACCTACCGGTTGTGGAGCAGCTTCGCGCTCTCGCAGATCGCTGGAGATTCGCTGGCGATTCTCCGGGCCCAGCGCTCCAGCGCCAGGTACTTTCAGCGACCCGATCGTCAGCACGGTGGCAACGGCATCTTCACCGATGCCTTTGACCCATCGCTCACCACGATGCGCGGGTACGCCGCCTACGTCCGGCTCGCCAAGGAGGGGGGCGATTGGCTCTGGGAGCTATCCACAAATCTCCGGAGTCCCGGCTTCGAGGTGAACGACCTCGCCTTCCTCACGCGCGCCGATTACGTGTGGATGTCCGGCAACGTGCTCCGCCAGTTTACGGTACCGGGGTCGTTCTACCGATCGATGTGGCTCCTGGCGGGCGGGCAGCAGCAGTACAACTTCGACGGCGATCTGACCGACCGGGAGATACAGGCCTTCGCCCAGATCGAGTTCCATAACTACTGGGAGGTCGCCTCGTTCTGGATTCACCGCTTTTCCGTCCTCGACGACCGGCTCACCCGCGGTGGTCCGGTCGTTCGACGCCCGCATTCCGATTTCGGCCTGTTCGAGGTGTCCACTGATTCCCGGCGCAATCTGGTGCTCGGATTGAGCACCAGCTACGGGTGCGACGGAGAGGGCGCCTGCGATTATGGCGCCGGTCTCGATATCACCTACCGGCCGAGCTCTAACATTTCGATCGGCTTGAGCCCCTCCTTCGAACACGGCGAGTCGTCGGCCCAATACGTCACCGCGGTGGACGATCCGACAGCCACGCTGTTCTACGGCACGCGGTACGTCTTCGCCGATCTCGAACAGAACGCCCTTTCGATGAACACTCGACTGAACGTCACGGTCACGCCGACGCTCACGCTCGAAGTCTTCGCGCAGCCGCTGATCTCGAGCGTGCGATACACGGGCTTCAAGGAGTTCAGCGCTCCGCGCCAGGTCGCCAAGAGCGTGTACGGCCGGGACATGGGCACGATCACCGAGGAGGAAGAGTCCTACACCGTCGATCCCGACGGCGACGGGCCCGCCGAACCGTTCAGCTTTGACAAGCCGGATTTCAATCTCCGCTCCCTGCGCGGTAACGCGGTGCTGCGCTGGGAGTTTCGTCCCGGCTCCACCTTGTTTCTGGTCTGGACCCAGTCGCGAAGCGACGAAGCGCCCGTCGGCGACTTCGACTTCGGGCGTGATGTCCGCGCACTCTTCGAGGCGGACGCCGACAACATCTTTCTGCTGAAGATCAACTACTGGTTTCAACTCTAGCCCGGCCACCTGCGATCGACGACATGGGCTTGGGGCTGGCAGGCCGGAGGCTAAAAACACCAGAACCTGTGGGAGGTCAGCCATGAGACGGCTGTATGCGCTCGCCCTCGCAGCGGTCACGCTGCTCGTTGCGCCAACTACCCTTTGGCCTCAGACCACCGAGGCGCTCGCCCAGGCGCCCGCCCCCAGCCGTTACGCCGACGCCATCGCTCACGCCCGCCTGCTGGCCCAAGCGATGACCGACGAGAGCCGCACGCCGGGCCTGTCCGTGGCGGTGGGCGTGGACCGGGAGATCGTCTGGTCAGAGGGATTCGGCTACGCCAGCGTCGAGCAGCGGACTCCGGTCTGGCCGCAAACGAAGTTCCGCATCGGCAGCATCTCCAAGCCGCTGACGGCTGCGGCGCTCGCCCTGCTGTACGAACAGGGGCGACTCGATCTGGACGCGCCGGTGCAGCGCTACGTCCCGACGTTCCCCGAGAAGC
>CAYGAJ010000042.1:0-14350 GCA_964347815.1 uncultured Gemmatimonadota bacterium | reverse complement strand
TGAGTGGCGCCGTCGTCCCCATCACCGCCGCGATCAACAGCAGCAGGACCACGAGATCGATCATCGTGTAGCCCCGGCTGCCGCCTACAGACGCCATTCGTTGCCTCTGAGATATGGATTCTGGGGGATAAGTCGCCGGACGGACCTTATTTGAGGGGTGCCATTTGCATGCCAGAGGTGAGCCTTCCGCTTGGCATGCACTTACGCACGCGGCGGACATTTTGACCGGACAGACTTTGCAGCCGGCGGCAAAGTTTGTTGATACAAAACGGCGCACCGGGTCCACTGTACGCGGATCCGCGCGCCACGCGGGTGCGCGCCGCGCTGTGATACGAAACGAGTCAGGTGGCGTCAGCGCGATACCGTGTTCAGCGGCGTCGGCCGAAAAGGATGCGGTGCAGGATGAGGAGGATAAGCGCACCCAAGACCGCCAGCCCCAGCGAGCGGAGGTCGAACCCGGTCACCTCTCCCCACCCGAGCCGGGTCCCGATGTAGCCTCCGACCAGGGCGCCGCCGATCCCGAGCAGCGTCGTGAATATGCAGCCAAACCGATCACGCCCGGGGTGGACCAACCGGGCAACGGCGCCGGCGATGAACCCGAAGACGATCCAGGCGAAAATTCCCATTCCCGATCCCCTCTCGCCTACCCCCCGTCGTGCTGCGGTGTGTTGAAGCCGTCTAACCGGCCCTACGGCGACGGCCGCGCCAGCGTTTCAGCGACCTTCCTCAGCCGGTCGCGCTCTACTCGGCGCCCCGAAGCGCAGGGCCAGCTCGCGGAAGGCCCCCTCGTCGATCAGCCTGCGCAGCTTTTCGATGTCGTCGCCGAGGACACGGTCACCCTCCAGGGGGGCCACGTGGCGGCGGATCAGCTCATAGCCCGCCGCAACCCCCCGACCGGGCGCGAGTGGCTTCAAGAACTCGAGCGCCTGCGCCGCGCAGAGAAGCTCGACCGCCAGCACGTATTGCAGGCACTCGATCGCGCGCGCGAGCTTGCGCGCCGCCGCCATCCCCATCGAGACGTGGTCCTCCTTGTTCGCGCTCGTCGTGACCGAGTCCACGCTCGCCGGGTGCGACAGCACACGCATCTCCGCCAAGGCGTCCACCGCTGCCACCTGGGCGATCATCAAACCCGACTCGACCCCCGGGTCACGGGCGAGGAAAGGTGGCAGACCCGAGAGATCGGGATTGAGCAGCCGCTCGATGCGCTGCTGGGAGATCGAGGCCAGATCGGTGCAGGCGATGGCGAGGAAGTCTAGCGCCTCGGCGATCAACTGCGCGTGAAAGTTGCCGGCGCTGACGACCTCGCCCGGCTCGGCGAAGACGAGCGGGTTATCAGTCGAGCTGTTGATCTCGATCGCGAGCACGCCGCGCACGAACGTCATCACATCGCGGGCTGCACCGTGCACCTGAGGCATGCAACGCAGCGAGTAGGCGTCGTGAACGCGGGGGTCGCCGTAGCGGTGTGACTCCCGAATCTCGCTGTCCGTGAGCAGGGCCCGCAGCCGCGAGGCGCTGGTGACCTGCCCGGGGTGGGGGCGGCAAGCGTGGATCGCCTCCGCAAACGGTGTGGGGGTGCCGCGCAGCCCCTCGAGCGACATGGCGCCGGCCAGCTCGGCAGTTTCCGCGGCCGCCTCGGCCTGCAGCAGCGCCAGTACACCGATCGCCGTCGTCGCTTGCGTTCCGTTGATGAGGGCGAGTCCTTCCTTCTCACGCACGCGCACCGGCTCGAGCCCTGCCCGCTCCAACGCCCGGGCCGCGGGTTCGGGGCCGTCCGCACCGTGCACCAGACCTTCGCCGATCAGACAGCGGGCGACGTGCGCCAGGGGAGCGAGATCGCCGCTCGCTCCGACCGATCCGTATTCGGGTATCACCGGATCGATCCCGGCGCGCAGCAGGGCGAGCAGGAGTTCCACGACCTCGCGTCGGATGCCCGAGTTGCCGCGGGCCAGCGAGTTGGCGCGCAAGAGGATGATCGCCCGCCCGACCTCTGGGCTCAGAGGCCGTCCGAAGCCACTCGAATGACTGCGGATCAGGTTCTCCTGGATCTCGAGCCGTCGTGCCGGTGGGATCAGCACCTCTGAGAGCCGGCCAAAGCCGGTGGTCACGCCGTAGATGCGCTCGCTGGCGGCGAGTGAGGTCTCAACGACACGGCGCGAGGCATCGATGCCCGCGACGGCCGCAGAAGCGAGCACGACGTCGCGCTCCGTGCCACGGGCGACCCGCCCGACGCTTTCCAGCGAGAGGCTGCGACCATCGATTTCGAGCATGTTGGTGTCCCTCCGCGAAATCGGGGGCGCGCGAGCCCGGCGTGGCTGGGCGGTGGGCCAGGACTCGCCGAATGGTGAGGAAAATAGGAGGGAGAATGGGGGTCGGGAAGGGGTGTGCCCCACCCCCCGGGGGGAGGGCTAACCCCCTCGACCCGTCCTCACCGACCGCTCTAGAGCAGCGTCTGCATCGCTCCCCGGATCTCGGCGATCGCCTCCTGACGCTCCCCCTCCCCGATCGACGCCAACCGCAGCTCGACGAACTCTTCGAACACGATGAACGCCAGTCGCTCGAGAGCCGAGCGGATCGCCGAAAGCTGCATCAGAATCTCCAGCGCCTCCCGGTCGCCCTCGATCATCTTCTTCAACGACCCGACGTGGCCCTCGATCCCCGCCACCCGGTGGATCAGTTGCTTCTTGTCGCCGCTGAGTTTTGGCATCTCTCACTCCTCTACGCCGTAGAAGTCGGGCAGCCGGGGCGTGTCGAGCTCGGGCGGACGCCTCGGAAGATCGAACCACACGCGATCGAACCGCTCGCGCAGCTCGGACGGCAACTCGACCTGCGCCGCGCGCAGGTTCTCCTCCAACTGCTCGGGCCGGCTGGCGCCGATGATCGCCGCGCTCACATCCGGATTCGCCAGCACCCAGGCGACGGCCGACGTCACGAGCGACAGGCCGAACCGCTCGGCCGCCGGCATCAGCTCAGCAGCGACCGACAGGTTACCCTCGCGCCAGTAGCGGCGGCGATAGACATCGCCGATGTCCTCGAGGGCGAATCGGGTGTCGGCCGACGGTTCGGAGCCAGGCGCGTGCTTTCCCGAGAGCAGGCCGCCGGCCAGGGGGTTGTAGACCATGACGCCGAGGCCGAAGCGCCGCGCCAGCGGGAAGAGCGACTCCTCCGCCTCCCGCAGCAGAATGTTGTAGCGGGGCTGCAAGCCGTCGAAGCCATCCAGACCCAGGCGTGCAGCTTCAATCAGTGCCGCCGCCACCTCGTGAGTGCGCACGTTCGAGATACCGGTGTAGAGGATCTTGCCGTCTCTACGCAGGTCTTCGAGCGCGCGCAGCGTCTCGGCGAGCGGCACGGTCTCGTCCCAGCCGTGGCAAAGATACAGGTCGATCCGGTCGGTCTTCAGCCGGCGCAGCGAGTCCTCGCACGCTTTGACCAGGTGCAGCCGCGCATTGCCGCGCTGCGTCGGAAGCGGCCCGCTGGGAAAGTACGCCTTGCTGGCGATGACGAACTCATCGCGGAAGCCGCGCTCGCGGAGCCAATCGCCGATCAGAGCCTCGCTCCAACCCACCGTCTCGATCTTGAGCGGAATCGGATAGCAGTCGGCGGTGTCCAGGAAGCGGATACCTCCCTCAAAGGCCGCATCGAGTATCTTTCGGCTCGTCTGCGCGTCCGCCTGGCCGGCCAGCGTCATGGTTCCAAGGCACAGTTCGGTCACCTTCAGTCCCGAACCGCCGAAGCTCCTCCATCTCATCAGATCGCGCTCCTTCCGCCGAACCGCACTCAGCCTTTTCCGAACGCCAATTGCTCGGCCGGCGTGAAGGCGCGCCGGCGGATCAACAGCGTGCTGATCAAAGATGTGAGTCCCGAGGCCGCGAAGATCATCCCCACCACGACGAACTGGTAGATAGCGGCGTAGACCGGGTCGCTGCCCGCCAGCAGCATCCCGGCCATCAGGCCGGGAATCCAGACGATCCCCAGGGCTCGAAGGGTATCGATGCGCGGGATCATGCCAGCCTTGACCGCCGCGTGAACGTAGGGGCGGACGACGCGCTCCGGCGCGGCGCCCAGGGCGAGGCCGGCCTCGATGAACCCCACGTGCGTCTCCAGCTCCGAGCGGAAGCGCTCGAGCGAGAGGGCGTTGGAGTTCATAGCGCTGGCGATCAGCATGCTTCCCACGGGGATCAGCGACGCCATGCGTGAATCGATGGCCCCCAGCCAGGTCATCAGCGCGATGACGAAGCCGGCTCCGCCGACGATCCCGTAGAAAGAAACCGTGAAGGCGCCGGGGATCCCCTGGGCGCGCCGGGCCGCGATGCTCGACGCCGTCAGCATCATGAGGAAGAGCACCACCGCGCTGGTCCAGGAGGGCCCTCGAAAGATCAAGACCAGCAGAGACCCCACGGCGACGATCTGAACGAAGCCCCGCAGCAAAGCGCTGACAGACTCGCGCTCCAGGTGGATCTCGCGCCTGCGGGCCAGGTAGACGACCGCGAAGGCGAGCGCGAGGGTCACGGCCGCCTGAAGCACACCAAGGTAGAGGGTGTTATCGAGGATTTTGCCCAGCATGCGAGATCTCCGAGATAGGGCCTGTCGCGACGACACGTCCCGATTCGAGCCGAAGAGCGCGCTCGGCAAAACGTGCCGCCTGCTCGTGATCGTGGGTGACGAACAGACAGGAAAGCTGTCGCTCGGCGATGATGTCGCAGATCAGCTGTTCGACGTCACGCCGGGACGCCTGGTCCAGGGCCGAAGTGGGCTCATCGAGCAGCAGGACGTCGGGCGCATTGACCAGTGTGCGCGCCAACGAAACGCGCTGCGCCTCTCCGCCCGAGAGGCGCCGGACGTCACGGTCGGCGTACCCTTTCAGCCCAACCCGCTCCAGGGTTCGATCGAGCTGGCCAACCGATAGCTCTTCGCCTCTGGAGCTGGGCCCAAATTCCAGGTTCTGCGCCACCGTCCCCGGGAACAGAAAGGGCTGCTGGAGCAGCATTCCGAGGCGGCGCCTCAGTTCCGCCGGCGCGATCGACCGATAGTCCCGGCCGTTCAGGAATACCGTGCCGCCGGTCGGCTCATCCAGCCGGTTGAGCAAGCGAAGCAACGACGTCTTCCCCGCCCCGCTCGCACCGATCACGGCCAGGACCTCGGCTCGCTCGATCGCGAACGACACGTCTTCGATCAGCGGGCGACCGTCGACTGAACGCGAAAGGCGCTCGGCTCGTAAGATCGGTTCCGGGTTGGCCGGCTGCCGCCCGCCGGCATGGGCCGCGTCCGCCTCGAATCGGGAGTGCAGATGCATGAGGGGAGCAAACTAGTGCGTTGGCGCCGAGAACCGAAAGGTCACCCACCGGTAAAACTTCGGCACGGTATCTGCACAGAGGTACCGTGAACCCGTCTCGTCTTCAGGCACACTCGACCTTGGCGACTCGATGACCCTGGTTCTTACATCCGCCTTCGCCCTCATCGCGCTGATCCCCGTAGCGATCGCGGCCTTGGCGGTGCTACGCAAGCTCGATCGCCGCGAGTTCAAGCTCGTCGCCGCGTCTTTGCGACAATCGCCCGCGGCGGCGACGATCCCGTTCCAAGAGGAGCTTCTGGACGACCTGCCGGGTGCCGCCCGCCGCTACTTTCTCCACGCTATCGAGCCCGGCACGCCGCTGGCCCGCACGGTCGAGCTCGAGATGAGCGGCCAGTTCCGGACCGGCCCAGACCAGCCCTGGCAGAGCATGCGCGCAACCGAAACCTTGACCCCGGGCCGAGGATTCACCTGGCAGGCGCGAATCGGAGACGGCAAGCGGTTGGAGGGCGGGGACTGGTATGTCGCCGGCGCTGGCCGGCTGCGGGTGTGGCGTTGGGGGCTCGTCCCGCTCGTCAACGCCAGCGGGCTCGACATCGTCAGGTCCGACATCGGCCGTCTCGCTGCCGAGTCGATCTGGTCGCCCGCAGGGTTGCTGCTCCACCAAGGCATCCGCTGGGAGGCGGCGGGCGAAGACGCGGCGATGGCCCTGTTCGAGATCGACGGCTTCCCGGTGGAGCTGACCTTGCTCGTCGACCCGAGCGGTCGCCTGCTCGAGGTCCAGCTCCCGCGCTGGGGGAACTGGACGGAGGAGGGAGACCACGACTACATCCCCTTCGGTGTCTCGGTCACCGCCGAGAAAACCTTCGACGGTTACACGATTCCCACCGAGGTCACCGCCGGCTGGTGGCCCGACACTAGCGGTCACTTCGACTTCTTCCGTGCGACGATCGAGCGCGCGACATTCCGCTGACGCCGGGTGCTCGCCTTTCAAAGCGGTCGAACCGCTCAGCCATGTGGACGGCGACCTGGGCGGTCGGCCGCTCCGTATTCAATGCGGTGTTGGCGGAGCAGCTCTTGGGCTGCGAAGTTGCATTGGCAAGGGTGGCGCGGCGGGCTGCATCATCGGCAGCGCTCTGCACGAGGGCAGACTCACGCTCGCCGCAGCACTGGAGGCAGCCCGTGCTGACTAGGCGCACCATCCCGTGTCTGCACGCCGACAGAGGCCGCACGGTCAAGGGGGTGCGCCGCCGCCGCTTGCGTGACGCGGGCGGGGCTTGCGCGATGTGAGCGCGATCCGTTGCATCCTGCGAGACTGTGCCGACACGATGGCGGTGAAGACGACTGGATTCACGGCGGCGTCACTCGAAGACCTGCGCAACCCTGACCCGGAAACCGGGGTGCCGACGGCGGCCACGTCCGGCGTGGGGTTCGCCGAGGAGGCCGCGGACTTGCTGTATCAAGCGCTGGTGCTGCTCTCGGCCGCGGACGTGGGCACGGCGGGCGTCGCGGCTGTGCTGTCGGCACGAACGGATCGAGGCTCACGCCGATGAACGATAGTCGGGTGGCGAGGCCGATCTGGGCAAGTTGGAGATTACTCGATGATGGGCGGGTCCACGTGGTCGCCACCTACGGTGAGGAGGGTGGTTACGTGCAGCGGCAGATCGCCTTCGAGTCCATCGCGCAGGCCGCGCAGGCGCTGGGCCCCAGCTTCGAAGACGTTGTGACGCGGGCACGGGCGGCAGGCAGCACGGCGGGGCGCTGGCGGCCGTGAGGCAGGGTCAGCCGAACACCTGGCTGAGCGTCTGGAAGACGGCGATGCCCGAGTCGGGCGTCGAGGTCACGATCTCGCCGGTTTGCAGCCGGTCGTTGATTCCGAGGAGGAAGGATTGAGCGCCGCCGGGCACAAATGCCTGGACCACCATCCAGTCACCGGCGTCACCTCCCAGCGAGGCGCCAGAGTTGATCCGCGACATTCTCATCCCGATGACCTCGACATCGAACGTGAGCAGCTGCAGACGCCGCGTGGGCGGCGGGATGGGCGTGAGCGAATCCGCATCCTTGCCGGCAAGCTCCCGCAGCATGGCCCGGTAATCGCCGTCCGCCGCGCGGAACAGCGTGCAGCTGTTGCGTGTGAGGTCGAGTGCGATAGTGAAGCGCGACCAGCCGTCGCGATGGGCGTAGGTCGCCTCCCAACGGCGGCGCATCGGATCGATGCCCGGCTCTCGCTCCGTGCGAAATCGCACATGCCCGGCAACTGGCGTACTGACCCTTTCGGAAGGGCCGCGTTGAGTTCGGGCTTCGCGATGTTCCATGGCGGGGGTCCTCCGGGCAAAAATGGATTCGCGATGGTTAGTTTATTTATACTCCTTTTCGCAGCTTCTCGCAAATATTGCTCCGGGATTGCAAGAGCAGCGCGGGCCAACGCGAATGCTGGCGTGCCGCCGGGGGTCGGATGAACGAGGCACGGTCCGGGGCCGGTCTCGATTCACGCTGGCGCGCCAAGATCACGGCGCGCCCGGCGCTACAGCCGGTCGCCTTTGTGGCCCTGGCGATCCTCTACATCTGGGTCGTCCGCCCCACCGGCAACGATTGGCTCAAGGGCCCGCTGCTGGTGGTCATCGTACTGATCCCTTTCGCCTCCAACCTCATCCACCGCGACACGCGCCGAGAGATCGGCCTACGCCTCGATAACCTCGCTCCCTCGGCCCGTGAGGTGGGGCTCATGACCCTCATCGGCGCGATTGCCGTCATAAGCCTGGGCCTGGGCGTTGGCCATGACCCAGTCTTCCGGCGCGGGTTTGTCACCTCGATCTTTCTGTATCCGTTCTGGGGGCTCGCCCAGCAGTACGCCATGCAATCGTTCACCTATCGCCGGCTACGGGAGGCCAACCCTCGGCCGTCCCTGGCCGCGGCGCTCGCCGCCATCCTCTTCGCGGCCCTTCACTACCCGAACACGGCGCTGCTCCTGGTGACTCTCGCCGGCGGCTACGTCTGGTGCCGCTTGTTCGAGCGTCACCCCAATCTCATCACGCTCGCGGTGTCACACGGATGGCTGGCGGTGTTGCTCCGCGCCTTCTGGCCGGCCGATTGGCTTCACAACCTGCGGATCGGACCCGGCTACTGGACCTGGACGCCTTGAAGTAGGGGCCGCCGGGCCCGGTCGCTACTTCGACGGAAGGGAGAAGTGGGGGTTCTCGATTATGCCCAGAACGTTCCCGAACGGGTCCTCCACCGACGCCACCCGGATTCCCTCACCCACATCCTGGATTGCACCGTGCAGCGTGGCCCCAAGCTGCAAAAGCTTTTGCATGGCCGCCTCGACATCGTCGACGCCCCAATACACGACCGAGCCACCCGGGCCCGCAGGGCCCCCCTCGTCTGTAGGGTGCAGACCGAGCTCGAACCCACCAACGTTGAAGCCGACGTAGTAGGGCGTGTCGAAGTAGGGAGCGAAACCGAGCAGGTCGCCGTACCACGTCTTGGCTCGTTCCAGATCCTCCACATAACACACGACGGTTCTAAGCCCGAGAAACATGGTCCCCCTCACAGACGTAGACCGTTCGGGTCGATGACGACCCGGCAAGCCAAGAGCGCGACGCCCGTTCTCCCCGCACCACCGCGCCAACGAGCGGGTCGAGCGACAGCCATGGCCGTGGGCGATTTCGCGCCCCGAAATTAACCCGAACTCGCCCGGCACCGCAACGACAGGCGGCGGCCCGCCGGTCGCGTCGCCCGACGGGAATCGCAGACCTGGCCGAGTTGCGGCTCGTTTGCGGGCGGGGCTCACGTACCATTAGAATGACACGCTACTGAGCATAAATTACACGGCCCCAACCTTTCAGGAGGGTAAAATGGCACACGAACTTCCTCCGTTGCCCTACGACTACAAGGCGCTCGAGCCGCACATTGACGAACAGACCATGCGCATCCATCACGGAAAGCATCACGCCGGCTACGTGGCGAAGCTGAACGCCGCGCTGGAGAAGCAGGCGAAGCTGGCCGATTGGAGCGTCGAGCAGTTGCTGCGCGACCTGCACAAGGTACCCGAGGACATCCGGACCGCCGTACGCAACAACGGTGGCGGCCACGCCAACCACACGCTGTTCTGGTCGATCATGAGCCCGAAAGGCGGCGGCGAACCGAGCGGTGACTTGGCAAGCGCGATCAAAGACGCCTTCGGCGGATTCCCGAAGTTCAAGGAACAGTTGAGCGACGCCGCCGCCACCCGTTTCGGGAGCGGCTGGGCCTGGCTGTCGCTGGACAAGAAGCGCAAGCTGGTGGTCGAGAGCACGGCAAATCAGGACAGTCCCCTGATCGAAGGGCGGACGCCGATCCTCGGAATCGACGTTTGGGAGCACGCCTACTACCTGAAATACCAGAACCGGCGCCCGGACTACATTCAGGCTTGGTTCAACACGATCAACTGGGACGCCGTGGCCGAGCGTTACGCCGCCGCGCGCGGCTGACCCGATTCGGCACTCTGGAGCCTCAGCGTCTGGCAGGCCCTCCGGCGACGCGTCGCTGGAGGGCCTGCTCTCTCCCGTCACATCGCGCAGCGCGAGCCGTTCGTCGCGCGATCGGAGCGTTTCAACGCGTTGCCTCGGCGGCTGGGCGCGGTGCCGTTGCCCCGCCGCTGCGCCCGTCCGTATGATAGAATGGTGGGCTGACCAACCCTTCTTGCCGTGCCCGTACTCGGCTGAGCGCTTCTGACGTGGAACGATTGATGAGCCGGCCCATGGCCCGGCGGCTGCGGCGCGAGAAGCGGGCGGTAGGCGCCGGGACCTGGGGTCGAACGAAGATGGTGTGGCGGCGCCTGCGCCAGCACGCAGGTGGAACGGTCCCTCCCTCCGACTCGGTGAAGCAACTCCCGGCTCCGAGTCAGCCGCCACACGTTGCTTCTTTCTTTGACCGAGAGAGGGCCGGTCGGGCGTGCGATCAGCGATCGACCTCTGTCGCCATCACCGGGACGCCTTCGGACAGACGCTCCAGGCCACCGACGACGACCTGGTCTCCCGCGCTCAGTCCAGCCTTGATCTCGACGTAGCCCGGCATACGTACGCCGAGCTCGACCTCGCGGCGGGTCGCCTTCCCGTCTTCGACCAACCAGACGTAGGTCGCGCCCTGCAACGGCAGGATTGCGTCCTCGGGTACGACCACGGCGTTGGGTCGGATGTCGGTAGCCAGGCTGGCCTCGATGAACATACCCGCTTTGAGGCTTCGGTTGGGGTTGGTAACCTCGGCCTTGACCGTGATCGTCCGGGCCGGCAGCCGGACGACCGGATCGACGAAATCCACCGTACCACTGAACCGGGTGTCGGGGAGGGCCGCAACACGGAAGCTGACTGGCTGCCCCAAGGAAAGACGCTGGGCGTAGCGCTCCGGCACCTGAAAGACCGCCCGCTGCGGGTCGACCGTCTGGAGCGTGACGAGCGGTGTGGAGGTGTTGACGTAGTCGCCGACGCTCACGAAGCGCTCGCCCACCAGGCCTGCAAAGGGTGCGCGTACCAGGGTGCGCTCGAGCCGGAGCTGCTGCAGCTCGAGCTGGGCCTGGCTGCTGCGGGCGCTAGCCTCGGCCTGCTCGAGGTCCGCCTCGGACGAGGCGTTCTGCGCGAGAAGCTCACGGGTGCGGCGCAGGGCCTGCTGAGCCAGATCGCGTTCGGCTTCCAGCCGCGCGACCTGCGCCTTCAACTCGGCGTCGTCGACCTTGAACAGTGGCGTGCCCTTCGCCACCACCGCGCCCTCACGCACCAGGATCTCGACCAGCCGCCCATCCACCTCGGGGCGCAGCTCGATCGAATTGATTGCCTCGATCTGACCGGTGGCCAGAATCGCGTCCACGACCGTGTCGGTGCGCGCCTGGGCGACCTCGACCGGAAGACCCGGCGGGCCTCCGCCACCGGCTCCTGGCATGTTGTTCGATTCGGCTTCTGAGCACGCCGCCAGCGCAGCGCCGATCAGCAAGGCCGCGAGTTGCTTCTTCACGTTCAGCTTCCTTTATCCGTGAACAGTCGTCTTCCGATGATCGCTTCCAAACCGGCCAGCGCCAGGCGCGTGGCGTAACGGGCCTGGACCAGACCGGCCTCGGCCTCGGACAGCGCCACCTGCGCCGCGAGCAGATCGAGGATCGTCGTCGCGCCGGCCCGGTAGCGGTTGTTCTGGACCTCGAGGTTCTCCCGCGCCACGATCACGCCCTGCTGTGCCAGCTCGGTGCTGGCCCGCGCCGTGAGATAATTCTGGTAGGCCTCGATCGCGTCACGCTGCACGGCGAGCCGCGCGTCGCGCATCGCCGCCCGGGCCGCGTCGCGGGTTGTCCGAGCCCGCGTGAGCGCGATCTCGCGCTGGCCGCCGTTCCATACCGGCACGCTCACCTGAAAGCCCCAGACGGTCCGGGTGAACGCGTCCGGCACAAACGCCTCATCGAAGCCCTGGTACTGGCCAAAAAGCGTTACCTGCGGCAAGAATCCGCTCCATTCGGCTTTGAACGCGGCGCTGGCCGCCCTCTCTTCGGCTTCGGCCACTCGGAAGACCGGCCCCCGCGCGGCCGCCTCCGCCACCGCGCTGTCCTGGCTGATCGGAAGCTCGGGGGCCGGATCGCTGTCCACCGGTACGGCATCGACCGGACCCGCGATCCCTACCCTGCGGCCCAGCTGCACCTGCGCTACCGCCAGGCTAGCCCGCTGCCGCAGCAGATCGACCCGAGCCCGTGTCAGCTCGAGAAGCAGCTGCAGCGAGTCCGTGCGAACGGCGGCGCCCGAGACCACCCGCGCCCTGGCCACGGCGAGCTGCTCGTCGGCGCGACGCACGCGCTCGGCAGCGACGCGGGTCAGTTCCTTTTGGGCCAACACATCGTAGTAGTCGGACTCGGTGAGCACGGCCGTGTTGAAGCGCGCTTGCAACTCGCTCGCCCGTGCGCTCTCGACCTCGGCCCGAGCACGGCTCAGTTCGAAGAGCTTGGCGCCGCCCTGGAACAGATCGTAGCGCGCGTCGATCGTCCCCTGGACGATCTGCGTCGCCAAGCTGCCGGTTCCGATGTTGAACCCCTGATTCGAGAACTTGGTCAGCGACGTCTGTATCGAGACTGAGGGAAGCACGAACACTGACCAGGCCGCCCGGCGGCTCCATTCGGCGTTGTCGACCTCGCCCAGCGCCGCGACATAGTTCGGATCCAGCCGAGCCGCGGCGCGCAGTGCTTCCTCGAGCGTCACCCGAGGGATCGTGTCGGACGTCGCCACCTGCGGCGTCGCAAGCTCGACCGCCGTAAGCGGAGCGGCCGAATATGGATTGGCCTCGGCTCCGAGGGGGCTGACTTGGAGCAAGCTGATCAGTGCGAGGATCATCGGGAGACTTCCGCGGGTTCGAGCGCCGGCGCGCGTTTGCCAACCCGTGCGCGCAGCGCATCCAGCATCACATACACGACCGGCACGAGATACAACGTGAGCACCGTCGAGAAGATCAAGCCGCCGACGATGGCGTAGCCCAGGGGCCGCCGGCTCGCCGAGCCCGCGCCCAGACCGAGGGCGATGGGCATGGCTCCGAAGATCGTCGCCGTCGCCGTCATCAGGATCGGTCGCAACCGGATGCGCCCCGACTCGAGCATTGCCTCGACCGAACCGAGCCCCTTCTCTTTGAGCTGGTTGGCGTACTCGACCAGCAAGATCGAGTTCTTGCTCACAATCCCGATCAGCAGAATCATGCCGATCTGGCTGTAGAGGTTGAGCGTGGAGCCGGCGAGCAAGAGCGTCAGCAAGGCACCGGTCACCGCGAGCGGCACCGAGAGCAGGACCGTGAACGGGTGGATGAGCGACTCGAACTGAGCCGCGAGCACCATGAACACGACGACCAGCGCCAACACGAACGCGAAGTAGAGGGCGTTGCCGCTCTCCTCCAACTCGCGCGACTCACCGGCCAGTGCCGTGCTCCCGCCCGGCGGTAATGCCTCCGCCGCCGCGACCTCCAGTGAGTCGAGCGCCTCGCCTAACGTGAAGCCGGGCGCCAGGTTGCCGCTGAGCGTGAACGAGCGCACGCGATTGAAATGGTTGAGCTGGCGGGGCCCGACTCCCTCTTCGATGCGTGCCAGCGCAGCAAGCTGGATCAGTGCGCCGTCGCGGCCACGCAGGTAGAGGTCCCGCATGTCGCGAGGGGTGGCCCGGGCCTGAGGCGCGAGCTGAACGATCACGTCGTAGAGCTTGTTGTCCCGGGTGAAGGTGCTGACACGGCGACCGCCCAGCAGCGTTTGCAGCGCGGCCGAGATGTCGCGGATCGGCACACCGAGGTCCTCCGCGCGATCGCGATCATAGCTCACGGTGATCTCCGGCTTGTTGACGCGCAGGTCGGTGTCGACGTTGACCAAGCCGTTGATGCTGCGGGCGCGCGCCGTGAGCCGGTCCATTCCCGCGGAGAGCGAATCGAAGTTCGGGTGCCGAACGACGAACTGGACCGGGCTCTGGAAGCCGAAGGCCGGGGGGTTGTTGGCGAAAGCGAACACGCCCGGGATTCCAAAGAACTGGGGCTGCACCTCGCCGATGATGTCTTGAACCGAGCGGTCGCGTTCCGACCAGTCGGTCAGCCGTGTGAAGATGATGCCGCTGTTCACACGTCCCCCGAAGCCGACCACGCTGAAATAGGCGTCGATGTCCTCGGTGCGACCGAGGATCGCCTCGATCTGTTGCTGGTAGCCGTCGGTGTAGCCGAGCGTTGCACCTTCAGGTGCCACAGTGATGACGATGAACCACCCACGGTCTTCGGGCGGCACGAACTCGCGCTCGAGCGCCTGGAAGACCACGACGGCGAGCAGAACCGTGGCGACCGCGCCGCCGACGATGTACCAGCGGCGCCGAAGCGCCCAGGCCAAGCTGCGGGAGTAGCCGCTCGCCAGGGCGAGGAACCCCTTCTCGAAGGCCATGAACACGCGGCCGTGGCTTTTGGGCACACGCAGGATCTTGGCGGAGGTCATCGCCGTGAGGGTCAGCGCAACGAAGCTGGAGATCACGACGGCGCCCGCCATCGCGATGCCGAACTCGTTGAACAACCGCCCCGTCGTGCCCCTCAGGAAGGCCAGCG
>CAYGAJ010000041.1:0-14473 GCA_964347815.1 uncultured Gemmatimonadota bacterium | reverse complement strand
CCGGAGTGATCACGCCCGCCTCGGACATCTCCAGCCACAGGTCGTTCCCTTCGCGTGTCCGCTCTCCCACGCCGCAAAACACCGATCGACCGCCGTGCTCCACGGCGATGTTGTGAATCAGCTCCATGATGATCACGGTCTTGCCGACGCCGGCGCCTCCGAACAGCCCGGTCTTCCCACCCTTCACGTAGGGGGCGATCAGATCGACGACCTTGATGCCGGTCTCGAAGATCTCGGTGGTCGGGGTCAGCTTATCCAGCTGAACCGGCGGCCGGTGGATCGGCCAGCGCTCTTCCACCTCGAGCGGTCCTTGCTCGTCCACCGGCTCGCCCAGGACGTTGAGGATCCGGCCCAACGGCGCTTTCCCCACCGGCGTGGTGATCGGCCCCCCGGTGTCGATCGCCTTCATCCCGCGCACGATCCCGTCCGTCGAGTCCATGGCCACCGTGCGCACCTGACTGCGCCCGATGTGCTGCTGGACCTCGCAGACGACGTCGATCGCCAGCGCCTCGCCTTTACTGCCGCCCTGGATGCGGACCGCCGAATAGATCTCCGGCAGCTGCTCCGGCTCGAATTCAACGTCCACGACCGGCCCGATAACCTGAACAACCTTGCCTATGTTGTCTGCCATTGCTTTCCGCTTGCTCGATTTCACGGGGCGCCGGGCGAACGCGCGGTTGACCCGGCCCTCTCGACTCAACCCTTCAGCGCCTCCGCACCACCGGTGATCTCGGTCAACTCCTGGGTGATCTGCGTCTGACGCGCTTTGTTGTACTCGCGGGTAAGGGTCTTCACGAGGTCATCCGCGTTGTCGGTCGCGTTCTTCATCGCCGTTCTCCGTGCGCCCTGTTCCGCCGCCGCGTTCTCGACCAGCGCGCGATACACGGCGTTCCTCACATACAGCGGCAACACGAAGGTCAGAATCTCCTCGGCCGACGGCTTGAAGATGTAGTTGGCCGCTCGCCTCGCGCTTGATTCAGCCGCCGCCGACTCGACCGGCAGCACGCGCATGAGGACGGGCGGCGTGGAGAGCGCGCTCTTGAACTGCGCGTAGACGCAATCGATCGCATCCAGCTCCCCCGATTCGAATCGGGGGATCAAGGCATCGATGATGGAGCGCGCCTCGCTCAGGCTGGGGCGATCGCCGATGTCCTGGCGGGTCGTCGCCATCGGCTCCTTCCGATAACGGAAAAAGTTGATACCCTTGCGACCGACCACGTGCAGCTCCACCTCGACACCCTCGGCACGCAACGCTTCCAGCGTCTCGCGAGCTTTGCGGATGAGGTTCACGTTGAACGCGCCCGCCAGTCCGCGGTTGCTCGTCAGCAGCACCAGCGCCGACCGGCGCACCCGTTGCGGCTGTCTGAGGATCGGGTACTTCTCCGCCAGCTGAGGCGCGAACAGTCCGGCGATCACCTCGCTCAGCTTGGCGGCGTACGGCCGCGCCGCGACCACGCGCTCCTGGGCGCGACGAAGCTTGGACGCCGCGACCATCTCCATCGTGTGCGTGATCTGGCGAGTGTTCTGGATCGAGCGGATCCGCCTGCGGATATCACGCGCTTTCTGCATCGATCTACTTCGAGGCCGCCGGCTCGGCCGCGGCTGAGCGCCCCGACCGTATGGCTTCTCGCTTACCTGCCCCGAACCGCTCCTTGAACTCCTTGATCGCCGCGACCAGCTGCTTCTCCAGCTCGTCCGTTAGCTGTCCGTGCTTGCGGATCTCAGCGCCGAGCCCCGGGTGGCTCGCCTTCATGTAGGCGTAAAAGTCCGCTTCCCATGCCTTGATGTCCGCGACCTCTACGTCGTCGAGGTGGCCGTTCGTGCCGGCGTAAATCACCATCACCTGGTTCTCCACCGACAGCGGCTGGTACTGACCCTGCTTCAGCACCTCCACCATCCGCTCGCCCCGCGCCAGCTGCCGCTGGGTCGCCGTGTCAAGCTCCGCCGCGAACTGCGCGAACGCCTCCAGCTCGCGGTACTGGGCCAGGTCGAGCCGCAGTCGACCCGCCACCCGCCGCATCGCCTTGAGCTGCGCCGAGCCGCCCACACGGGAAACCGAGATGCCCACGTTCATCGCCGGGCGCACGCCGGCATAGAACAGGTCGCCTTCCAGGTAGATCTGCCCGTCGGTGATCGAGATCACGTTGGTCGGGATGTAGGCGGCCACGTCGCCCGCCTGGGTCTCGATGATCGGCAGCGCCGTCAGCGAGCCGCCCGGCTTCTCGATCTCCGGGTGGCCGGCGATGATCTCCACGTCCTCCGTGATCTTCGCCGCGCGCTCGAGCAACCGCGAGTGCAAGTAGAAGATGTCGCCCGGATACGCCTCCCGGCCCGGCGGCCGGCGGAGCACCAGCGAAAGCTGGCGATACGCCTGCGCCTGTTTCGACAGGTCGTCGTAAACACACAAGGTGTGACGACCCTCCTTGTACATGAAATACTCGGCCATCGTGCAGCCGCAGTAAGGCGCGATATACTGCAGCGTCGCAGGATCGCTGGCGTTGGCGGCCACCACGATCGAGTGGCCCAACGCACCCTCTTCCTCCAGTCGATTGACCAGCTGTGCGATCGTCGACGCCTTTTGGCCGATTCCGACATAGACGCAGACCACGTCGCCACCGCGCTGATTGATGATCGTATCCACCGCGATCGCGGTCTTGCCGGTCCGCCGGTCACCGATGATCAGCTCGCGCTGACCCCGGCCGATGGGCGTCATCGAATCGATCGCCTTGAGGCCTGTCTGCAGCGGCTCCTTCACCGGGCGGCGATACACGATGCCCGGCGCCTTGCGCTCGACCTTCAGCCGTTGCCTGCACTCGATCGGCCCCTTGCCGTCGAGCGGCTCACCCAGCGGATTCACCACCCGCCCCAGCAGCTCGGGACCGACGGGCACCGAGAGCACCTGCCCCGTCAGGCGTACCGTGTCGCCCTCTTTCAGATGCAGGTAGTCGCCCAGCACGACGGCGCCGATGTTGTCTTCCTCGAGGTTGAGGGCCAGGGCGACCACCATCTCGCCGGTCTCACGAGACTCGATCTCCAGCATCTCGTTGGCCATGGCCGAGCGCAGGCCCCAGATTCGCGCCACGCCGTCGCTGACCTCCAGCACCTCGCCGATCTCCTCGGCGTGCAGCTCTTCCTCGTAGCGCTCGATCTGCTGGACCAGCGCCTTCTTGATCTCGCTCGCCCTCAGTCGTGTCTGCGTGCTAGCCATAGATCCTCATCTATTGAGCCTGAGGCCCGTTTTCATGTCGCGTTGCGCCCAGCCCGGAACGCACCCTCCTCAGCCCAGCTCGGCCTTGAGTAGCCGGCGACGCAGCAAATGCAATCGATGTCGCACGGAACCGTCCATGATCCGGTCACCGACACGAATCATCACGCCGCCCATCAGTTTCGGATCGACTCGATAGCTGGGCAGAACCTCTCGCTCGAACAGCTTGTCGAGATGATCCTTCAGCTTCGCCTTGAGCGTCTCGTCCGGCGCCTGCGCCACCGTGACCTCGACCCGGAGGCGACCGAAGTGCTCGTTCACCAGCTCGACGAACTCAGCCGCGATTTGTGGCAGCAGCCGCTGGCGCCCCTTATCCACCACGATGAGCAGAAACCTGAGCAGGCGGCCGGGCACGACTCCCTCGAATACCTCTCGCAACAGACGTTTCTTGGACGCCGCGTCGATGCGTGGCGTCTCGAGGAAGAGCCGGAAGTTCGGCTCGGCCTCGATCAGGCCGATGACCTCTCCCAGCTGTTCGGCATAGTGGTCGACTTCACCATCCGCCACCGCCAGCTCGAGCAACGCCTCGGCGTAGTTGCGAGCGACCGTCGCCGCCTGCATCAGCCGCGCTCGACGCCGCCGCTCTCAGCGGACAGCTTTTCCAGATATTCCTCGACCAGACGCCGGTTCTCGGCCGAGTCGACGCTGCGCTGCAGCACTCGGCCGGCCGCGGCGATGGAGAGGTCCACCGCCTCCCTCCGCAGCGTCTCCAGCGCCAGGTCGCGCTCGTGCTGGATCTCGTCGCGCGCGCTGTCGACGATCTGCGCCTTCTGGCTCCGTGCCTCCTCCAGCAACTCCGCCCGGAGCCGCTCGCCGGCCCGGCGGCTGTCCGCCAGGATGTGCTGGGCCTGATCGCGCGCCGCGTCCAGCAGCTGCCGCTGCTCTTCGAGCAGCCGGCTGGCTTGTGCGCGTTCGTTCGCCGCTCCGTCCAGCGCCTCTTGAATGCGCCGCTCGCGAGCTTCCAGCGCGCCGAGGATCGGGCCCCAGGCCCACTTCCGCAGCACCAGCAACAGGATGATGAAGATGACCCAGGTCCAGACGATCAGACCCGGGTTGATCGCGAACAGCCCACCTCCGCCACCGGCTTCCTCGTCGGCCAGCAGCGGGCCGGCCCAGACCAGGGTCAGGGCCACGCTCGCCAGCAGCCGCCCGCAATGCCGGGCGACCCGGTCTGGACGTTGCCGTCGCATCGGACTCTCACGCATGAAGTGCTCCGCCTCGTACGGGTCAGCCACTTCTGATCAACGCGATCACCAGGGCGAACAGGCAGACCCCCTCGATCAGCGCCGCCGTGATGATCATCGCCGTCTGAATCGCGCCCGCTGCCTCGGGCTGCCGGGCGATGCTCTCGGTAGCCGCGCCACCGATGCGGCCAATGCCGAACGCGGTGCCAAGCACCGCCAGGCCAGCCCCGATGGTCGCGCCCAACGTTCCATATAGACTCTTGGCGGCTTCAGCCTCGATGCCGGGTGTAACGGCCTGAATCGCGCTGTAGAAAGCATCCAGCATGGGGTCCTCCCTGAAAGAAGCTGCGGTCTCGTCCGAGAACCGAGCACACTAGTGTGGGTGTCTCACCAGTCCGATGAACACGGCGGTCAGCATCGCGAAAATGTACGCCTGCAACAGGGCGATGAAGATCTCCAACATCATGATCGCCACCGCCATGAGGACGGGCGCCGGCCAGATGCCGTACTTGATTGCACCGCCGCCGGCGCCCGCCATGAAGATCAAACCGATCAAGGAGAGGATCACCAGGTGGCCGGCCGTCATGTTCGCAAACAGACGGATGGCGAGGGCGATGATGCGGGCCAGCTTCGCGATCGCCTCTACCGGCGTCATGATGAGCGCCATCGGGATCTTGCCGTACCAGGGCAAGCCTTCGGGCACATAGACGATCGTTTTTAAGTAAGCTCTTGGGCCCAGGTGAAAGGCGCCGCCCACCTCGATGGCGACCAGCGACAGAACGGCCAGCGCCGCCGTCACCATGATGTTCCCCGTCGCGGTCGCCCCGAACGGCACCAGACCCAGCAGGTTCATGTAGAGGATGAAGAAGAACAGGGTGAGCACGAACGGGACATATCGCTCGCCGCCCTTTCCGATGTTGCGCATCGCCACTTCGTCCCGCAGATAAATCACGAACGCCTCGACGACGTTGGCCAGCCCCCGGGGCGCCTGAGCGGCTTTCGCCCCGTGGGTGCGGCGAGCCGTCCAGATCAGCGTCAGCGCAACCAGCGTTGCGGCGATCGCCAAATAGATGACGTGCTTTGTGGGAGAGAGGTCGATCGTCAGCGCGCCGATGTGGAGGGGTGGAAATTGGGGCAGGTCGAACTCAACGCCCACGAAGGGCAGGATGAAGTGGTGCGCGTCCGCCACTTCCTCCATCATGTGGTTGTTCCAGCTCGACGCGATGTCCTGCTCTCCCGCACCGCCGTGCGCCGCCTGGGCGAGCAGAGCCCAAACCAGCCCTCCGATCCCTATCATCGATCTCCGAGGCGATAACGAAAGACGACGGGCTCCAGCAGCAGCAGGCCAAACAGCGCCACGACTAGAGCGATCAGCGTCGGTTCAGCCGGCAACGCCCAGGACCCGCTCAGCGTGAGCCAGGCCAGAACGCCGAGCGCTCCCAATCTGAGAACGGTGCCGGCCGTCCAGCCGGCGATCACGAGCTTCGGGCGGCGGCGCGTCGCGGCGATCAGTATGCCGAAGGCCACCGCTTGCACGAGCCAGGCGGCGCCGAGGCCGGTCCAGATGGCGGCTCTCAGCTGCGGCTCGAACCACAGACCCACCGCCACCGCGGTCAACCCGACCAAAACGGCCGCGGCCACCGCATAGATCGCCCACTTCTTCACGTCACATCAGTCGGAGCCTTTCGGTTCGGCTCCGAGCCCTTGTCGTCTTCGTCCTTCTTGGCCCGGTCACGCTCCTGAAGCGCCATGGCGTGACGGTAGAGGTTGTAGAAGCCCGCGGCACCTCCGAGGAACGCCCCCGCAAGCGTGAAGGCTGGCGTCGACCCGATGTGTCGGTCGAGCTGCCACCCGAGCCAGGCGAAAAAAAGGGTGCTGAGCCCAAAGCCAGCACCTAAGCCGAGGTAGGCGCCGATTCGCGCTCGGTCGTACTCCGGCTGCTTCATTTCGGCTGCCCGCAACCCTTCCCGGCTAGTACTCGGCGCGGAAGATATCCGGCTATAATACAGTGCGCAAGCCACCCTTGACGCCCGTTTTCGGGTTGATCTACCTTGTTTTCGTGAACATCGTCCGACCTCTGGACTGCGGGCTCCGGGCCGCTGCCGGCCGCGGGCTCGGCCGACCGCGGGGCGGGTTTATCCCCAGCCGTTTACCCTCCAGCCGGTGAGCTCGGATACAACCTTTGCGGGCGTACAACCCGCGTCCGCACTCGTGGAGTCGGCATCTTGACCCGAGACGAACCCACCACCGTCCCTTCCCGAGGGCCCGAATCGGCGAGCGACGCCGAACCGGCTCAACGCGACATCGAGCTGCTTCAGCGCCTCGCACAGGCCCGAGCTCAGGTCGAAGCTGAGATCAGCAAGCAGGTGGTCGGGCAGAAAGAGATCATCGAGAACTTGCTGATCGCGGTGCTGGCTGGCGGACACGCTTTGCTGGTCGGCGTGCCGGGCCTGGCCAAGACCTTGCTGGTGTCGAGCCTTGCCCGCTCGCTCCATCTCAAGTTCAGCCGCATCCAGTTCACACCCGATCTGATGCCCTCGGACATCACGGGCACCGAGATCATCGAGGAGAACGTCTCCACGGGACGCCGGATGTTTCGCTTCGTCCGCGGACCGATTTTCGCCAACGTGGTCCTGGCCGACGAGATCAACCGGACTCCCCCCAAGACCCAGGCCGCCTTGTTACAGGCGATGCAGGAGATGGAGGTCACGGCGGGCGGCGAGACTTATCGCCTCGAACGGCCGTTCTTCGTTCTGGCGACTCAGAATCCCATCGAGCAGGAGGGCACCTACCCGCTGCCCGAGGCTCAGCTCGACCGCTTCATGCTCGAGGCGCGAATCACCTACCCCTCACTCACCGAAGAGGAAGAGGTGGCAAGTCGAACGACCACGGACCGCGTGGACGCGGTCCAGCCGGTGATGACGGCCGTCGAGATCCTCGAGTTCCAGGGGCTGGTGCGGCGTGTCCCGGTCGCGCCGAGCTTGATCCGGCTCGCCGTACGCCTCAGCCGGTCCACCCGACCGGAGGCGGATGAGGCGCCCGACTTCATCCGGCGCTGGGTAAACTGGGGGGTCGGCCCCCGGGCAACCCAGCACCTCGTCCTCGCCGCCAAGGCCCGTGCCGCGCTGGCCGGGCGTGCGATGCCGAACTTCGATGATGTTCAGGCCGTGGCCTTGCCGGTGCTTCGTCACCGTCTCGTCACCAACTTCGAGGCCGAGGCGGATAGCCAGACCGCCGAGGACATTCTCCGCCGGCTATTGGAACTCAGTCAGGAGTGGCTGTAAGCGATGGCGTCGGCAACAGCGAGCGAAGACCCTCCGAGTCGCCGCGCCCGGCGATCTAGACGGGCGAGGAGGCGGCCACGATGATCGCTCCCCTCGCGGCGCTGACCCTGGGGGTTTTGGCCGTGCTGGCGGCGGCGGCCGCGGAAGCGGCCGCTTTCACCCAGCCCTATCCGGATGTCCAAGCGCAGGCCCAACGGGGGCGGCGCGGCGCCCGATCGCTGGCCAGTCTGCGCTCTCGCCCGGCCGCTCTCTTGTCCGCGCTCTGGACCCTACGCGTCACGGGCGCGGCGCTGGCCGCGCTCACGGGTTGGGGGCTGGCCGCGGCGCTGAGCGGGCGGCTCGCGGTCCGGATCCTGGCGGTCGCCCTCGCCGTTGTCTTGATCGTGCTGACCGAGTTCGCGGGCAAGTTGCTGGGACAGCGTCACCCCGAGCGTCTGAGCCTGGGACTTGCACCACCCCTTCGTCTAATCTCGCAGATCCTGTTGCCGGTCAGCTGGGCGGCGGAGCGGATGTGGAAGACTTTCGTGCCGAAGCCCGAGGAGATCCTCCCAGGCATTCCGGACCACGAAATTCGCGATATCGTCCGGCCCAACGTTGGCGGCCCGGTCATCGAGGAGCATGAGCGTCGACTGATCGAACGCGCGATGTTGCTGGATCAGATGACGGCCTACGACATCATGACGCCGCGGGTCGACATGGTCGCATGGCCGGAGACGAAAACGCTGGCCGAGATCGCGCCCGAGCTCCGAGTCGCTCGCTACAGCCGCGTCCCTCTCTTTCGCGACACCATCGACCAGATCACCGGAGTCCTCTACTCACGGGATGCTTACCAGGCCCTGATTTCGGGTCAGCGCGATGTCGAGCTGAAGGAGCTGGCGCGTGAGCCGTTCTTCGTGCCCGGATCCATCACGCTCGATCGACTGCTCCTCGATTTTCAAGCTCGCCGCATTCACATGGGGGTCGTGATCGACGAATACGGCGGCGTGGACGGACTCGTGGCGCTCGAGGACATACTGGAAGAGCTGGTCGGTGAGATCGTGGACGAGTCCGACATCGCGGTGGAGCCGATCATCCGCCTGAGTCGAAACGAGATCCTCGTGAACGGCGGCGCCGATCTCCGCGAGATCAATCACTTCTTCAACACGACGTTCCCCCTGCTCGAGCACCGCTCACTCAACGGGTATTTGCTCGATGTACTGGGCCGTGTTCCCAGCCCCGGCGAAAAGATCACAGCGGAAGGGGTCATCATCGAGGTCACCGCAGCCTCGGACACCCAGGTCCTCCGTGCGCGCCTCTCCCACCCCTCACAGCGCGCCGCTCCAGCCGAAAGACCGGCGGACTCGCCGGCGCCCGCTCCCGGCGGTGAATCCGGCCGGCCCGCGGAGCCGGACAGCCCTCCGCCTTCGGCCGAGCGCGCGGCCGAGCGACCGTCGAGGAATTGACCGGCGGCCGTATCCGGGTCTAGAGACCGAGAATCCGCTCGGCGTACCAGCCCACCATCGCGTCTCCGAACAGGAACACGACGGCGGCGCCCAGCGCGAGGAACACGCCGAATGGGACGAGCTTCCCGGTCTTGAAACTGATGGGACCGAAGATCACCGCGCCGATCGCCGAGCCTACGAAGATCGTGAGTATCGCATGGAGCGGCCCCAGGAAGGCGCCCACCATCGCCATCATCTTGATATCACCCCCGCCCAACGCCGGCTTCTTGAAGAACCACTCGCCCGCAACCGCCACACCGTACATCAAGACGAACGACGCGGCCGCGCCGACTGCCGACCACAGCGGCGTCGGTGGGCCCGGCGCGAACGAAAAGGCCAGGCCGAGAACCAGGCCGCCGAGACTGAACTCGTCCGGGATGATGTACTCCCGCGCATCTGTTACCGCGATCCCCAACAGCAAGGTGCCGAACACCGCGCCCGCCAGCGCGTTAAGCAGTGATTGGAAATAGAGGAACGAGCCGACCCAGATCAGGGCCGTTGCCAACTCGACCAGCGGGTACTGAATGGAGATCCGCTCACCGCACCCGCGGCAGCGCCCCCGCAACGCGAGATAGCTGGCCACGGGGATATTCTCGTACCAACCCAGTTGATGCCCACAGGCAGGACAGCGCGATCGCGGGCGAAATATGGAACCTCCCGCAGGAAGGCGCAGGATGCAAACGTTGAGGAAGGAACCGAAGGCCAGGCCCAGCAGCGCGGCATAGGTCAGGAGGATCCCCCGCGGCATTCGCTCTCCTCAGCAGAGTTTGCCGGTACCGGCAGAGGCTAGCTCGCCTCCCCCTCACCGCTCCCCGCCCGATCGCCCAGCAGCCGGTCGAGCATGAGAGCGCCCGCTATCGCGACGTTGAGAGACTCCAGCCCTCCCGGCAGCGCCACGGCGACGACCCGGTCGCAATCGCGCCGCACTTCGGGGCTGGGACCTGACGCTTCGTTGCCCAGGACCAGCGCGAACCGAGAATCCACGACGTATCCGCGCGGTACCGGCTCACCGTCCGGGTCGGCGCACAAGATGGTGAACCCCCGATCGCGGAGCCAGGCCAGCGCGTCGGGCCAGGGCTCCTGAGAAACCGGCAAGCGGAACAGCGCCCCCGCCGACGCCCGAGCCGCTTTCGGGTTCCACGGGTCGACGGTGCCAGGCAGCGCCACCGCCCAATCCGCGCCCAAGGCGTGCGCCGTCCGCAACAGCGTGCCCAGATTCCCGGGGTCGGCCAGCCGGTCGAAGACGACCACGGCGGCCCGATCGCGGGGATCGAACTCGGCCAGCCGGGACCGCCGCTTCCGGGCCACCGCCACCACCGCCTGCGGCGACGCCGTGTCCGCCAACCGCTCCAACTCGTCGTCCGAGACCTCTGAGTGGACGCGGCCGCTCTGGTGGATGGCTCGAAGCAGCCGGCGGCCCCGTTCGGTCTCTGTCAGCGCCGGTGCCGTGACGAACAGCTCGACCGCGTGATCACTTTGCAACAGCTCCTCGACCAGGCGCACCCCTTCGACCAGGAACAGCTCCTCCTCCTCCCGGCGCTTGCGCCGTCTCAATCGACGGATCAGCTTCGCCTGAGCGCGAGTCACCATTCTTGATCCCCTCTACTTGCTGCCGGCTGTGTTCCGGGGCGCCCACGGAGCCGCGCGTCAGGGGAAAAGTGGTCAGCGAAGCGGCATGCCGGAAGGGAGGACCGATGGCCAGCCGACCCGTGGCCCTTACGATCGCGGGAAGCGATAGCGGCGGAGGTGCCGGGATACAGGCCGATCTCAAGACGTTCCACGCCTTCGGCGTCTTCGGCACATCGGCGATTACGGCGATCACCGCCCAGAACACGGTCGGCGTCCGCGCCATCCAGAAGATCGAGCCGGAGATCGTCGCCGATCAGATCAGAGCTGTGGCCGAGGATCTCGAGCCCGCAGCCGCGAAGACCGGGATGCTGGCCGACGCGCCCATCATCGAGGCGATCGCCGGAGCGCTCCGGGACATCGGCCTCTCGCATCTCGTCGTCGACCCCGTCATGGTCGCCAAGAGCGGCGACCGGCTGCTTCAGGAAGACGCGGTCACCGCGCTCTCAACCGCTCTTCTGCCCCTCGCCGAGGTCGTCACACCGAACTTGCCGGAGGCCGCCATCCTCGCCGAGCGCCGAGTCGAGACGTTGCAAGAGATGAAAGCGGCGGCGGAGGTGCTGGTCGAGCGCGGAGCAGACTCGGTCCTACTCAAGGGAGGACACCTGCACACCGACGAGCTCGTGGACATCTACTTCGACGGCCGGGAGTGGCGCGAGTGGCGCGACCCACGCCTGCAAACCCGCCACACCCACGGCACCGGCTGCACCCTCTCGGCCGCGATCTGCGCCGGCCTGGCGCTGGGCCATCCTCGCATCGAAGCCGTCGAGCGCGCCCGCGATTTCACCCGACGCGCGATCCAGGCCGCACCCGGCCTCGGCGCCGGGCACGGACCCTTGAACCACTGGGTGCAAACGGGCGTCTGACACCGGCCCGGGCCGACCGCAGCCCCCGCCAGCCGGTCCCGCGCTTCGACTCGATCACCACCAGTAGTGACCGGCGCGGATCTCCTGACGATCGAGACGCCGGCCCTCTCGTTTCGCGTCCACGAGCTGAGGCCGCTCGAACAGCTTGACCAGAATCAGGCCGGCGACGAATCCGCCGATGTGGGCCCACACCGCCACGCCGCTGAGGACGCCTCCACCCAGCTGGCCCAGGCCCATCAACAGCTGTATCACGAACCAGTACCCCAAGACGACGTAAGCCCGCATGCTGAACAGCCAGAAGGGCGGGAAGAAGACGTGTACCCGCACGTTGGGATACAGCACGATGTAGGCGCCCAGGATGCCGCTGATCGCACCCGACGCGCCCACCGTCGGAACTCCGGAGGCGCTCGCCGTGACGATGTGAGCAGCGGCCGCGGCCAGGCCGGCCAGCGCGTAGAAGGCCAGGAAACGGAAATGTCCCATCGAGTCTTCTACGTTGTTCCCGAAGACCCACATGAACATCATGTTGCTGCCCAGGTGGACCCAACCCCCATGCATGAACATCGAGGTCACCAGGGTCTCCCATCTCAGCCCACCCATCGGACACACCCGCGGGCCACGGATCGGCTGGTCGGTCACCTCGGCGGGAATCAACCCGAACTCGCACACCGACTGCATCAGGTACGGCTCCGAACCCCAACCCTGGATCAGAAACCAGACGGCGACGTTGGCCGCGATGAGGCTAATCGTGAAGATCGGCGCCAGCTCGGCAGGATTCTCGTCTCGGTAGGGGAACATGGCGCGGGCAAGCTAGGCGGCCGGCCTCGGACCGTCAACCGCGAAGCGCCGCCGCACCCGCCGATTCCTGCCGCTTTGGCATGGAACGGGGAAGCTGCGCCAGAATGTCGGTATTTGCCGGCGATTCCGGGCACTGGGGCTGGCACAGGGGTTGCACCCCGACGGAGGCAAAGCTACGCCCCCAGTCGGGGTCGAGAGGTGCGGCGCTGCCGCCGCCGGTGGTGGCGGAGAGCCCGGCACGCATTGGATTGCAATCAACAGTTGAGAAACATCATGGCCAAGGCAAAGGGCAAAGTCATCGGGATCGATCTGGGTACCACGAACTCTGTGGTGGCGGTGATGGAAGGTGGCGACCCGGTCGTCATCCCGAACCAGGAAGGCTCGCGCACCACACCATCCGTGGTCGCCTTCACGAAGGATAACGAGCGGTTGGTGGGTCAGGTGGCGAAGCGACAGGCGATCACCAACCCGCAGCGGACCGTGTACTCGATCAAGCGCTTCATGGGCTGCACTTGCGACGAGCTCAAGGTCGAGATTGGCCGATACCCGTTCAAGGTCGTGTGTGACGAGAAGAACCGGCCCTTCGTCGAGATCGATAAGGACAAGTACTCGCCGCCTGAAATCTCGGCGATGGTTCTGCAGAAGATGAAGCAGACGGCGGAAGATTACCTCGGGCACCCCGTGACCCAGGCCGTCGTCACCACTCCGGCGTACTTCAACGACTCGCAGCGACAGGCCACCAAGGACGCGGGCAAGATCGCGGGCCTGGAGGTCTTGCGCATCCTCAACGAGCCGACCGCTGCGTCGCTTGCCTACGGGCTCGAGAAGAAGAAGGACGAGACGATCGCCGTATTCGACCTGGGCGGCGGCACCTACGACATCACGATCCTCGAGTTGGGTGAGGGCGTCTTCGAGGTCAAGTCGACCAACGGTGACACGCACCTTGGCGGCGATGACTTCGACGAGCGCGTCATCAACTGGCTGGTCGACGAATTCAAGAAGGATCAGGGGATCGACCTATCGAAGGATCCGATGGCGCTCCAGCGCTTGAAAGAGGCGGCTGAGAAGGCGAAGTGCGAGCTGTCGACCACGATGGAGACCGATATCAATCTCCCCTTCGTCACGGCCGACCAGTCGGGCCCCAAGCATCTGAACATCCGGCTGACGCGGGCGAAGCTGGAGCAGCTGATCGACGATCTGATGCAGAAGACCATCCCGCCGATGGAAAAGGCGCTGGCCGATGCCAAGCTGAAGCCCGAGAACATCGACGAGGTCATTCTGGTGGGAGGGTCCACGCGCATTCCCAAGATTCAGCAGATCGTACGGGAGTTCTTCGGCAAGGAGCCGCACAAGGGCGTGAACCCCGACGAGGTCGTCGGCGTCGGGGCGGCGATTCAGGCCGGCGTGCTCGCCGGTGAGGTGAGTGAGGTTCTGCTTCTGGATGTGACCCCACTCTCCCTGGGCATCGAGACACTCGGCGGCGTGATGACCACGCTCATCTCGCGGAACACCACGATCCCGACCAAGAAGATGGAGGTGTTTTCCACCGCCGAGGATACCCAGACGACGGTGGACATCCACGTCCTTCAGGGCGAGCGGTCGATGGCCGCTCATAATAAGACCATCGGTCGGTTCCAGCTGACGGGCATCCCGCCCGCTCCGCGCGGCGTGCCGCAGATCGAGGTCACCTTCGATATCGACGCCAACGGCATTCTGCACGTTTCCGCCAAGGACCGTGCGACCAGCAAGGAGCAGAAGATCCGCATCGAGGCGACCTCGGGTCTCGCCGACGCCGAGATCGAGCGGATGGTCAAGGATGCCGAGGAGCACGAAAAAGAGGACAAGGCGTCTCGCGAACTCGCTGAGCTCCGGAACAAGCTCGACACCCTGGTCTACCGCGTCGAGAAGGATTCCGCCGACTGGGGTGACAAGCTGGACGAAGCCACCAAGAAGCGTTTGGACGAGGCCC
>CAYGAJ010000040.1:0-14714 GCA_964347815.1 uncultured Gemmatimonadota bacterium | reverse complement strand
CGCCACAGGGCTTCTCGCCCGTGCCATCCAGCACGAGATCGACCATGTCGATGGCTTTCTGTTCATCGACCGGCTGTCACCGATCAAGCGCAGGATGCTGCTCAGCAAATGGAAGAAGCTGGTGCAGGAAGAAGCTGGGCGGTGAGGATCGTTTTCTGGGGTACACCTACGTTCGCGGACACGGTGCTTCGCCGGCTCCTCGACACGGGGCGCGAGGTCGTGGGGATCGTCACGCAGCCGGACCGACCGGCGGGGCGCGGTCGAAAGCTGAAGGCGCCGCCGGTCAAGGCGACGGCGGAGGCGAGCGGCGTGCCGGTGCTCCAACCGGAGCGCCCGCGCGGCTCTCAGTTCCTGGCAGCGCTGGGTTCGTGGCGGCCTGACATCTCGGTGGTCGCGGCCTACGGCCACATCTTGCGCCGCGAAGTGCTCGACCTGCCACCACGAGGTTCCTTCAATGTCCACGCCTCGCTCTTGCCGGAACTGCGTGGAGCGGCGCCGGTCAACTGGGCCATCATCCGCGGGTACGCCGAAACGGGCGTCACGATCATGAGGATGGTGGAGGCCATGGACGCCGGTCCAGTGCTTTTGCAGAAAGATTGCCCCGTCGCGCCCGATGTCACGGCAGGCATCCTCGAGTCAGAACTTGCCCGACTCGGCGCCGAGGCGCTGCTCGAGGCGCTGGATCGCATCGAGGCGGGCGAGGCGCAAGAGGTTCCTCAGGACGACTCGCAGGCGACGTACGCACCGAAGTTGAGTGCCGATGAAGTGCGGATCGACTGGACCCGCCCCGCCACTGAGCTGGGCCGCTGGATCCGCGGCTGCGATCCGGCGCCGGCGGCCTGGACCGAGTTGGGGGACGAGCGTATCCGGGTGTTCACGCCGCGCCTCGAGCCCATAGGCGACCCGGCCGCACCCGGAGAGGTTGTCCGGGCCGATCCGCGTGAAGGGCTCGCCGTGGCGACCGGGGACGGGATGCTGACCGTGGGGGAGGTACAGCCGGCGGGTAAGCGACGGATGAAGGCGGTCGAGTGGATTCGGGGACGCGGCGTCGCAGTTGGGCAGCGCTTTCGGTGAGGGGCCCGCTGCCCCGGCTGCACCTGGTCACGAACCGGGAGCTGCTTCTACAGGCGGACTTCCCGAGCCGGGCCGCGTCGGCTTTGGCAGCTGGGGGTGAGCGCTGCGCGCTTCACCTGCGCGGACGCGGCGTGCCGGGAAGGTGGCTCTGGGATCTCGTGAGCGTGTTGAGGGCTGGCGGGACGGGGGGGACCTTGTGGGTCAACGATCGAGTCGACCTGGCGCTGGCGATTCGTGCGGAGGGGGTCCAGCTGGGAGGGGGTAGCCTTCCCGTGGGTGTGGCACGGCGGCTGCTGGGGCGCAGCGCCTGGGTCGGCCAGTCGGTTCACTCAGTCGACGAGGCGGCGGCGAGCGAAGCTGACGTGGCGGTGTTGGGGAACATCTACCCCACGGAATCACACCCGGGCCGCCCGCCGCTGGGGGTTCAGGCGGTACAGCGCGCAGCGTCTCTGCCGCGACCGATCCTGGCGATCGGGGGTATCACCCCGGACGGGGCAGCCGAAGTAGTGGATGCTGGCGCCTGGGGCGTGGCCGTGCTAAGCGGCGTCTGGCGAGAGCGCGATCCGGCGGGAGCTGTGCGAAGCTATCTGCGCGCTCTCGAGCCGAGGTCGCCGAGCGTGCGGGGAACCGGCGCCGCCGCAGGCTGACGAGCAGAGGATGAAAGGACCGAGCCAAGAGATCAGGATAACTCTGAACGGCGAAGAGCGGTCGGTTCCAGCCGGGCTGACGGTCCGTGGACTCCTGGCGCACCTGAGCCTGCAGGAGGGGATGGTGGTGGTCGAGCGCAACCGAGAGATCCTGCGGCGCGGCGGTTACGACGAGGTCGTCGTGGGCGAAGGCGACGTGATCGAGCTCGTGCACTTCGTCGGCGGAGGCTGAACGCGAGAGCTGCCGGAAACGATCAGGTCAGGAGGTGAATGCTAGATGTCTGTGGTTGGCGAGAAGCTGGATGTCCTCGACGAGGCGCTTGTGATCGCGGGAAGGAGTTTCAGCTCCCGCCTGATCGTGGGCACCGGGAAGTACAGGAAGAACGAGTCGATGGTCGAGGCGATTACCGCCTCGGGTGCCGAGATCGTCACCGTCGCCGTGCGCCGTATCGACCTCGACCGCACGAAGGAAGAAGGGATCCTTTACCATCTCGACCAGGATCGTTGGCTTCTGCTTCCGAACACAGCCGGCTGCTACACGGCGGACGACGCGATCCGCTACGCCCGGTTGGGGCGGGCGGCCGGGTTCACCGACTGGATCAAGCTCGAGGTCATCGGAGATCAGGATACGCTGCTCCCGGACGTCGAAGGGCTGCTCGAAGCGACACGCACCCTGGTGGCCGAAGGTTTCAAGGTGCTGGCTTACACCAACGAGGACCTGGTCACGGCGCTCAAGCTCGAAGACCTGGGCGTGTCGGCGGTCATGCCGCTGGCCTCGCCGATCGGCAGCGGGCTGGGCTTGCTGAACCCGTTCAACATCCGGCTGATCAAGAGCCGGCTGAGTGTCCCGGTGATTGTGGACGCCGGGGTGGGCACCGCATCCGATGCCTGCATCACGATGGAGCAAGGCGTCGACGGGATCCTGATGAATACGGCGATCGCGGCGGCCCGTGACCCGGTTCGAATGGCTCTGGCGATGAAGCGGGCCACAGAGGCCGGTCGGCTCGCGTACCTGTCCGGCCGTATGCCGCGGCGTGAGCAAGCCGCACCCTCGAGCCCGACGTCCGGGATGCTCGAGTGAAGGCCGGGTCCTGAAGTCTCCCAAGGCGATCGCTCCGGCTCGTGGCGCGGCGCTCGATATACTCCGAGCCGTACGGGCAGGTGCGTTCGCCGATCACGCCTTCGAGCGGGTCGCCGACTCGCTGAGCGAGCCAGATCGTCGGTTGGCGCAGGAGCTGGCGTACGGCGTGTTGCGCTTGCGAGGCCGGCTCGATTACGTCATCGATCGTCTGGTCAAGGGCAGAAAGCGTAGCCTGGACCCGGATGTACTCGACGCCATTCGCCTCGGCGCCTACCAGCTGTTGGAGCTGGACCGGGTGCCGGCCTATGCGGCGGTGTCGGATGCCGTGGAGGCCGCGAAAGCCACGGGGAAGGGCGCCGCCGCGCTCACCAACGCGGTCCTCCGCCGGCTGAGTCGGGAGGCTTACGGATCCGCGACCTTTCCGTCTCCGGACCGGGACCCGGCCGCGTATCTGGCCGCTTGGGGGTCACACCCTCGCTGGATGATCGATCGCTGGCTCCAGCGCTGGACTCCTGCGGAGGTGCGCCGGCTGGTCGATCACAACAATCAACGACCGCCGGTGTACCTGAGTGTGCTGGGCGACCGCGATGGGGCTGTCGAGCGACTGCAGGCCGCCGGGCTTCAGGCCGAGCCGGTGCCGCTGGCGGTTGCGTCGGTGCGCGTCGAGTCGGCGGGCCTGCGGCAGGGGCTGGAGATCGTGCCCGCAGTGGTGCAGGATCCCGCCGCCGCCGCCGTGGTGGATTACGCGGCTCCGGCCCCGGGTGGCCGGATCGCCGATCTGTGCGCCGCACCAGGCGGAAAAGCGGCGCTGTTTGCGGCGCGCGGGCACGAAGTCTGGGCGTTGGAGGCCAGCCGGGTCCGGATGACGAAGCTGGCGGAGAACCGGGATCGGCTCGGCCTCAGCCGGTTGCACCCGGCGCTGGCGGATTCGGCACAGCCGCCGATCCGGGCGGCCGACATGGTGTTGATCGATGCACCGTGCAGCGGGACCGGCACGCTGGCGCGGAACCCCGATCTGCGCTGGCGGCTTCGTGCTGGCGACTTGCCGGCGCTGGCCGAAGTCCAGCGGCGTCTGCTGGCGGCGGGCGCCGACCTGGTTGAAGTCGGTGGTCATCTGGTGTATGCCACCTGCTCGCTGGAAGCTGAGGAGAACGAGAAGCAAGTGGAAGATTTTCTGGCTCGACGGCGCGACTTCGTGCCGGACCCGCCCCCGGCGTCGGCTGTGCCGGCCGATCTGATGGGACCGGACGGAGATCTCCGCATCATCCCACAGCAGCACGGAGTCGATGGCGCGTATGCCGCACGACTACGGCGGCGATCCGTCTGAGGGCAGGTTACGATCGCTGGGGCGGCTGCGAGGGTGGTATCGATCGCTGACCGCCGCCGGGCGCGTCGTGATCGCGATCATTGCGGTGGTGGCCAGCGGCCTGGTCATCGGCTACGGCGTGGCGGCCGTCGCGGTCTTTCCGTCGGGAGACTCGGCCGGTAACCTCACACGCGTTCCCGACCTGGTCGGACGGAGTTCGGCTGAGGCGCGTGAACGGGTCGAGCGCGCGGGCCTCGTGTACAACGAGGCGGCCAGCCTGGAACATCCGGCTACAGCCGGCACGGTGCTGGCCCAGGAGCCGTTGGGGGGCCAGGTCTCCGATCCCGGCTCCACGGTCGATGTCACGGTGAGCCAGGGGCCGAGACGCAGGCCGGTGCCGAATCTGCGCGGCCTCCGGCACGAGCAGGCGGAGTCGGTGCTCGCCCGGGCGGGCTATCGAAGCGAGCTGGTCTGGGTCGATGCGGAAGAAGATGTGGGGGCGGTCGTCGGCACGCGGCCTTCGGCGGGAACGCCGCTGGAGCAGGAGGCGACTGTGCAGATCGTCGTGAGCGCTGGACTGCCGAGGGTCGCCGTGCCGGACCTGGTCAGTCTGTCGTTGGCCGAGGCACAGAAAGACCTCGAGCGGCTTGGCTTACGGCTGGGAACGGTGGGCCGCGACTCGGCATCGCTCGCAGCTCCGGGGACCGTATTGAGCCAGTCCCCGTCGCCCGGCACCATGGTAGAACGGGCCACACGGATTCGAGTGAGGGTGGCCACGGAGCCGATCGTGGACGCGGCGGTCGACACCACGGCCAGCGGCTGACCCTTGTAACGGAGGAGGAATGCGGATCGTAACGAGAAGCGGGATCGGCATCGGCGTCGGGTCGCGGACCCCTGGACTGTCCCTCGGGTTGGCGGCGCTGGCCTCCATCGTCGCCGTGACCCTGATCGCGGGCTGTGGCCCCGGGATCGCTCGGGGCGTGGAGGTGGGGGACGAGGTGCCAGAATACAGCGCACCCGCTCTCGACGGCGCCGAGATCGCTCTCGATGACCTGCGTGGCAACGTCGTGCTGATCAACGTCTGGGCGACGTGGTGCGGGCCCTGCCGGGTCGAGATGCCGCCGATCCAGAAGAGCTATGCCCGCTTCAAGGACCGTGGGTTCACGGTGATCGCGGTCTCGATCGACGCCGGACCCGGCTATCGAGAGAAAGTCTCGGCGTTTGCCGACGAGTTCGGGCTGGAGTTTCCAATTCTGTTGGATCCGGAGGGGCGCATCTCCCGGGTCATGCAGACCATTGGTGTTCCCGAGACGTTCGTCGTCGATCGTGAGGGAAAGATCGTGAAGCGACTGATCGGCGCCGCGGACTGGGACTCGCCGGCAAACCAGGCCCTGATCGAAGAACTGCTCGGGATGTGAGCGATGGACGACTGGCGCACGACGTTCAAAAGGAACTGGCTCTATATGCTGACGGGAACACTGATCTCCGTGTTCCTTTGGGTCGCGGTTAGCGCCGACACCGTCGAGCAGCAAACGCTGCCCGTCGACCTCTTGGTCGGCAACAACGATCGACGCTACGTGCTGACCGACCAGGATCCCACGGACGAGGTGTCCGTCGTCTTCACCGGCCGCGCCGGCGACCTGGCGCTGCTCTCGCTGTCGCGCCCGCAGATTCTGGTTTCGATCGACACCGTTCATGAGGCCGACCTTGAGATGCCGTTGACGGCAGGCATGGTAAAGAGCCGCGGTGGCCGCGAACTGGTGGACGTGCGGCCGATCAGCGTGCGCCCCAACCGTCTGAACCTCCACTTCGAGCCCCGCAGCCGCAGACAGGTGCCGGTCGTTCCGCTGGTGCGTGTCAGCACGGCGCGCGGGTTTGCCGTAGCCGACTCGCCGCGCGTCGAGCCGAGCGCGGTGACGCTGGACGGTCCGGCGGTCTGGGTGAACTCGATCGACACCCTGTTCACCTTGCCGATCACCCGCGAAGGCGTGCGCGAGTCGTTGAACATCGAAGCGCCGGTGGACATCGAGCCCAACGCCGACGTCGATCTGATACCGGAGAGGGTGAGGATCCGGCTGGCGGTGGAGCCGCTCAGCGAACGGGCCTTTCCCGGTGTACCGGTCAACCTGGTCGGGGGCGACGGTTACCGGGTCGAGCCGCCGGTCGTGGACCTTCGCGTTTCCGGTCCCCGCAGCGCGGTGAGCGCGCTCAGGGCCGGAGAGCTGGTTCCCCGGGTCGAGGTGCGGGAACCGCTCGAGCCGCCGCTGAAACTGCCGGTCGTCATCACTCTGCCCAGCTCGTTCTTGACGGTCGAGGTCGTGCCGGATTCGGCGCGGGTCGTGTCCAGCGAGTCGGAACCCCTTTGAGCGCAGAGGTCGCGTTTCGGATGCTCGCGCCCGACTCTCTGATTCTCGCCGTCGAGACGTCTTGCGATGACACTTCGGCGGCCCTGCTCCGCGGCGAGCGCCAGCTTCTGGGCCATGTGATTGCGACCCAGGACATGCACGGGGGCTTTGGCGGCGTGGTGCCCGAAATCGCCTCCCGGGCGCAACTGCGAGTGATCGACGCCATCGTCGAACAGGCCCTCGCTCAGGCCGACGTTCGACTGGACGACGTGACGGCTTTCGCCGTCACCTCAGGTCCCGGCCTGATCGGATCGCTGCTCGTGGGGCTCAACTGGGTGAAGGCGGCGGCCTACGCGCTCGGACGTCCCTTCCTCGGTATCCACCACATGGAGGCGCACCTCTTCGCGACGGCGCTCGAAGACGAGGGGGCGCAGCCACCGTTCGTAGCGCTTCTGGTCTCAGGCGGGCATACGCTGTTGCTCTTCGCGGAACAGTGGGGCCGCTATCAACTGCTCGGGCAGACCCGCGACGATGCCGCTGGAGAGGCGTTTGATAAGGTAGCGCGCCTGCTGGGCCTCGGTTACCCGGGGGGACCCGCGATCGAGCGCATGGCTCGGGAGGGGGAACCGGAGCGCCAACCCTTCTCGGTTCCGATGGTCGGAGCAGGCCAGAAGCCGCAGGACGAAGACTACTTCGACATGTCGTTCAGCGGACTGAAGACCGCCGTGTTGACCCGGGTACGAGAGCTGGAGGCTGAGGGGAGGCTCAGCGAAGCGATCGCCGACCTCGCCGCGGGCTTTCAGCGGGCTGCCATCGATCAGCTGGTGGAGAAGACGCTGCGGGCGGTAACCGAGTCCGGCTGTGGGCGAGTGGTTCTGGGCGGCGGTGTGGCCCGGAACGGGACGCTGGCGGAGAGCGTGCGGCGTCGACTGCCGCCCGGCGGTCAACTGTTTGTACCGTCACCGCGGCTCGCGACGGACAACGCGGCGATGGTGGCGCGCGCCGCGTACTTTCGTTTGGGTTGTGGGGAGCGGAGCGGTCTCGATCTCAACGCGCAAGCGTCGCTGGCAATTCCGGGAATCGTCTGACCCGGCGGCTGCTTTCGCGGGGCTGGGATCTCGAGACAGAGGCGAATCAATGCACCCGGTACTTTTCAGATTCAAAGGATTCGAATTCACCAGCTTTGGGCTGATGCTCGGGCTCGCCTTCCTGACCGCGGGGTGGCTGACGAGCCTCGAGCTACAGCGTAAAGGCTATCAGAAGGATGTAGCCTGGACGCTGCTCATGGGCGCGCTGATCGGTGGGATCGTCGGAGCAAAGCTCTACTACGCATTTCTCAATTGGCCCACCCTCGTGCGCTATCCGTTGCAGACGCTCTTCTCTCGCGCCGGCCTCGTCTGGTACGGCGGCTTCATCGGCGGGACCCTGGGCGTCATCTACATGGGTCGGCGTGAGAAGCTGCCGATTGGCAAGGTGGCTGACTCCGTAGCCACCGGCTTGCCGCTCGCCTACGCGGTGGGCCGGATAGGCTGTTTTCTGGTTGGCGACGACTACGGGCGACCCACCGACAGCTGGGTGGGTCTGGCGTTCCCGCAGGGATCGCCACCGTCGACAGCGGAGAACCTGCGCGAGTATTTCGGTGTGGCGGTCCCCGACTCCATCTCGGCTCAAACCGTCCTGCCGGTCCACCCGACGCAGCTTTACGAGGTCGCGCTCTCGACGCTCATCTTTCTCTTGATCTGGCGGTTTCGGCGGCATCCGCATCGTGCGGGCTGGCTCTTCATGGTCTACCTGATGTTGGCCGGTCTGGAGCGAGGCATCGTCGAGCTATTCCGAGCCAAGGATGATCGGTTCTTCGGACCGTTCACGCTCGCCCAACTCATCAGCTTGACGCTGATCATCGGCGGTGCCTATGGCGCTTGGCGACTCACGCGCCGGCGCGTCGAGCCGGCGGCCGCCGCCTCGTGAGCTGAAAGCGAAGAGGCCGCGACGGTGCCCACTCTGCTGCATGTTTCGGATCTGCACTTCGGGAAGCCTTTCCTTCCGGAGGTGGCGGCCGCCGTTCTGGAGCAGAGCCGTGAGCTGAAGCCCGACGTCGTCGTCGTTTCGGGCGATCTCACACAGCGTGCGCGCGCCTCCCAGTTTCAGGAGGCGGCCGACTACCTGAGGCGATTCGAGGCCCCGGTCGTGGTGACCCCGGGCAACCACGACGTGCCCTTCTACCGGTTCTGGGAGAGGGCCTTGAGGCCGTATCGATATTACCGCCAGTACATATCCTCCGATCTGAACAGCGTGACCGAGGTGGCCGGCCTGTTGATCGTGGCGCTGAACTCGAGTCGCCGGCTGACGCTGACGAACGGCCGAATCCGCCGGTCACAGCTTGCATTCGCCGCTCAAGCGTTCGAGGCGGCGGATAAGTCGCTCGTCCGTATCGTCGTCACGCATCACCACTTTGCGCCGCCGCCGGGGTTCGAGGGCGGAAACGTTATGCCGTTCGCCCGGCGCGCCCTGCGCCAATTCACGCGCTTGAACGTCGATCTGATTCTGGCCGGTCACATGCACCGGTCGTATATCGGCAGCTCGCTCGATTTTTTCCCCGGCGATCTCAGCCGACGTGGTATCGTGATCGTGCAGTGCGGGACGACCACGTCGCGGCGCGGGCGCGGTATCGAACGGTTCCGGAACACGTTCAATTTGATTCAGATCGAAAAAGAGATGATCCGGGTCGCGCATCACGTCTGGGTTGCGGATCACCAGCGTTTCCTGCGGACCAGCGAGCATCAGTTCCCGAGCGGCGACCATCGCTACTTCGATGGTCTGCAGCACGCCGCTGATGACTAGCCGGCGAGCTCTCGAGTGCCGTTCGGGGCTCGCCCTCGAGGAACCGAGGGCGGGCGCCGAGTCGAGCGGCGGGGCGCTCGAGCGCTGGAGTGTTCGTCTGGCGGGGGGTTTGTTGCCGGTGCTGCGGGCGACGCTGCTCGGGTTGGCCTCGACCCTGGCACTCGCCGCGCCGTTACAGGGCCAGGTCACAGCACGGGACACGCTGCCGATCGTGCGTCGTATCGAGATCGAGGGAAACACCGCCTTCAGCGACGAGCGCATCAAGGAAGCGATCGCCACACGCGAGAGCGGTTGCCGGTCCGTCTTCCTGAGCCCCTTTTGCTGGATCGGGATCGGCGTGTTCCATCGGCGCGTTCAGCTCAGCCCCCGCGAGCTTCGTACCGACGTGGCGCGCATCCGCATCTTCTACTTTCGGCGCGGCTATAGACAGGCGCAGGTCGATACCTCGCTGGTGCGAAGCGACGGCGAGGTCGACGTTATCTTCAAGATCGATGAAGGCGTGCCGATCGTCGTGCGCAGTGTGGAAGTGAGTGGCTTGGAAGAACTTCCGAACCCGAACGCGGTCCTGGCCAGCTTGCCGTTGCGGATCGACTCCACTTTCAGCGAGGTCAGGCTTTCGGCAGCCCGGGAACAGATCGAGCGCCGGTTGCGCAACCGGGGGTATGCGCGTGCTGCGGTCGTGTTCGATGCGAGGGTTCCCAGCGAGGATAGTCTTGGCGCCTACGTCACCGTCGAGGTGATCCCGGGGGCGCCGTATCGGTTCGGCGAGATCGAGGTGGAGGGCGCCTCGGAGCTCGAGCCCCGGCACGTGAGACGGCTGCTCTCGTTCCGCAGCGGTGACCGGTACAGTGAGGCCGAGATCGTTCGCAGCCAGCGTGCCCTCTATTCGATGGCGCTGTTCGACTACGTCAACATCGTCGCCACGCCGTCGGTCATCGACTCGACCGTGAACGTTCGCGTCCAGGTGAACGAGGCCGATATGCGGTCGTTGCAGTTCGGCTCGGGCGTCTCCACGACCGAATGCGTAGAGCTGGAAGCAGGCTGGACGCACCGGAACTTCTTGGGCGGCACGAGACGATTCGCGTTGAGCGGCGGGCTGTCCAACATCCTCACGTCCGAGCTGGCTCAGCGCTTCCCCTGTCAGCAGGCGGGCGAAGAGGTTACCGCGGACGAGCGCGTGAGTCGTGCCTTCAACCGAATCAACTGGCGGGTTCGCGCCGACTTCAGTCAACCCTGGTTTCTCGGAACTCGGAACACCCTGCAGCTCGGCGTCTTCTCCGAGCGCCAGAGCTTGCCGCCGGTGTACGCGCGGCTGAGCTACGGTGGAGACGTGAGGATCGGCCGCGAGCTGTCGCCGGGCACCGCGCTGTTCACGACTTTCCGCGCCGGGCAAGATTCGCTGCTGGAAGGGAGCGCAGACTTCCTGTTCTGTGCGAATTTCGGGGTCTGCAATCCCGCCGACATCGAGACGCTGTCCGAGACACGCTGGCTCAACTGGGTGTCGTTCGGCATCGCGCGGAACCAGGCGGACGCGGTTCTCAACCCGACCCGGGGCTATCGCTTGACCCTGGAAGGCGAACACGCCTCGAAGCGATTCACGGGATCGGACTGGGCGTATTATCGCGCCCAGGGCGAGTTCAGCTGGTACCAACGGCTGGGTGGCGGCCGCGTTCTCGCGCTGCGGTTGCGCGGCGGTTTGGTGCGACCCACCGGATCGGGAATCGAGGGCGTCGCCCCGGACCCGGCGAGCGGTGCGGTGAGCCATCCGCTGAAGCGCCAGTACGCGGGCGGGGCGTACACGGTTCGTGGTTACGGGCAGAACCTGCTGGGCCCCAAGGTGCTGCTGCTGTCGACCTCGAATGAAGACCAGATCATGGCCAAGCTGCCGGGCTGCGACCTGAGCGAGGTGGCAAACAATGCCTGGCCTTGCGATCCGAGCGCCACCGGCCAGAAGGTGAGCGCCGGCGATTTTACGCCGCGACCGATCGGCGGTGAGAACTCGGTGGTCGCGAACCTGGAGCTTCGTGTGCCGCTGGGGTCCGACCGCTGGAGCGGCGTGACCTTTGTGGACGTGGGCCGGGTGTGGACCGATGGGTTGCTGGGTGCGGCCGAAGACTTTCAGTGGTCGCCGGGCATCGGCGTTCGCTACCGAAGCCCGGTGGGCCCCATTCGCGTCGATATCGGGTATAACACCAGCGGCAGTGAGCGGCTGCCTGTGGTCGTGGCGCTCCGGCAGGACGGCGACACCGAGATCGTGCAGCTGATCCGCCCGGGTAGCGAGCTGGAGAACCCGGATCCGACGTACTTCGACTACGAGCCGCTGAACGACTTTTTCAGCCGTTTACAGCTTCACTTCTCTATAGGGCAGGCTTTCTGAGCACGGCCGGACCGAATGTAAGGTGACCTGGAAAGAGCGATTGATCGGTATCCCGTTGGCGGTGCTGGGAGCAGTGCTCCTGGCGGCGACCGCCGCGGGCATGACGCTCACCCGGACGGGTTGGGGACGTGAGCAGGTCCGGACCTTTGCCCTGGAGAAGCTGAACGGAGCCATCCGCGGCCGTATCGAGATCGACAAGGTGCTCGAGGGTGACCTGTTGCGGACGGTTCGAATGGCAGGCGTGCGCATCTACGAGCCCGACGGCGGCGAGTTCGCGCGTGTCGATACGCTGACGGTCCGCTACAGGTGGGCGGATTTTCTCATCGGCAACGTCACGATTCAAGAGGTCGAGCTGGTCGGCCCCGTGGCGCGAGTTCGGACCCTCCTTGAGGGTGGCTTCAATTTCGAGGAGATCTTTCGCGCGCGCACGCCATCGGAAGGTGCGGGCGAAGATGGTCGTGGCCGCAGGATCGTGCTGCGCGACGTCACGATTCGATCGGGTGATGTCTCGCTCTTCCTGTCCTCAAAGCCCGGTGACCCAAGGCTGAGCGACTCCCGCTGGCATGTGGAGGAACACAAAGGTGTTCGCGGACGGGTCTTTCGTCTCGAGCGGCTGAACGCACAACTGCCTATCGCTCGCGTCGCCGCGCCGCAAGGCGCCGGACGACTGTTTCGGATCGCGCAGCTCAGCAGTTTGGCAACCGTGGTCGGTCCGCCCTTCGAGGTCGAGGGTTTGCGCGCCGACCTCGAGCTGCACGGCGACACCCTCTCCTTCGACCTGTGGGAGGCCGACCTGACCGACTCTCGCTTGTTCGGCGAGGGTCAGGTCACCCTTTCCGGTGACCTCCAGTACGACGTCACGCTGAGCGGCAATCCGCTGACGACCCAGGATGTGAACTGGCTGCTACCGTGGCTGCCCGCGGGCGTGGCTCACCTCGACCTCCAATTCCGGAGCGTGCCCGGCGGGATCGCCCTCGCCGGCCGCAACGCCCGCTGGGCGTCGCCGGACGCCCGGCTCTCCGGCCGCTTCGGTCTGCGATTCGACGAGGGTCCGGGAGGGGTCGAGTTCGACGACGTGGCGCTCGATATCGAGCGTCTGACCAGCGGATTGATCGCGTCGCTCAGCGGCTGGCAGCCGCCCACCAGCGGTGAGGTCGCAGGTCGCGTCGAGCTGGACGGCCGGCCCGGCGCGCTGCGTGTGGATGCTCAGCTGCAGCTGCTTCCGATCGAAGCATCGGCGGTCTCACGGATCGAGGCGCGAGGTGTGGCCCTCGCCATGCCCGACTCGCTCGGTGCCGAGGATCTGACGCTCGTCTTCGATACGCTGCAGCTGGACCTGGTGCGCGCTTTCGTCCCCCAGCTCGCCGTTACCGGTGAAGTCTCCGGGAGCGCGCGGCTTGATGGGACGCTGGCCGGCGGCCTGGAAGTTCGCTTCGATGTCGAGCAACGCGACCGGAACCTGGTGCCGACGCGGTTGGGTGGGGGAGGGAGGATCTGGGCCGACGGGGTCGCGCCGCCTCGGTTCGACCTGACCGTCGATGCGCGACGCGTCTCACTGACCACCCTGGCGAACTACTATCCGGCGATCCCGTTCCGGGGCGAATTCACCGGAGGGGTGCGAGCGGTGGGCCCGCTGGAGAACCTGAACGTCGAGGCGCGTCTAGCCGGCGCCGGTGATTCGCTCTGGGTGCGCGGGGCCCTGCGGGTGGCCAAAGGCGATGTCCCTCGCTACGAAGCTCAGATCCGCGGCTGGCGGGTGCGGCTGCCGCGCTTCCGTCCGGATCTGCCCCAGTCGGACGTCGACTTCGCCGTCGAGCTTTCAGGTTGGGGCGTGCAGCTGGCCGACGCCGAGTCGTCGGGGCGCGCCCGGCTCTTCGCGTCGTTCGTCGGCGGCGTGCAATTCGATTCGGCCCGGGTGGACTTTCAGCTGATGAACGGCCGGTTTCACGTCGACAGCGCGGTAGCCAGCGGGGAGTTCGGCGAGCTCCGGGCCGACGGGGCGCTGGCGCTTGCGGCCGGCGAAAGCGACAGCCTCCATTTCGACCTGCGAGCGGATAGCCTCGGGGCGTTCAACGCCTGGCTCGCGCCGGGCTACGGTGCCTTGGCGCCGCAGCGGCTGGTCGCGAACGGAGGGGCCGCGGGAGGCGAAGATGGGGACGGCGCGAGGCTGGAGGGTGTGGCGACTGCCCGGGGGTGGGCGATCCAGGAAGCGGGCGGGGTTGAGGTGCGTGGGAGTCTGGAAGCGCAACGGTTGGTTTACGGGCGCTGGTCGGCGGACAGCCTTCGAGTCGAGACCCTGAGCGTGGGGCGCCAGGGGCAACAGCTGAGCGCGCGAGCCGAGCTGGCGGGAAAGGGGATCGGCATCGGAGAACTCAGGTTCAGCGATCTGGAGCTGGCAGGCGAGCTGGCAGAGAGCCGGGCGGACCTGAACTTCGTGCTCTCCAAGCCGGGCGCGGCGGCTCGGGGCCGGATGTGGATCGGCACGGGCGAGACCGGGCGCACGATCGGGCTCGATTCGCTGACCCTGGGGCTCGCGGGCTCGGATTGGGAACTGATCGAGCCGGCGCAGCTTCAGCTCGAGGAAGGCGGCGCGGTGGCCGTGCAGGGGTTCGAACTGAGGAGCGGATCGCGCCGAATGTCGTTGGACGGCTCAGTCGGCGTCGCGGGGCCGGCGGCCTTCACCGCAAGAATCACGGGCGTCGACCTGGCGGACCTGGCCAGCCTTTGGCCGGACAGCCTCGCGGTCGGCGGACGTCTCGAGCTGAATGCGGAGCTGTCCGGGCTGGTGCGTGATCCGGTGATTACCGGACGTTTCGAGGTGAGCGACGGCCATCTGTTTGGGGTGTCGTACACGAACCTGGCAGGGACGCTCGACTACGACGATGGCCGGCTGGCTCTGGACGCCTCGATGTGGCACGTCAGCGATCAGCTGTTCCGGGTTCACGGCACGCTGCCTCTCGACCTGACCCTTCCCAGCTTCGGCCTGGCCATCCCCGAACGACCGATCGACATGCAGCTCGATGGAGACAGCATACCCCTGGCC
>CAYGAJ010000039.1:0-15139 GCA_964347815.1 uncultured Gemmatimonadota bacterium | reverse complement strand
CGGTAGTGCGACGAAAGCCAGGCCAGAATGGGGTGCTTGAAGAAGTTCTCCGAGGCCGCCGGGTTCCACGGTATCAAGTAGGGCTTGATGATCGACTTGGGGAAGTACGCCTCGATCCCGACGGGAAAGCTGTCGATCATCGACTGATGGTTGGAGAGCAGAACCGTGTTGGGCGCGTCTCCGACGTTCTCCCGGCCGATGACCGTCGTTCGCTGGAAGAGGTGTAGGAAGACCCAGACGATGGAAACCGTCAGGTTGGTGACGAAGTAGCCGATGGTGTGCCAGATGATGTTCGATAGCCACCCAGACTTGCCCTTGGCCTGTCTGGTGATGGTGCGCGCGACGCCTATGACTCCATTGGGTGCGGCCATCGGCCAACTCCAACATACGGCGGGTCGGGCCCAGAAACTAATCCGCAGAAGCGGTCTGGGACAAGGTCGCGGTGGACGGTAGACGGTAAGTGGTTGACGGTAGACGGTAGGCGGTAGACGGTGGACGGTGGACGCCGACGTCGGTGCCCTAACTTCGCGCGAACCGAGCTGCACTGAGCCTCCCCGTGTGGTCCGCGCCTTTGGGACCGCGGTCAACCCGAACTCCTACCGTCTACCGCCTACGGCATACCGTCTACCGGACCGCCGAACTCTGCTAGATTGGGGCATGCTGAACCCGACTTCGTCGCGCTCGGGCCTCGTTCCGCCCGGCGTTCGCTTCATGCTCGCCAGCGCCTTCTTCTTCAGCTTGATGAGCATGCTGGTGAAGCTGGCGGGCCGTGGGCTTCCCAGCCAGGAGATCGTCTTGGCCCGGGCGATCGTCAGCCTGGTGCTCAGTTACGCGCTGGTGAAGCGGGCCGGTGTGTCGGCCTGGGGTGTGCGGCGCTGGATCCTTGTGGTGCGCGGCCTGCTGGGGTTCGCGGCGCTCAGCTGTTTCTACTTCGCGCTGACACGGCTGCCGATCGCCGAGGCGACGGTCCTTCACTACACCAACCCGCTGTGGACGGCTCTGTTGGCGGCCGTCTTTCTGCGCGAGCGGCTGACCCGGTGGGTGCTTGGCCCGATCCTCGTGAGCTTTGTGGGCGTCATCCTGGTGACGCGGCCGGCGGTGCTGTTCGGCGCCGGCACGACGCTGCTGGATCCGTTGGGCACCGTGGCGGTGCTGGTGGGCGCGATGCTCAGCGCCGGCGCCTACGTCGCGGTGCGCGAGGCGAGCCGCACGGAGCATCCGCTGGTGATCGTGTTCTACTTTCCGCTGGTCACCGTGCCGGCGACGCTCCCCTTCATCTCCAACTTCGTGTGGCCCAGCGGCTGGGAGTGGCTCACGCTGCTGGGCGTCGGCGTCAGCACGCAGATCGCTCAGGTCTATCTGACGCGGGGCTTGAGCTTGGAGCCGGCGGGGCGCGCGATGGCGGTCGGCTATTCGCAGATCATCTTCGTGGTGCTTTGGGGGATGATCTTCTTCGCCGAGTACCTCACCGTCTGGAGCGCGGCCGGCTCGCTGCTGGTGATCGGCGGCACGCTGGCCGTGGCGGTGGGCGGCCGCTCCTCCGTTCCCGGCGCTGCGCACACCGAGCGGGCTGGTCGCCCGGTGGATGTCGTGGGCGCGCCCTCGGCCGACTAGCTCACGGTCGGGGGACGGCCGTCGAGTCGTTTCCTAAATACGCTCGAGCTGTTCGACCGTTCGCTCGCCGCGCACGTTGCCCGTGTTCAGCGTGCTGTTCGGCTCGAAGAGCAACACGTGAACCTCCTCCGGCGCCACCGGGAGGTGCTCCACGCCTCGCGGGATGACGACGAACTCGCCTTCCTTCAGCCAGATGTCGCCGTCTCGCAACTTGATCTGAAGCTTCCCTTTGACCACGAGGAACAGCTCATCCTCGTTCTCGTGGTGGTGCCAGATGAACTCCCCTTTCAACTTGGCGAGCTTCACGTGAAAGTCGTTGACCTCGCCGACGATCTTCGGGCTCCACTGTTCGTCGAACCTCGAGAACTTCTGCGCCAGGTTCACTTTCTCGACCATCATTCTCCTCCTGCGAGCGGTCGCCGCCGACGTGTCGTCCGGCGTGCGGGCGTCGACGGCGGCGCTCTGGGCTGGAACTTTCGCCGACCTGCGAAGATCTTATGAGCCCGATGGCATCATCCGAACCGAGAGTCATCGTCCCGCGCGGCCGCAGGCGATCGCTGGGATCCGACGAGCCGGCGCCGAGCTGGCGTGACCGGCTGTCTGCCCTGCGCTACGTGCCGGCGCTGTTGAAATTGGTGTACCGGACCGGCCCGGGCTACACCATCGGGATCATCGCGCTTCGCGTCGTCCGCTCGGGCGTCCCCGTCGCCCAGCTCTGGGTGGGCAAGCTCATCATCGATGGCGTGATCGCGGCCATCGAGACGGCCCGGGCCGGTGATCCCGTCGCCTGGCGCTACCTGGCCGGCCTGGTCACGCTGGAGCTGTTGATCACCGTCGGTGGCGAGGCGCTGGCGCGGCTCTCAGCGCTGCTGGAAAGCCTGTTGGGCGACCTGTTCTCGAACCAGGTGAGCGTGCGTCTGATGGAGCACGCCTCTGCCCTCGACCTCGCCCAGTTCGAAGATCCCGCCACCTACGACCACCTAGAGCGCGCCCGGCGCTCCACGGTCCGTCGCATCGGGCTGCTCTCGATGCTGCTCCGCACGCTGCAGGACCTGATCACGCTGGCGACGCTGACGGCGGCGCTGGTGGTGTACGTGCCGTGGCTGCTCCTGTTGCTGGCCGTGGCCGTCATCCCGGCCTTCGTGGGTGAGACGCGCTTCGCGTCGCTCGAATACTCGCTTCTCTATCAGTGGACGCCGGAACGCCGGTTGCTCGATTACCTGCGCTACGTGGGCGCCAGCGATGAGACGGCTAAGGAGACCAAGCTGTTCGGGCTCTCACGCTTCCTGGTCGGCCGCTACGCTCGTCTGGCGGACGACTTCTATCAGGCCAATCGCAAGCTGGCGGTCAAGCGCAGCCTGGTGTCGACCGGCCTGGCGTTGGTGGGCGCCCTCGGCCTGTACGTTGCCTACGGCATCATCATCTATCTGACCGTGATCGGTTACCGATCACCGGCCGGCGTGTTCACGATCGGTGTGCTGACGTTCCTGGCCGGGTCGTTCCGCCAGAGTCAGGGCTTGATCCAGGGGGTGCTGCTCTCGATGTCGCAGATCTACGAGCAGAGCCTCTACCTTCGTGACCTGTTCACCTTCTTCGAGCTGAAGCCACGCATCGCCACCGGCGCTCAGGCGCGGCCCGTCGCCCGGCCGATTCAGGGCGGCTTCGTGTTCGAAGATGTGGGCTTCCGCTACCCGGGTTCCGACAACTGGGCGCTCCGCCACGTGAACCTCGAGTTCCGGCCAGGGCAGCGGATCGCGCTGGTGGGAGAGAACGGCGCCGGCAAAACGACGCTGGTCAAGCTGCTGGCGCGTCTCTACGACCCCGACGAAGGACGGATCCTGCTCGATGGCGTGGACCTGCGCGAGTACGACCTGGAGAGCCTGCACCGGAACATCGGCGTCATCTTTCAGGACTTCGTGCGCTACGAGTTCATCCTGCGTGAGAATATCGCGGTGAGCGAGATCGCGGCGAGCGAAGACAGCGCCCGCATCGAGGAGGCGGCGCGGCGCAGCCTGGCCGATGCCGTGGCCCGTCGCCTGGCCGGCGGCTACGAGCAGCAGATTGGCCGGCGCTTCGAGGGCGGCGTGGAGCTGTCGGGCGGCGAGTGGCAGAAGGTGGCGTTGGCACGCGCGTACCTACGGGATGCCCAGGTGCTGATCCTGGACGAGCCGACGGCGGCGCTGGATGCGCGGGCGGAGTTCGAGGTCTTCGAGCGCTTCGCCGAGCTTACTCACGGCAAGATGGCGGTGATCATCTCACACCGTTTCTCGACGGTGCGGATGGCGGAGCACATCGTCGTGCTCACCCACGGGCAGGTCGTCGAGCAAGGCACGCACGGACAGCTGCTCGCTGGCGACGGCCTGTACGCCGAGCTGTTCAATCTACAAGCGGCGGGCTACAGGTAGGGGGAGGCGGAGAACGCGTCTCCACCTCCCCGGGTGATGGGAAACGGCGGTCGGAACCTGTGCGGGCGTCCGCCTACTGCTGAACGAAATAGACCTCGAGGGCGGCGATCGTCAGCGGGGGCGTGCCCTCCACGTTCCCGTGGCCCCACGCCACCACGGTGTGTTGTCCATCGAGAGCCGCCTTCACGTCGGCCAGCGACATCAGTGGTTGGCCCTGGGCCGCCTGCTTGATCTGGGTGTCGGCCGTCATCAAGACGACGATATCGTTGGTGAGGATAAACGAGCCATCGCTGGTCAGGTCGACGCTCTCGACGAAGCCTTCGAAGCTCTCGGTGTGAGCGCCGCCGGGGATGGCGAAGCGCATCTCGAGGGCGATCAGAACCAGAGGCTCCGCCGTCTCGACCTTGCCAGCGCCGTAGGCGATCACGTCGGCGCCGCCGTCCAGCGCGTCCTTCGCATCCTGCAGGCTGGCCAGCGTCTGGCCGGCGCCTTCGTGGATGAGCTGGGTCTCGCCGGTGATCTTGACGATCGTACCGTTGGTGAGCGTGAAACTGCTCGCGCCGGGATCCACCGAGACGACGTGGCCCTCGAACTCGACGATGTCGTGCGCGTCGCCGCCCCCGCCATGGAGCACGAAGTGCAGCTCACGCGCGTCGATCACCCGCGGCTCGGCGCTCACCAGATAGCCGCAGCCCCAGGCGACGACCTTGAGGCCATCCTCGAGGGCCGCTTTCACGGCCTCGAGCGACGCGAGGAAGTCGGGACCATCGGCGATCGCCGTCGTCTCGACGATGTTGACCAGCGTGCCGTCGCTGAACGTGAAGGTCCGGCCTTCGAGGTCGACGGACTTCACGAACCCCTCGAACTCCACCTCATCGGAAACGTCGGCGTCCTCGCTGACCAGCTCGGTCACGCCGTCGCTGATGCGAAGCTCGATGTGCAGGCCCATCACGTTCAGCCAGGCGTCGGGCTCACCGGGTTGGGGTGTGCCGTTCAACTCCAGGTTGTCGACGTCGACGTTGAGGTGGAGCGCGGGGCCATCGCCTTCCTCCAGGGCACGAAGCGATGCCGGGAAGAAGCTGGCGTCCGCCGGGCCCTGCGGCAGGTCGCCCGGCGCCCGCTCCGCGACGATCAGCGGTTGGAAGCCGTCGCCCAGCCACAGGGTCACCCGCTCGACGAAGTCGCCGAAGCCGATCGCGTCGCCGCCCGGTCCGCGGAAATGCGTCTCGCGGTCGAAGCCGATCGTCAGCCCCCCGAGACGCAGCGAGAGGGTCCCTTCGGTCTCGGACGCTTGGATCGCCGTGGCGCGACTCGCGATCCGTTCCTCGTCACCCAGCGCCTCGGCGCGACGCACCATCACTCGGCGCGCGACCATCCCATCCTCGAACAGCTGGATCTCGAGGCGTATAGCCGTAGTCGCCAGCGCGTCCTGCAAGTCGCCGAGCGAGATTTCACGAGAGAACTGGATCGGGTCGCCCACGCCGGGCCCGAGCAAGTCGTTCTCTCCGCAGGCGAGCACGACGAATGCGAGAGCTGCCGCGGTCACGAAGCCGTACCTTTTGCGCTTTCCTGCAAGCATCAGCGATCCACCTCCGGCTCGAGTCAGAACGGCGAGGGTAGGGCCAGAAGGGCAATCAGCGTGCCGCTTGACGTGGTCAAGCTGACCGATTCTCCCCAAGTGCTGGCGCACGATTCGGCTAGGGCGGCACATCGGCCTCGGTTGTGCTCGAGGGGACAGAACGCACACGTCAAACGGCCCGGAATCTTTTGCCGGAAGCAAAACAGTTTTGCGATTTGCCGCATCTTGCAAAATGCCGTGCCGGACGGGTAGGACCCGCCCGGCGCCGCGATGTCAACGCCGCGGTCAGGACGGCTCGCCCGTCTCCATCGGCAACTCCTCGCGCTCGGACCAATCAGCCCCAGTCGCGAGAAGAGAGCGGCGTACGTCTTCGCGGCCAGCAGGTCGCCGGGCACGCCCGCGTAACCTTTAGACGTCCAGACACCCTGTGACGTTTTAACCCCTGCCTGAGCTGAAGAACTCCCAGAGATTGCTGGCCGAGCGGTATTCGATCTCATAGATTCGAGAACCATCAGAGAATCCCTCAACGCCCATCAACGCGGGAGAACGCGCATGTTCCGCGACGCCATCGTATCGGGCGCCGCCTGGCTGCTGATCGCCGGGCACGTCGCACCCCTCCAAGCTCAGATCGACCCTGCTCTATTGGCCGGGATGGAGGCCCGCTCCATCGGGCCGGCCGGCATGAGCGGACGGATCGCCGACGTGGAGGCGGTCGTATCGAACCCCAACATCGTCTACCTGGGCGCGGCCACCGGCGGCGTCTGGAAATCGGTGAACGGAGGCCTCACGTGGGAGCCGCTGTTCGACGACCAGCCGGTGCACGCCATCGGCACGGTGGACGTCTTCCAGGCGAGCCCCGACATCGTCTGGGTGGGCACGGGCGAAGGGAACCCGCGGAACAGCGTGTCGGGTGGTGGGAACGGCGTCTACAAGTCGATGGACGGCGGCCGAACGTGGGAGCACCTGGGTCTCGACGCCACGGAGCGGATCCACCGGATCGCGCTGCACCCATCGAACCCCGAGATCGCTTACGTGGGCGCGATGGGGTCGATGTGGAAGGCGAACCCCGAGCGTGGCGTCTTCAAGACGACCGACGGCGGCGCGACGTGGAACAAGATTCTCTATGTCGACGAGAACACCGGCGTCGCCGACATGGAGATGGATCCGGCGAACCCGAACAAGCTGCTGGTGGCGATGTGGGATTACCGGCGCTGGCCCTGGTTCTTCCGTTCGGGTGGTCCGGGCTCGGGTCTGTACCTGACCGTGGACGGCGGCCGCAGCTGGAAGAAGCTGACGCCGGAGGACGGGCTGCCCAAAGGCGATCTGGGCCGCATCGGCCTGGCGATCGCGCCCTCTGATCCGAACATCGTCTACGCGCTGATCGAGGCGGAGGAAAACGCCCTCTACAAGTCGGAGGATGGCGGCTTCTCGTGGAGCAAGATCAGCACGGACGACGATGTCGGTAACCGCCCCTTCTACTACTTCGACCTCCGCGTCGATCCGCAGGACCCCAACCGAGTATACAGTCTGTATTCACGGGTGAGCGTCAGCACTGACGGCGGCAAGACCTTCGACGTGCTGGTACGGTCGGGCGTGCACTCCGATCACCACGCCATGTGGATCAACCCCAAAGACCCGACGCACATCTACGAGGGGAACGACGGCGGCTTTTACGTGAGCCGCGATCGCGGCCAGACCTGGGACTTCGCCCGCAACCTGCCGCTGGCCCAGTACTACCACATCAACGTGGACATGGAGACGCCCTACAACGTCATCGGCGGCTTCCAGGACAACGGGTCGTGGCGCGGCCCCAGCTCGGTCTGGGAGTTTGCGGGCATCCGCAACCACCACTGGACGCGCGTCGGTGGCGGCGACGGCTTCGCGACGCTGGCCGACCCGAACGAGCCGACGCTGGGCTATGCCATGAGCCAGCAAGGCTTTCTGCGACGCTGGAACCTTCGCACCGGCGAGGCGAGGGACATCCGGCCGGCCCACCCGGACGGTGTCGATCTGCGCTTCAACTGGAACGCCGCCATCGCCATCGACCCGTTCGACGGCAACACCGTCTACTACAGCAGCCAGTTCGTCCACAAGTCCACCGACCGTGGCCTGAGCTGGCAGATCATCAGCCCCGACCTGACGACCAACAACCCGGAGTGGCAGAAGCAGGGTGAGAGCGGTGGTCTCACCTACGACGTGACCGGCGCCGAGAACTTTACGACGATCATCACCATCGCGCCGAGCCCGGTACAGCAGGGCGTCATCTGGGTGGGCACTGACGACGGGCGGGTGCACGTGACCCGCGACGGCGGCGCGACCTGGGAGAGCGTCGAGAAGAACGTCCGGGGCGTCCCGGCCAACACTTGGGTCCCGCACATCGAACCGTCGAAATTCGACCCGGCCACGGCCTTCGTGATCTTCGACGACCACCGGCGCGGCAATTGGGGCACTTACGTCTTCAAGACCTCGGACTTCGGCAGACGGTTCCGGAACCTGGCGACGCCCGACATCTGGGGCTACGCGCTGGTGCTCGAGCAGGACCCCGTCAAGCGCGACCTGCTGTTCCTCGGCACCGAGTTCGGCCTCTTCGTCAGCGTGGACGGCGGAACGAGCTGGATGAAGTGGAGCCACGGACTGCCGACGGCGTCGGTGATGGCGCTGATCGTGCATCCGCGGGAGCACGACCTGGTGATCGGCACGCACGGCCGCTCGGCGTTCGTCCTCGATGACATCCGGCCGCTGCGCGAGCTGACCCCGCAGATCATGGCGAAGCCGCTCCACCTCTTCGCCATCCCCGACGCGATCCAGTACCAGCCGAACCAGACGTCGGGCCCCGGCTCTCCCGGGCACGGCGAGTTCCGCGGCGAGAACCGGCCCTACGGCGCCCTCATCACCTTCGCGCTCCGCGACGAAGCCTTGCCGCACCCGGATGACGAGGTGGAGCGGCGGCGCCAGCAACGCCGGCGTCAGGCGGCCGGTGAAGAGGCCGAGCCCGGGGAAGAAGAGGGCGAAGGTCGCGAAGACGAGCCGCGCGTGACCATCGAGGTGAGCGACGCCGACGGCAAGCTGATCCGCACGTTCCGGCGGCCGGTGAAGCTGGGCGTGAACCGCATCGCTTGGGACCTGCGGCGCGACGGCTTTCGTCGACCGCGGACCGGGCCGCGGCCGCCCCAGTTCCAACCTGGCGGTCCGCAGGTGCTGCCCGGCACCTACACCGTCAAGGTCAAGTACGGCGATTCCGAGGCGACGGGCTCGGTGAACGTGCTGCCCGATCCACGCTACGACATTCCACGTAGCGAGCGTGTGGCCAAGTACGAGACGCTCATGCACGTGGGCGCGCTCTCGGAGGTGTTGACCGACGCGGTGGAGCGGATCCGCGAGACGCGCTCCGAGATCGACGACGTGCTCAAGCTCGCCCGCAAGGCGGGTGCGGAGGAGCCGGCCACCAGCACCAACGGCGACCCGCCGAGGGGCGGCGCCAACCGTGAGCTGATGATAGCGGGCCGTGAGCTGAAGACGAAGCTGACCGAACTGGAGAAGGTGTTCTGGGAGGCGCCGGGCACGACCAAAGGGATCGTGCGCTTCGACAGCCCGATGCGGCGCATCGGCTACGTCGGCGGCTCGCTCGGCTCGTCCTGGGACGCGCCGACGCCGGCCCAGCTGACGTACCTTCAGCAGGCGGAATCGATGCTCCAAACGGCGCTCGCCGAGCTGAATCGGGTCTTCGCTGAGGACGTCGCCACCTTCCGCGGCCAGGTCGAGGGAGCGGGGATCAGCTTCCTCGAGCCGGCGGAGCCGCTGCAGATGCCGACGCGTTGACAACTGCCGCAGAGTGGCTTGGGGAGCGAGGGCGCCGGAAGACCCGGCGCCCTCACTACCGTGGCTTCCGGCGTGGACCCCAAGCTTCGGGTCGGAACTGTCCTCAGAAACCAGCGATATGATGGATGCTGGGTGACAGTCCGGTCTTCGTCAACGCGCGCACCAGTTGCTCGTCGGCGGTGACGACCGGGCAATCCAGCAGCAGGCCGAGCGCCACGTAAAGTGTGTCGTAGACCGTGCGTCCTGTGCGCGTCGCCAATTCGATCGCTCCCTCCAGCAGCCACTGCGACGAGTGGATCTCCAGCGGCACCGTCCAGAGTGCTTTCAGGATCGCACCGACGTCTTCACCTGTAAGCTCTCCGCGCCGCTGTTTCTTCAAGAGGCTGTTGCCGAACTCGGGGAACAGCAAGTCGGGGGCGTGTAGCTCGAAGCGTTCGTCGAGCAATCTGGCCGCCGACTCCGCGTGACTTTCCGGCACATACCACTTCACCGCCACGCTGCAGTCGACAACGAAGACGCTCACCGTCCTCTATCCTCGGCGATCAACTGGGCGCTGTCGCCGTGCCTGCGGTCTGCCAGCTTGCGGCGGATGCGCTCCGCTGCCCGACGCGCTTCCGTCATGTCGGTGCGCGCGGCCCGCTCGAGGATCTCGTGTAGCTCGGCCTGTAATGAGCGGCCGCGCCGGCGGGCTCGCCGCTTGAGCCGATCGACGACGGCCTTGTCGAGGTTACGTACGAGCACCTGCGCCATGTGTGCCCTCCCAGGGTGATATCATAATGATAGCAACTCGCGGTCCCGGCGCAAACCGAGCCGCTCTGACGCACCTGCTGATGCCGCCGTCCTCTCAACTCATCGTCAAACCGTCTGGCCCCCGCGAGCGCTGCTCCCTAGCTTGTCCGCTCCACCAACCCACCACAGTCCAGACCGCTGGAGGTAAGGATGCTGTGCCGTCGCGCCTCAGGAGGTGTGGCCGCGCTGTTGATCGCCGCGTTCGCCACGCCGCTCCACGCCCAGATCGACCCCGACCTGCTGGCCGGCATGAAGGCCCGCTCCATCGGCCCCGCCGGGATGAGCGGCCGGGTGGCCGCGGTCGAAGCGGTTGCATCGAACCCGGATATCGTCTACGTGGGCGCCGCCACCGGTGGCGTCTGGAAGTCGGTCAACGGTGGTCTCACCTGGGAGCCGATCTTCGACGACCAGCGCGTGGCCGCCATCGGCGCGGTCAGCGTGTTCCAGGCGAGCCCGGACATCGTTTGGGTGGGGACGGGGGAGGGGAATCCGCGCAACAGCGCCTCGGTCGGCAACGGCATCTACAAGTCGATGGACGGCGGCCGCAGCTGGTCGCACCTCGGGCTCGATGAGACGGAGCGCATCCACCGCGTCGCGCTGCACCCGTCCAACCCCGAGGTCGCCTACGTGGCGGCGCTGGGCCAGATGTGGGGCGAGAACCCGGAGCGCGGGGTCTTCAAGACGGTGGACGGCGGGGCGACCTGGGTCAAGGTGCTTTACGTCGATGAGCGGACGGGGGCCGCCGACCTGGAGATGGACCCGAGCAATCCCAACAAGCTCATCGCCGCGATGTGGGACTACCGGCGCTGGCCCTGGTTCTTCCGTTCGGGCGGCCCCGGCTCGGGGATCTATCTCACCGTCGACGGCGGCCGGAACTGGAAGAAGCTCACCGCCGCGGACGGCCTTCCCGCCGGCGACCTGGGCCGCATCGGGCTGGCCATCGCGCCCTCCGATCCGAACGTCGTCTACGCGCTGATCGAGGCGAAGGAGAACGTGCTCTACCGCTCCGAGGACGGTGGCTTCACCTGGAGGAAGGCGGGCGCGGGCGACAACGTCGGAAACCGTCCCTTCTACTACGCGGACCTGCGCGTCGACCCCAAGGATCCGAATCGCGTCTACAGCCTCTGGTCGCTGGTCAGCGTCTCGGAGGACGGCGGCAAGAGCTTCGAGCCGCTGGTGACCTGGAACAAGGCGCACCCCGATCATCACGCCATGTGGATCAACCCGAACGATCCTTCGCACATCATCGAGGGGAACGACGGCGGCGTCTATGTGACCCACGACAAGGGTGAGACGTGGCGCTTTACCTTCAACCTGCCGCTGGCCCAGTTCTACCACATCAACGTCGACATGGAGACGCCGTACAACGTGTACGGCGGTATGCAGGACAACGGCTCCTGGCGCGGTCCCAGCAGCGTCTGGGAGAACGGCGGCATCCGCAACCACCATTGGGAAGAGGTGGGGTTCGGCGATGGGTTCGCCACGCTGGCCGACCCGAACGACCCGCTCGTCGGCTACTCGATGAGCCAGGAGGGCTTTCTGAAGCGCTGGGATCTGCGCACGGGCGAGCGGAAGGACGTGCGACCGGCGGCGACCGACCCGTTCGCGTTGCGGTTCAACTGGAACGCCGCGATCGCCATCGACCCGTTCGACGGCAACACGGTCTACTACGGCAGCCAGTTCGTCCACAAGTCCACCGACCGTGGGGAGTCGTGGACGGTGATCAGCCCGGACCTGACGACGAACAACGCTGATTGGCAGAAGCAGAGCGAGAGCGGCGGCCTGACGCTCGACGTGACGGGCGCCGAAAACTTCACGACGATCATCACCATCGCGCCGAGTCCGGTCCAGCAAGGCGTGATCTGGGTGGGCACCGACGACGGCCGCGTGCACGTCACCCGCGACGGCGGCGCCACTTGGGCCAGCGTCGAGCGGAACTTCCGAGGCGTGCCGGCCAACAGCTGGGTCCCGCACATCGAGCCCTCGAAGTTCGACGCGGCGGAGGCGTTCGTCGTCTTCGACAACCACCGCCGCTCCGACTGGACGCCTTACGCTTATCGGACCACAGACTTCGGGCGCAGCTGGAGGAGCATCGCGACGCGCGACCTGTGGGGCTACGCGCTGGCCATCGAGCAAGACCCGGTGAAGCGCGACCTGCTGTTCCTCGGCAGCGAGTTCGGCCTCTACGTGACGCTGGACGGCGGCGCCCGCTGGATGAAGTGGACGCACGGCTTTCCCACCGTGTCGGCGATGGCGCTCACCGTTCATCCGCGGGAGCACGACCTGGTCGTCGGCACCCACGGGCGCGCTGCCTACATCCTGGACGACATCCGGCCGCTGCGCTCGATCACGCCGGCGATGCTCGCCCAGCCGCTACACCTGTTCGACATCCCCGATGCGCAGCAGTATCGCGTGAAGCAGACCGGCGCCTCGCGCTTCCCCGGAAACGGCGAGTTCCGAGGTGAGAACCGGCCGTACGGTGCGCTCATCACCTACTCGCTGAACGTCGAGGGGCTGCCGCACCCCAACGACGAGGTGGAACGGGCCCGGCGCGCCGCTCGACCCGCGGCGGAGTCGGGGGGCGACGAGGGCCGTGAGGAAGAGCCGAAGGTCGACATCGAGATCACCGACGCCGAAGGGGACGTGATCCGCAGCTTCAAAGCTCCGGCAAAGCTCGGTGTGAACCGGGCCGCCTGGGACCTGAGGCGGGACGCCTTCAAGCGGCCGCAGGGCGATGAGCCCTCGTTCTTCCAGCCCAGCGGCGCCGAGGTGCTGCCGGGCACCTACGGCGTGCGCGTGAAGTACGGCGACCACGAAGCGACGGGCTCGGTCCGCGTGCTGGCCGACCCGCGCTTCGACATCCCCGAGAGCGACCGCCGGGCGAAGTTCGCCGCCGTGATGCGCGCCGGCGCGCTGCAAGAGACGGCCACAGAAATGATCGAGCGCATCCGGGCGACGCGCAGCGACATCGATGGCGTGGTGACGAAGGCGAAGGAATCGGAAGAGAAGTCCGAGTCCGCGACGGGGAGCGGTGGAGACGGATCGAACGACGAGCTGATCCGGGCCGCACGCGAGCTGGGTAAGACGCTCGGCGGGGTGGAACGCAAACTGTGGGTGCCCCCGGACACCAAGGGGATCCCGGCGAGCGAGGACGCCTTCTCGCGGATCAGGTACGTGTCGGGCTCGTTGGCTTCGTCGTGGGACGCACCGACCTCCGCCCAGCAGGCGTACTTGAACGCCGCCGAGTCGCAGCTCGCCGGCGTGTTGGCCGAGTTCAACCAGCTGTTCCAGAGCGAGGTCGCCGCCTTCCGCGGGAAGGTGGAGGCGGCGGGGATCGAGTTTCTGAAGCCGAAGCCGCCCCTGTCGATGCCGGAGCGCTGAGACCGGACGAGCCTCGAACAGAGGCTCGGCCGCAAGGGCCGACGGCGGCATAGATCCCGGGTGGCCGGGCGTGTTGTTCGGATCCTATTGACAGAGTAGGGGGATCGGGATATAGTTGTAAGTACCAACTATATCCGGGAGACGCTCTGATGACCCCTGGATCGACAACCGACGCACCGTCTACTGGCGCACCGCCCACCGAACCCGACCCGTCGCTCGACGCTCATGCGGCCGAGCTTCACGGGGCGCTCCGCGACCTGAAGCGGATCTACCAGTTCCGCGATCGAGACCGCATCTGCTGCCACGACATTTCGGTCACTCAGTGCTGGGCGTTGGACGCTCTGGTCCGCGCCGGTCCGCTCAGCCTCAACGAGCTGGCCGCCGAGTTGTACCTCGACAAGAGTACGGCGAGCCGGGTCGTGAACGCCCTGGAGCGGAAGGGCTACGTGCAGCGGCGGCGGAACCCGGCGGACGGTCGGGCCGTGTCGCTCGCGGTCACATCGAGTGGCGCAAGCCTGGTCGCGCGGATCGAGAGCGAGATGGTGGCGGAGGAGAAGCGCCTGCTGGCGGAGTTTGAGCCTGATGTGCGGGCGGCGATGATCCGTCTGATCGGCCGTCTGGCCGAGGCGGCATCGGCGTACATGGTCACGGAGGGCGGCAAGTGCTGCTTGGTCCAGCCGGCGGCGCTGAGCCGGGTCAGTGAACCGACGGCCTAGAAGCATTGTTCTGAGAGAGGTTTTGGGATAGATCACCTCTCACCACACTGGAGGATGACGTGAGCAAGGACGCTGGCATTCGGGATCTCGTGCGGGAGCGCTACGCGCGCGCGGCGCGTCAGGCTGCCGATTCGAAGGCATCGAGCTGCTGTGGCCCTGTTGAGAGCGAGGGCAACGGTTGTTGCGGCCCCTCGGAGAAGGATGTTGTCTCACAAGACTTGTACAGCGCCGACGAGATCGCCGTTATCCCCGAGAAGGCAGCGCTCGCCTCGCTGGGTTGCGGCAACCCGACGGCGCTAGCCGAGCTGCGCCCCGGCGAGACGGTGCTGGATTTGGGGTCGGGTGGCGGGATCGACGTTCTGCTGTCGGCACGGCGCGTCGGTCCGACGGGCAAGGCGTACGGCTTGGACATGACCGACGAGATGCTGGACTTGGCGCGCCGCAATCAGCAGGAAGCGGGCGTGGCCAATGCCGAGTTCCTCAAGGGGACGATCGAAGAGGTCCCGTTGCCCGACGCCAGCGTGGACGTGATCATCTCGAACTGCGTGATCAACCTGTCCACCGACAAGGATCGAGTGCTGCGTGAGGCCTTCCGGGTGCTGCGCCCCGGCGGTCGATTCGCGGTCTCGGACATCGTGGTTCAGGGTAAGCTGCCGACGGCGGTCCTTCGCAATCTCGAGGCCTGGGCCGGCTGCGTCGCCGGGGCGTTGCACGAAGATGAGTACCGCGAGAAGCTGGCCTCGGCCGGCTTCACCGACATCGACGTCGAGGTGACGCGGAGCTTCGACAACCAGGAGCTGCGCGACCTGGGACGCGATTTCGGCATCGAGGTGAAG
>CAYGAJ010000038.1:0-15172 GCA_964347815.1 uncultured Gemmatimonadota bacterium | reverse complement strand
ATCGTCTCGACCTTCATCACGCCGCCGCTGCTCAAGATCATCTTCCAGCGAGCGGTCGTGGGAGGCGGTCCGGCCGCCCCGGCTCATATGCCCGCCGCCGCCGCGCCCCTCGGCTCTCGAGAAGGCCACGACACCTGACCGTGGGCTCGGCCGTCGTCCGCATCGCTTCACGTGGCAGCCGCCTGGCGATGGCGCAATCGAGCTGGGTCCGCGACCGGCTGACGGCCGCCTGGCCCGACCGGATGTTCGAGATCGTCGAGATGGAGACGCGAGGTGACCGGGTGCTCGACCGGCCGCTGCCGGAGATCGGCGGCAAGGGTCTCTTTACCGAGGCGCTGGAAGAGGCGCTGCGCGCCGGCGACGTCGACATGGCCGTCCACTCCCTCAAAGACCTTCCCACCGACCTGGCCCCGGGGCTGAAGCTGGGCGCCATCTGCACGCGTGAAGATCCCCGCGACGTGTGGGTCGTCGCCCCGGGCGGAGCGGACGATCCCCAGACCGCTCCGGCCCGCGCCCGCGTCGGGACCAGCTCGGAGCGCCGCCGTGCGCAGCTGTTGGCGCTGCGCCCCGACCTGACCGTGGCATCGGTGCGTGGCAACGTGGAGACGCGCCTGCGCAAGCTGGACGAAGGCGGCTACGACGCGCTGATCATGGCCGCGGCCGGGCTGCGCCGTCTGGGGCTGGCGGAACGGATCACTTGCTTCCTCGAGCCGCCCCACTGGCTGTCGGCGCCGGGGCAGGGTGCGATCGCGGTCGAGAGCCGCGACGACGATCCGGCCACCGACATGCTGCTCGCTCCGATCGAGGATCGCGCCGCTCGAGCCGAGACCGGTGCCGAACGGGCGTTGCTCGCCCGGCTGCAAGGCGGTTGCCAGGTGCCGGTGGGTGCCCGGGCCCAGGTTCAGGGCGACGAGCTGATGTTGCGCGCGCTGGTCGCCACCCCTGAGGGTGACCGGCTGGTCCGCGCGGAAGGGAAGGGGCCCGCGAGCGAAGCGGAAGCGCTGGGACGTCGCGTCGCCGACGATCTGTTGCGGCAGGGCGCCGAAGAGATCGTGGCCGCTTTTCGCTCGGCCGATGGTGGCTTCCACGCATGAGCGCGAGCGGTCAGCTTCCGGAAGCTCTGGCGCGAAAGATCCTCAGCCGCGACGGCGCCGTGCGCGCGCACGGGCCGGGTCGGGCCCACAGGCTGGTGTTCACGAACGGGTGCTTCGACATCCTGCACCGCGGCCACGTGGAGGTGCTGGTGCGGGCGCGTGAGCTGGGCGATCGACTCCTGGTCGGACTGAACAGCGACGACTCGGTTCGCCGTCTCAAGGGGGCGGAGCGTCCGCTGCAGCCGGAAGCCGACCGCGCCGCCTGTCTGGCCGGCCTCGAGTGTGTTGACGCCGTGGTCGTCTTCGGCGAGGATACGCCCACCGAGTTGATCGCCGCCCTGAAGCCGGACATCTGGGTGAAGGGCGGCGACTACCGACGCGAGGAGCTGAGCGAGCTGAAGACGCTGGAAGCGGGCGGTGGCCGACTGGTCATCCTGCCGCTCGTCGAGGGGCTCTCCACCACCGAACTGCTACGCAAGGCAGCCCGCGCCGCCGGGGGGTCCGCATGAGGCTTGCCCGTCCCTCCGGGCGCCAGCCCGACGAACTGCGGCCGGTGACGTTGGAGCTGGGCGCCGTGCCCCGCGCCGAGGGCTCCTGCCTGATCGCCGTGGGTGAGACCCGGGTGCTTTGCGCGGCGACCGTGCAGGACGGAGTGCCGCCGTGGCGCGAAGCCGGCCACGGTTGGGTGACCGCCGAGTACGCGATGCTGCCGCGCTCGACCAAGCAGCGCGTCCCCCGCGAGCGGGGTGGCGCACGCTCGCGCACTCAGGAGATTCAACGGTTGATCGGGCGGGCCCTGCGAGCCGGAACCGATCTGGACGCCCTGGGCGACCGTACGATCATCGTCGATTGCGACGTGCTGACGGCCGACGGCGGCACTCGTACCGCGGCGATCACCGGCGGCTGTCTCGCCCTCTGGCAGGCGGCGGCCCGCCTCGTCGGCGAAGGGCAGGTCGCGGAGAATCCGGTGCGTCATCTGGTCGCGGCGGTGAGCGTCGGCATGGTGGACGGCGCCGCGTGTCTCGACCTGGACTACGCGGAAGATGTCCGCGCCGATGTGGACATGAACTTCGCGGCGCTGGAGGACGGCCGTGTCGTCGAGGTGCAGGGGACCGCTGAATCGACGCCCTTCGACCGTGAGGATCTCGACGCCATGTTGACCCTGGCCCAGGCGGGTGTCGAGCGGCTGGTCGCGCTGCAGCGCCGCGCACTGAAGGCGACGCGGTGAAGCTGGTTGTCGCCACCCGCAACCCGCATAAGCTCCGCGAGATCGAACCGATCTTCCTCAACACGCCCATCCGTCTGGTCAGCCTGGCCGAGCTGGGCGTGGAAGAGAAGCCGGAAGAGAAGCGCCTGGAAGTCTTCCCCAGCTTCGCCCGCAACGCCCTCGCCAAAGCCCAGTACTTTCACGACCGCACCGGTCTGCCGATGATGGGCGAAGACTCGGGTATCCGCGTCGACGCCCTGGGTGGCGCGCCGGGGCCGCGGAGCAAGCGCTACGCGCCGCCGGAGATGCAGGCGGAGTACGGGGTCGATCGCGCCAACAACCTGTACCTGCTGCGCCTGCTGCGAGACGTCCCCGACGAAAAGCGGACCGCGCATTTCCATTGCGCTGTCGCCATCGTGCTGGCCGACGCCTCGCGCGTCTTCGCCGGCCGGGTCGATGGCCTCATCTTGCGAGAGCTGCGCGGCGCCGGCGGCTTCGGGTACGACCCGCTCTTTTGGGTGCCGGAACGCGGCGTCACCACCGCCGAGCTGACCGTGGAAGAGAAGAGCGCGATCAGCCACCGCGGCCAAGCGGTGCGCGCCGCGCGCGACTGGCTGTTGGCGCTTCTGGGTGACCAGGCCGCCTCGTCCTAGCCACCGTCGTCGAGGTCGGTTCGCCGGCCAGCCGGATGGCGTCTCTACGTAAGTAGCTTTCACTCTTCAAGTTGAAACGTTGCCTGCCGCCCCCCGGCGGTGCATCTTGTTAGAGCGATCTGGTGCTGTCTGGCCAGCCCCAACCCTCGAAGTCCTCGTGTGGGACAGGACCGTGTCGCCATTCAAGAAGCTGATTGAAGAGACCCATCGACGGTCACTTTGGCAGGTACTGGCCATCTACCTGCTGGGTGCCTGGATCGGTTACGAGGTCGTTCAGGGACTGACCGAGGGTCTCGGCCTACCCACCTGGTTCCCCGGCTTCGCCGTCGTCCTCTTTGTCGTCGGCCTGCCCATCGTGCTCGCCACCGCTTGCGTTCAGCATGGTATCCACCGAAGTTCCCGGCCCGACCCGACGTTGCTGCCCGGCAGCCATGCCGACGTGGCGGCTGCGGGAGGCGTCCGGCGCACGCCAACCGGCGCGCAGCGGCTCCTCACCTGGCGCAACGCGATCGGCGGCGGCGTCCTCGCGTTCGCGCTTTGGGGAGTCGTGGCTCTGGTCTGGCTGGTCTCTGCGAACGGTCCGGACCCCGAACGCGTGGCGGACGCCGACGGTGGGAGAAAGATGCTGGTCGTCCTCCCGTTCGAGAATCTGGGCCCACCCGATGACGCCTACTTCGCCGAAGGGACGACGGACGCGATCACCGCGCGTCTGGCCGCGATTCACGGGCTGGGGGTGATCTCGCGCACCAGCGCGGTTCAGTATCGCGGCACGGACAAGAAGCTTCGCGAGATCGGCGAGGAGCTGAACGCCGACTACATTCTGGAGGGCACGATCCAGCGCGAGCGCCCGGGCGATCCGTCCAGCCGGGTTCGCATCATCCCTCAGCTCATCCGGGTGGCCGACGACACCCACGTCTGGTCGGCAACCTACGACGAGGACCTGCGCGAGATGTTCAGCGTGCAGTCGGACATCGCCGAGCGTGTGGCACGTGCTCTCGATGTGACGATCCTCGAGCCCGAGCGTGAGTCGTTGAACAGCCGGCCGACGGAAAACCTGGAGGCGTACGACTACTATCTGCGAGGCCGCGAGTTCCTTTCCGGGAAAGCCGGCACGGGCGGATCGGCCGCGTTGTTCCGCGCGGTCGACGTGCTGGAGCGCGCCACGGCGCTCGATCCCAAGTTCGCCCTCGCCTTCGCCGAGCTTTCCGATGCGCACCGCCGACTCTTCACGAGCTTTGCCGATCCATCGCTCCAGCGGCTCAATATGGCCAAGGCGGCCGTAGACAAAGCGCTCGAGATCGATCCCCGCCTCCCGGAGGCGCACCTCGCACTCGGCCTCTACTACTACTCGGGCCCCAACCCCGATCCGAGACGCGCGCTGGAGGCGTTCGAGACGGTGGCGCTGCGGCGGCCCAATAGCGCGCTCGCTCGCGCGCTGATCGCCGCCGTGCAGGCGGCGCGTGGCGATTGGGAACAGGCGCTCCAGAACATCGCGCTGGCGGCCGACCTCGATCCGCGGTCGGCAGAGCCGGCGATCCCGGCCGGTCTGTTTCACCTTCTGACCCGGCGCTACGCGAAAGCCGAGCGCTACATCGATCGCGCCATCGATCTCGCGCCCGACCAGCCCGAGGCGTACACGGACAAGATCGGCCTCTATCTGCTGTGGGAGGCGGACAAGAAGAGAGCGGGGGCTGCGGCGCGTGAGATGATCGTGCGGGTGAACCGCGCCGACGCGGCCATGGCGCTGGTCTCTTACGGGGGCGCCCTCATCCCAGACGGCGAGTACGACCTCGTCTTCGAGGGCTTGTCTCCGGAGTCGTTCAACGGGTCACGAGCGTTCGATTATTACTTCTTGAAGTCCGAGTTCTACCGGCTTCGCGATCGACCCGATCGGGCGCGTGCTTACCACGATTCGCTGCTGACGGCCCTCGACGCGATTTCGGAGCAGCCGGCCGACCCGGTGGTCAACCTGTATCGCGCGCTGGCTCTGGCCGGGCTGGGGCGCAATGACGAGGCGGTACGCTACGCGCAGCGTTCCGGATTGGTGCTTTCCGAGCTGGCGCGACCGGAGTATGCGCGGTTCCAGGGCACGCTCATCTCAGTCTATGCGTTGGCTGGCCAGTACGAGGCCGCGCTGGACCAGGTCGATTCCTTGCTCGCCAACCCCTCGGCGATTTCGACCGCGTACCTGCGAATCGCACCGCTGCCCGACGCCCTCCGGCAGCACCCACGCTTCCGGGCGGTTCTGGGTGGCCGAGTGCCCGAAGCCCGCAGGCCGACGGTGACCCAACGCGAACCGGCGGTCCGCGAGTCGGAGCGAACGGCGCGCGATGATTATGCGGCCGCTCGAGATGGGGCGATGACCGCGAGAGCCGCCGCCGTAGCCGCCGGCGCCGACGTCCTGGGCCTCGACACGTTCCGCGGCGCCGAGTCGCGGGTCCAGGTCGCGGTGGCGCGCGCCGATGCCGGTCGCTTTCGCGAGGCGGAAGAGCAGATGAAGCAGGCGCGCGTCGCTTACGTCGAAGCTCGGGCGGCTGCCGGAGCCGCCTGGCGCGCCCGGCTGGACTCGGTCGCGCAGGAGGTCCGTGCCCTGCGCAGCGCCGTCGATCCAACCGCGCCCGGTTACTCCGAGGCCGAGGAGCTGAGCGCACATGCGGCGAGCGCCGAGCGCGCGAACGACTTCCGTCAGGCCTTCGAGCGCATGACCGAGGCGGCGCGGTCCTATCGGCGCGCCGCGGAGGCGGCGGCGGCCCGGGCGGCGGTCTCGGAGCCGGATGCCGCCAGCCCGCGGCCCAGCGCAGGCGAAGTGGCGGAGGCGACTCTGGACGAGCTACGTCGAGCGATCGAGGCCGAGGACGTGGGTGCGGTGCGCCGGGTGTGGCCGGGGTTGAGCGGCGCGCAGGTTCGCAACTTCGAGACCTCGTTCCGCCTGATGCGCGACTTGAAGGTCAACTTCGATGTGCGATCGATCGACGGATCGGCCGACCGTTTCACCGTGACCGTCCGCACCCGGTACGACTACTTCAACGAAAGCTCGCGCCGCGAGGAGACCCAGACGTTCCGGCAGGTCTTGGTGCTCGCCCGGCAAGACGGGCGCTGGGTGGTCGCGGAGAGCCTCGAGTAGCCCCGTTCACCGCCTTCCATCACAGGGTGTACTCCAACCCCAGCGTCGGGATCGGACTCGAGCGCAGGCCGCCGTCGTTGAGCGGCACCAGAACGTTGGTGATCAAGAAGAGGCCCGCCCCCGTTCGCAGCTTCAGGCCGATCGATCCATCGATCACATCGTCGCGCATGTCCGGGATGTTGGTGAGCCGTACGCTTCGGCGGAACGGCTCGTCGAAGGCGACCGGGTCGGGAAAGTCGATCTTCGCGTCGCCGACCTTGAACGAGCCGAGCAGGTCGACGGCCAGTGTGGCCCAGCTGGCGAGACGGTGATCGAAGCCGGCGATGATCTCGACTTCGTTCTGATCGATGGAGCTGCCCCGGTACTCGAAGCCGATGTTGGTGTGCGGCGCGAAATCGCCGAAGGTGCCCGAGATGATCAGCAGGCCCTTGGCGTTGACGGCTCCCGTCCCCAGAAAGTCGTCTTCGCGGCCCGTGGGCACTCTCAGCTCGGCCAGCGCGCCCACGTCCCAGGTCTGGCCATCGGCGACGAGAATCTTGACGCGAGCCGCGATGTCGCCGATACCGGTGGAGCTTCCCACCGCCGCGGCGCTCTCCTCGAGCACCGGATCGGCCGGCGTACCTGAAAAGAAGTGAAGGGCGGAATCGCTCTCCAGCGTGCTCGGTTGTACCCGCGCACGCGACGTCCCCTGAATCTGTAGATCGACGACGGGAACCGCGACGCTCAGATCGAGCCAGTCGGTCAGGCCAAAGGTCGCGTACAGCGCGTAGACCTCGGCCTGAATGTCCAGGTTCAGCGACAGCAGCAGCAGGTCGTTCTCGACCGTCACGTCGCCGAGCCGCGTCGTGTCGCCGACGTTGTCGTGCACGAACGTGAACTGTACGTCCTCGGCGGGAATTCCACGGATCTTGTCGAATCGAAGCCGCGAGACGTTGAGGCCGGCGTTCAACCGCCCGCGCCCCAGCGTCTGGGCGCGCTCGGCGAAGATCGGCCCGAAGCTGCTCGACGTGGGCGTGGGCACGCCGGAAACGAACACCACGGTCTCGCTTCCCGCCGTCGAGCTCAGCGGGAAGGACGATAGACTAGAAGTAATCGAGTTGTTGAAGAACTGGAGCAGGGCGCCATTGGTCTCCGACTCAGACGGGATAAAGTGCATCCCGTGCGCACCGGGCGATCCGGCCAGCGTCAACGGCTGCTCGCCGCCGCCGAACACGAAGAGGCCGTTCAGGACCTCGCGCAGCGATTGGGCCGGTGCCACTTTCGGCGTGAGGGGTGAGACGACGCAGACTAGGCAGAGGACGAGTACGACACGCGGACTCATACACACCTCGGGGCTAATCGGTCTCGCACGGGACTGGGGGCGATCGCAAACTGGCGTCCCGCGGTGGCCCGCGTCAATGCGTGGCCGCGGGCTGGGCCCGGCGCCGGCCGCCCCCCCGGATCGAAGCCGACGCCTTGATCTTGAAACACGGGCCGCGCGACTTCAGTACGGTGGGGTGGCGCCGGATCCACCGGCGTGCTCGGAACCGGGTTAGCGGTTACCTTGCGGGCGGGCCGGCGAACCCTGTGTCCGGCGCCCCTGATGATCGAGACCAGAGCAGAGGAGCTAGAACATGCCAGACGAGAAACTCCCCATGACCACCGAGCAGCCGGAGGACCGCAGTTGGCGCGATGTGGCGCAGCGCTGGAAGGAAGTCGGCAAGCAGGTCCGTGACCTGGGCGAGCGGCTGGGTAGCGCCTTCAAAGAGGGCTGGTCGACGGAAGAGGTGAGCGAGGAGGAGACGCGCCGATTGGCCGACCGGCTGCGCGAGCTGGGCGAGAAGATGGATCGGGCTGTGGACGCGGTGCGTGAGGAAGCGAAGCAGCCGGGCACTAAGGCCGCCGCCAAGCAAACCGTCCGGGCCACACGCGAGGCCTCGACCGAGCTGCTCGACGAGCTGCGTGAGACGCTCAGCGAGGGGCTGGAAGAGGTCAACAAGCGGGTAGACGACCTGGTCAAGAAGCGCAAGGAGAAGCAGAGCCAGTAGGGCACCGTTGTAGCCCAACCGGGAGAAAACCGATGAAACTGACGCGACGCGAGCTGCTCAAGCTCGGGGCGGGGACCGGTCTGTCGCTCATCGCTGGCTGGCGGCCGGGCCGGGCCGAAGGTGCGTGGCAGGGCGAACTGATCACCAAGAAGATCCCGTCCAGCGGTGAGGCGATTCCGGTGGTCGGGATCGGGATGCGAGACTACCGGGTCGGTCCCTCGGCCGAGGAGCGCGCGCCCTACAAGGCGACGCTGCGCGTCTTCGCCGAGCTGGGCGGCAAGGTGCTCGACACGGCGCCCTCCTACGGCAACTCGGAGAGCGTGCTGGGCGACCTGATGGCCGAGCTTGGCATCCGCGACCGCGTCTTTCTCGCCACCAAGGTCGACCGTCAGGGCCGTGAGGCGGGGATCGAGCGGATGGAAGCCTCGTTCGCAATGCTGCGCACCGACCGGGTCGACCTGATGCAGGTCCACAACCTGCGCGACACCACCACCCAGCTTGCCACGATGCGCGAGTGGAAACAGGCCGGCCGGCTGCGCTACATCGGGATTACCACCTCCAGCGACCGCCAGTACGAACGGATGGAAGGGATCATGTCGAGCGAAGTTCTCGACTTCATCCAGGTCGACTACTCGCTCGCCAACCGCAGCGCCGGCGACCGCATCCTGCCGCTGGCCGCCGACCGCGGGATGGCGGTGCTGGTGAATCTGCCGTTCGGGCGTGGCCGGCTGTTCCGGGCCGTGGGCGATCGGCCGCTCCCCGACTGGGCCGCCGAGGTCGACTGCGCGAGCTGGGCGCAGGTCTTCCTCAAGTACGTCGTCTCGCACCCGGCCGTGACCTGTGCCATCCCCGGCACCACCAAAGAGCACCACGCCGTGGACAACTTGGACGCCGCCCGGGGTCGGCTGCCGGACGCCGCGTTGCGCCGTCGTATGGAGGGTTTCTTCGACGCGCTCTAGTCCCGAACGCTGCTTGGACGGACTCGTCCCGCTTCGGTGTGCCGCCGCGCAGCTCTGTATCGCTCACCGCGTTGACACGACGCGGGCCACGGCCACAGCCTGAAGCTATGCCCCTGCGTAAACGGCCGGATGGCTTCCTTGTGGCGGACGCACCGCCGCTGCGGCGGATGCTCCCGTTTCTGATGCCGCATCGGACTGAATCGCTGGTCTATTTCGACCTACCGATAGAGGTGGAAGGCACGCTCGCGTACATCGAGCGCCAGAAAGCTGAGGAAGGCGCAGAGAGGGTCACGCTTTTTCAGATCATCGTGTGCGCCGCGGCGCGGACCCTGGGTCCCGTCGATCTGCGGGGAAAGATCGTCTTGGGCGCCCCGGGATACGCGATGATGGTGTCAGCGGCTTATGGCGGCGAGCTCTGTAGGTTCCCCTCGAAGCTCTGCGACCAAACCGGCCAGCACCGACTGGAAGACCGCCGCCGTGCCGGGCCCATAAACCGTCGATGCGCCCTCGTAGTGTTGCGCCGCGTGCTCCTCCGGCGTCGTGACGTACTGCAGGTACCCGTTAGCCAGAGTGATCAACACCACCGAGTCTCCGCCAAGACCGTGCTCCGTGGCCGCCCTCGTCATAGCCGACTTCATGCGCGCTCCGGCCGTGACCGTGATCTCCGCCGGGACCGCCCCCACCAGTACCTCCCCGACCTTGACCGCCGCGAACTGGGCGGCCTCCGGGAAGCCGTGGGGGCCCGCGATCAGGCCATGGAAAGGATAGAGCGCGGTGCGCTTCGGGCGGTGGCAGTCGCCGGTCTTGGGCTTGATGGCCGATCCACCCTCCTCGTAACCGATCGGCACCAGCCCGAGGAACCGCCAACCGCGGTACCGCGTGTAGCCGTCCTCGGCCCCGGCCAGCGCCGCCGTTCCCATCCTCGGCTTCGGGCACAGTCCTTCGTGAGCCGCGTCGCCTCTCAACCGGATGGTTCGGAAGGCCCGAGCCAGGCCAACGTCGCTGCTCAGCCGCGAGCCGAGTCGATCGAACAGGTCGACGGCTCGAGCGGCGAGAGCTCGGCCGGCGGCCTCCGCGTAGCGACGTGCCTGCGCCAGGCAGGCGTCGAGGCTGTCCTTGGAGCTCTCGCGCCAACCCTCGGGCGTGGGCGGCACGCGCGGCCCACCCGGCCGATGGATGACGCCGTAGGTCGGCGTCCCGCAGCGCGAGCCCGGCGGCCAATCCGGCGAGACGTCGCCGGACGTGCCATTGGCAACGAGGTGAACGGCTCGCGGCACGAACCCTGGAGGCCGGTGGTTGAGGCTGTCGATGTGAAGCTCGAGGCCCCGTTCTGCCAGGGAAAACACATCGGCGTCGAACAGGTCCGTCGCTGGCGGGATTGCCGTGCCATGGATCGCGAATACACTCAGGGCACCCGCCGGCGTGTACTCTCCACTCGACGTGTCCAGCTGGTCGACGCGCAACATCGTCCAGGTCGGATCTACCGCGCGCTGCCTCTCACTCAGCTCGAGGTGCGGCGGTGGCTGCGGCAAAGTAGGGAGAGGATCGTTGAGAACGAACGCCGGGTAGCTGCGGTTCTGGGTATGCCCCCAAACCATCTCCCGCCCCCAGGCGACGCGCGCTGGCTGAAGCCCTGTCGCAGCCTCCCGGACGGCCGAGACGATGCCCTCAACCAGGAACTCGACCATCAAGGAATCGAAGCCGGCCACCGATGACCCGTAATCGTTGTACAACTTGGCCGCGAAATAGTGGTTCGGTGCCGAGTGCGTGTGAGTCGCCGAGAGTATCAATCTGTCGCTGCCGATCGAGGTGGCCTGCGCGACGCGCGCGGCGACCAATCGGTGAAGCAGCGGGGAGATGGAGTGCAGATCGGCGACGACGAACGCGATTCGCTCGCCGGTTGAGTCCTCTAGGAGCAGTGCACGCGCGTACAGTCGATGGCGATAACCCCGCGCTCGACGGCTCTCCGGCCCGTAGCCTTGTAGACCGACACCGGGGGGAGGCGTGATGTCGGCACGTCCGAATCCGGCGTGCAACGTTCGCGCGGGAGCCGGTGGGACCGGCTCCGGTGAAGGGACCGGAGGCAGCGGCCGAGGATTGTAGCGGTAGCATCCTGCCACCACGACCATCCCCAGCGCCAGCAGATGTAGCTTCACCGCGCTGCCCTCCGGTCCTCCCCAAACGAGTGACTCCAGATCACATAGATGGTGAGCCACAGTTTGCTGTCGCTCACCGCCCCGGGACCGGCGCCCGTGCGTTTCGTCACAGCGTCTCGATTGACCTGAAAATGGAGCGCCGGAGCGAGCGACCATGACGGCGCCACGTAGAACGAGGACCAGAGGGACAGCTCGACATAGACCAGGCCGGGGTCTGCAAACTGGGCGAGCTCGAGCGGCTCAGCATCGTTCACTTCCTGCCCGAGGCTCCAGCCGCTGAGGATGCCCAGGTGGAGCGCTCTGACGGGTCGAGTCCGAAGCGGGAGAAGCGGGATCCTCAGACTCGCCCCGCTCTCGATGTATGCACCGTCGACCGAGTCGACGTCGTACCAGAGTCCAGTTCTGAGCTGGAGCGCCGGCACGGGTCGCAACAGAAGGCGCCCGTATATCTCATGTGTGTTGAAAGCGCTGGATCGGCCTCCGGCGCCGGGCTCAGTCCGGAAGCGGTAGCCCGTCCAGCCGACGGCGAAGTCAGCCAGTTCTGTGGAGCGCGAGTACTCTGCCCAATAGTTGAACTCGCCCAAACCTCGGCGATCCAGGCCCGCATCGCTCAGATCGGAACGATCCCCCTCGAATGGCTCGACGCTGAACCAGGCGCCGGCGGTGAAAAAGGACCGACCCCGCTGGAGAGCCGCGTATAGGCCAGGCTGAATCACCGGGTCACTCGTCCGCGTGAGCCCGCGCCAGACGTAGCGCGTGCTCAGCGCCGCATCCACCCCTACCGTGACCTGAGCCGCCCGTGCCTCGACGGGCAGGACGGACATCGTCAACAGCAGTGCCGGACTAAGACGGCGGAATATTGTCCTCACCATTGTCTGCAGAACCGGGAAAATCTGTTCTACCGAGCACTCGGGAGCGGAAGCACATGGCAAGACGGCCAGGAAAGCCCGCGCGCGGCCACCTAGCTGGCACCCCTTACGCACGGAGGCCGACCGGTGGCCGCCAGGCGTTTGTAGTCGCGACCGATGAAGACGGCGAGCGCGAACCAGATCGCAGCCAATCCAATGTTGAGCGGGGCGACATCCCTCACTTCTAGCGCGAACAAGGTGGTGGCTATGAAGATGGTGGGCCCCACCAGGAAATCTCCGGCCCGTTGGCAGAACGAGTCGATCACCTGCTTGGCTTTGTATTTCTGCTCTCTTGTGCACGGCAAGAAAAGCGTATGGCGCACCGTGTTGTTGAGCGAGTAATCGGTCGAGTTCTCTGCTATCTTCGCCCACCGCATATACGCGAGGACCGGGTAGAACGCCATGATGGAATAGGCTCCCAGCGAAATCAGCGGCAGGACGAGAATGGCAATCCGGATTCCCAAGTACTTGATCACACGTGACACGATGAAGAGCTGGATCAGGAGTGTCGCGATGTTGACGACGGTGTAGAAGCCCGCCCAATAGCCTCCAATCAGCTGCCCCTCGGTCTGCCCGGCTGCCCGGCCCGTTTCCACGGCATTCCTCGCCGCTGTAATGATGACGTCCGACAGGATGATCTCACCACCGCTGTTCACCCAGTTGAGCAACATCACCAGGAGGCCGATCATGAGCAGATACGGACATCGCAACACCATCTTGAACGGGTTCTCGGTACCCGAGAAATCGATGCCCCGAGCGGTCTCCTCGAGTCTTGCGCGGGCTTCGCGCTCCCTCGCGGATGTTCTCTCGCCCTCCTCCAAAGCCTTCCGCACGTCCTTGATCGAGATCTCGCCGGTCAACGTCCTTTGAACGTCCTCCACTGGAATCTCGCCGGTAATCGCCGCCCGGACCTCGTCAACCGGAATCTCCTGGGAGGCCGCCGGCACGGTACCGGTCGTGAGCGCGCTGGGCAGATCCGCCTCACGCACGCGGCGCTCTCGCGCGTCGGTGTAATTGGTGATCAACAGGGTCACCATCAGGAGGCCCGCACCGAACACCATCGGGAGGTATTCGCCGAAGGCTGGAATTATCCTCGTGCTGGCAATGCCACCCGCAACCCCGCCCAGCGCCGCCCCGAACGCCACGATGGGAAACAGCCGCTCGCCTTCCTCGGTCTTGTAGATGTCGTTGGCGAACGACCAGAACTGGGCTATGACCATCACGTTGAATATGCTCGCCCAGAGGTAGAACACGACGCCTTGAACGAACAGGGAGACGTCGAGCTGGAACACCAGGAAGAACAAGACGAGGTTGGCGGCGAAGAAGGTCGTCACGACGTTGATCAAGCGCCGCCTCGGCATGCGGCTTGCCACGCTCCCGTACAGCGGCACGACCATGGCTAGGAGCACGACAATGCCCGTAAACAGATAGGCCTCTATCGTGGCGCCGGCACCTTCCCCGAACCGCGCCTCCGCGCCCTCGCCCAGGAGCGCCTTGCGCACCGGCTTGATCATGTACCATGCGGCGAGAACGAGGAACAGGTTGAGGGCGAGAAGGACGGCGGTGGTACCTTCGCCGGGCCTCACGTCGGTTACGAGGCGGAGCACGCGATCCAGGGGGGTCAAGCGCTGTCTCGGCCGCATGTATTCTCCCGCTTAAGGCCGCGCCAGCCTGAACGGAGGGGTCCAACGGGAAGCACGCGCTGGTCGTGCCGGCCATGTGCATTCGAATTGGACACGATGGACGGAACACCGCCGTGCCACCGTGTCAAACCGGTGTGGGCCTCCGCCTTGGGATTGACTACATATAGCTCCTTCGCGGCCGCCGCTCAACAGCGGGTGAGGCTAGACGCTCGCTCGAAATGTCTGGGTCAGACGCCGGTGAGCCGCAACCGCCAGTTCCGAACCTGATCGGCCTCTACAGATACACGAACCTCGAGTAAACGCAGCTGCCGCACGTATAAGGATCTCGTAGCTCGCAACACTCGCCTCAGTCGGCAGGCCCAACCCCGTCCGAATGCGCTCTTGCAGCTGGTTGGAAGATTTGAAGCTTACGGTGTCTACCCGTTCGAGATCGTGTTGATTGGCAGATCGCCAGGCCAGTGCGCGCTGGCCTCCGCCACCTCGTAGTTGGCAAGGGATGACCGGGTCATGGCGTTCACGCCCGCGCCAGAACACGCGGAAGTCGCCGACCCGTAGCGTGCGTCGGGGTTTCAACGCGACCGGGGCGTTCAGATCGTCGTGTTGGAGGCTCGGCCTTTCGGCCGTAAAGGGTCAAGGCCAAAGTAGATTGGGACGTTTTCATCCGCGGCGAAAGCTGGAGGCCCCGATGAGAGGAACAGCACGCACTCGGCCGTTGGACAGGTCGCTTCGCCTCGTGACCGACGTGCGGGCCGGCGAGGGTCCGACGGCCGTGCTGCTGGCGCTGAACGTCTTCATGCTGCTGGCGGCGTACTACGTGATCAGGCCTGTACGGGAGGCTCTGATCGGAGAGGGCGCTGGGGCCGTCGTCAAGGCTTACATGTATGCCGTCATCGTCGTTTTTTTGGCGGTCGCGGTTCCGGTGTACGGCATGATCGCCAATCGGGTGCCGAGGCGGCGACTGATCAACGCGGTCACACTCTTCTTCGCCGCGAATCTCGGCATCTTCTTCGTCATCTTCCAGCTCGGTATGTCGCTGCTCGTGCAGGGCGTCGTGTTCTTCCTGTGGGTCAGCATCTTCAGCGTGATGATCGTGGCCCAGTTCTGGGGGTTCGCCAACGACATCTACACGCCGGAGGAGGGCGAGCGCCTTTTTCCGATCGTGGCCTTCGGCGCCTCCGCCGGCGCGGTCGCCGGGAGCCTGATATCGCGGGGCGTGATTCCGCTCCTGGGCGTCTATCCGCCCCTGGTTTTGGCGGCGCTCATCCTGATCGCCAGTCTGTTCGTCACGTCTTTTGTGGATCGGCGTGAGCGCCGTCTGAGGGAAGCCGACCTCCCCGACTCCCTGTCGACCGGCGAGGTGCCCGCGGCCTCGCAAGAGATTCCGCTGCAAGAGGTCCGGGC